>CANFXV010000001.1 GCA_947451115.1 Bacteroidota bacterium
AGCTTTGTTCTTACCACGTAGAACAGCTGCGATTTTTGAAGCAATACGTCCTACGGTTTGATTAGTACCATCAACAATGTACCAGCCATGTTTAACGGTAGCCGCGTTGGCGTGCTTCGTGGTGAAATGTAGTTTACTCATAATTCTTTTGTTTTAATGAGGCCGCGCTATCCCGACAGCCATAAAAATATCCCTGTTTTATAAGGGAGGGCGAAGGTACGAGGGGATTTTGGGTTTTCCCAATATTTAGAGGACTGTTTTTGTATTGTATCTTTATAACTAATTGATTATCAATAAATATTTTGTATCGTAATATTAATCATACTAAATACCTACTGAAAATCAAGTAGTTAGGAATGGGGTAGTTGTATGTTTTTTAATAATTCAAAGCGCTTTTACATTAAATTCAGCTATTCTGACCTATTTTTAAGGCAATAGCAGCTACTTATATATATGTATGAAAAATTCCAAGCCACTCAAATTTTTACTGGCACCGAGCTTTTAGAGGACCAACTGGTTTTAATTACCCAAAAGGATGGGACCATCGAAGCCTTGGTTGGGATAGAAGATGCGGGGGAGGAGGTGCAAAATTTCGAGGGGGTGCTTACCCCTGGATTGATCAATGCACATTGCCATTTGGAATTGTCGCATATGAAAGGAATGATTCCTGCACATACCGGTTTACAAGAATTTGTAAAACAAATTGTAGCCTTAAGAAGCGTAGATTCAATTATTGTAGAAGAAGCGATTGAAGCAGCAGAAGAAGAAATGTATCAAAATGGAATTGTGGCGGTGGGAGATATTTGTAATACACTTGACACCCTCGCACAAAAAGAAAAACACAAGATTGCTTATTATAGTTTTGTTGAATTATACGATTTGGATCCCACTCGTTCCTATGATAAAATGCAAGTCGGTTTAAAAATTCAAGAAACATTTCAAGATAATTGTATACGCGCATCCTTGGTACCCCATGCCCCTTACTCGGTAAGTTTTAATTTATGGAAATTGCTGTCAAATCATTTTGGTGCACATACCATTACCATGCACAATCAAGAGACTAGTGATGAAAATGAATTCTTTGAAAAAAAATCAGGCTCCTTTTTAGGAATGTATGAAAGAACAAAGGTATCGCTTGATTTTTTTGAAGCTACTGGACTAAGTAGTTTGCAATCGGTACTACCTTATTTTAAAAAAGCAGCAAGAAGTATTTTGGTACACAATAGCTTTTCTAGTGCAGCAGATATTAAAGCCGTTCAAAAACAAATGCCCAATACCTTTTGGTGTTTGTGCCCTAATGCAAATCAGTACATTGAACAAACTATGCCGCCTATTGAATTGTTACGCACTAATGGTGCAAACATTGTTATAGGTACAGACAGTTATGCAAGCAATTGGAGTTTAAATATTTTAGATGAAATAAAAACCATTCAAAAACATCATCCTTCTATTCCACTGGCTGAAATGCTTGGCTGGGCAACACTTAATGGTGCTAAGGCTTTACAAATGGATAAAAGCTTGGGTAGTTTTGAAAAAGGAAAAAAACCAGGGGTTGTTTTAATAAAAGGTATAGATGCAGCTGGTCTTGTCACACCATCAAGCAGCCCTCAACGACTAATATAGAGATTAATACAAATTCGGATAGTCTGAAATGATTCCATCCACCTTTAATGCGATCAATGCATTTATTTCTGCTTGGTTATTCACTGTCCAAGGAATAATTTTCATTTGATGTTGATGACAATAGTCCACCATTTGCCTAGTAACATACTTAAACTCAGGGCTATAAATAGTAGGTACAAATCCAAGTAAATCAATTTGATTTTGAACATCGGTACTTTGTTTTCCTTCCACTAAAAAAACTGTTTGAATAGTAGGGTATTTTTCATGTAATACACGAAGTGGTCTTAGATCAAAACTTTGTATGCTTGTTCGTTTAAGCATATTTTTCTTTTGTAAAGTAGCCACCACCAATTCTACAAATTCATCGGGACTTGGATGTTCAATGCCATCTTTCCCATCCACCGATTTAATTTCGATATTGTAATTCATTTTTCTTCCAATACTTGCTCCTTTTAATTCCACACTATCCATTAAACTGGCAAGGGTGGGAATAGCCACCGCTAATTTTTTTTGGCTTGTAAAACCTGGATGTATTTTTAAGCCCACATCATATTTTTCTAGTGTGGCATAATCCATCTGATAAATAATATTTTTATTGATTTCATCTGCCTTAATATAAGTTCCATCGGGCTTGGTGGTAATCAAAGGATTTAAAATAGGATCATGTGAAACTACTACCTGCTTATCCTTAGTAATGGCTAAGTCCATTTCAAGAGTAGTTACCTTTTCATTATCCATCACAGCCAACATGGCGGCAATGGTATTTTCAGGCATCAAGCCCCTGCCACCGCGGTGTGCTTGATAATCAATTATAGTTTTATTCATTCCAGTTGGTTTGATCATTGAACAACTTGCGCTTATGCCAAGAAATAGAATGGCTAGAATTTTGATGATGAATTTCATAAGCTATATTTCAATAAAGCTATCTAAATTTCGTAGCTTGTGGTATTAAATTTCTATTATGACATTCCCCATATTATTTGGAATTTTTGCCATCTTATTAATCATGTGGCGCAGGCACAGAAAAAGCAGAGACAACAATTAATTATTTTGTTGTTTCTAATAACTGAAGCAATTTTATTCCTTCTTTTTTAAGTCCTATTTGTGATATTAAACTAAGCTCCAGTCGCTCCTCTCTGTGGAACCAAAGTTTTGATAAATCTCTTATTTGATCTATGGAAAGTTTGGTATCCTCTAGCTGTTTTCGTAATTCTTTTTCATGAAGATTGAAATTATTATTAAATCCAGGATGAACATCCATTAATACATTTCTTATAGAGGGATTACCCATTCCTCTCAAAATAAAAAAAGACGGGGGTAGTAATTTTTTTAAACCAGGTCTGAATTGATCAAAGTAATATTGGGTTTCCGTTTCCATTGATCTCGTTTCTGCAAGACTAGCATGCTCCTCGTATTGCAAAATAGCTTTTAACGCATCTTTATTTTGAATATATCGTAAAGCTCCCGAGCTTTTCATTTGCTCAAATATTGTTTTACGGTTTATAAAACGGTAGATCCAAAAATCCATTGTAAAAGCTAAATCAGATAAATTGATTGTATGATTAACTGTTGCATGATTTATACTCAAGGAGTCTAAATAAGTTGAAAGTTGTTGATTTTTAAAAATAATAGAATCTAATTGTTTTTGGTTTTCTTGTACATCAATGATAAAGGCCTGAATTAATTCCTCCGACCTTTCATTTTCAACATGTTTTTCCCTAAGATTCTCTGCCACAAAACCCATACTTACTGCTAAGAATAGCATTAAGAATTCAGTAAGATATTCTTTCCATTTTTTTGGATGATGTGAATGATGATGTACTTCCATGGAATATTATTTTACGTGGTATTCTTGTTTAAGCGCTGCCATTAAATCTATGGCCACTTTTTCAGTGGAATCCAGAAGTACTATAGAAACATTATTAAGCGCATTTTTGATGTGGGTGAGTCGATTCGCAAATTCAATTAAAGTATTTTTATCGTTGGTCATTAATTTAGACCCTGGTTTTACTTTGTATTTATTATTCCCTCTTTCCTGATTTTGATAAAAATTATTATTAAAAATTGAATAGGACTTTTCTCTGGCGCGAATTTTTAGTTCTTCGGTAGATTCGCCATAAGCTTGGATATAGGAGGCATAATGCCAATAAACGGCGATTTGATCGCTAATCTTACTGTTTTCAACAAGCCTCAAACCACCTGCGTTTTTTAATTGCGCTGTCGTTCTTTCAATTAATCTAACCCCTCTGCTTCCTAGGGTGCCTAGGTTCAATTCATATAATTTAGCAATGGATACGGTATCATTCTTCCCTTCAAAAATATAATTTACAGTGGTGTCCAATCTCCCTATCTGCTTGATATAAGTTCTTCTTACTGCATTCAATTCTGCTGTATCTCTTTTTAAATCTTCATAAAAACTTTGCATGTATTGATGCTCTCTTTCTCTTTCTACAAAAAATTCTCTTTTATTCTCTGCAAAGAAACCCAGGGTAACTGCCAGAAACAACATCAGAAACTCAAAAATATATTCTTTAAATTTTTTCTTTAAATGCGCTCCATTGGGGGCATGATGTGGATGATGTACTTCCATAGTTGTTTTTATAAATATAAATAAAAAAAAGCCTATATATAAACTAAACGATGTTATTTTATCAAGATTTTTACCTCAACACTTCTTGTAATATGGGCAGCGATTTAATTTCACTAAATTTTTTATAATGCCAACTTAGCGACAGCTGAAAGAGTTCCAATATTTTTTTTCTTTGCGAACCAGTTAAAATAATATTGTCTAAGTCATTGTAAAATTGAACTTGTAAAAAAGTGGAAGCCGTTTGTGCTTCGGCCCCTTCTAAAAAATAGGGATGCGTAGGTGTGCTTGCTACAAATTGTCCTTCACGCACATCTAGTACTGGACTGCTTATGCTGTATTTTCCTTGCAATCCAAAGCCCATGGTTTGACTTAAATGGATTAAAAAATAGATAGGCAAATTGCCCACCAAATGAGGGCCCCCTTTATCTAATTGTTTGAACGTATCTTCTATTAAATAAAATAATTCTGGATGAGGTTCTGGTTGCATAGTTTGTTGCAGGACCTCTACAATATAGGTGGCTACTGCATTACGTAAGACATCAGCATAAATATTTTGATATACAAAATCCCAGTTCACGTCTTTGATCATTTGCAATTGCTTCATGGGCGAATGGTACACTTCCATTTGTAAAATAGCAGCGGGCTGATAAAACACGCCCTTGTTGGCCCCTTTTTTGCTAGTGACTCTTACCCCTTTGACGATGTATTGTTGCAAACCAAAAAGTTCAGTATACGCAGTTAAGATAATGCTCGTGTCCCCATATTTAGTGACACGTAAAACAATCCCCTTGGTATTGTGTAACATATTTATTTTCTAGACACGCTTAAACTGTTGCAAAAAGCGCAGGTCGTTTTGAGCGTATAAACGTAAATCGTTTACTTGGTATTTTAATTGAGTGATTCTTTCCACGCCCATACCAAAGGCAAAGCCAGTATACTTTTCAGGATCTATGCCAAAGTTTTTTAACACATTGGGATGTACCATACCACTACCTAAAATTTCTACCCATCCTGTATGCTTACAAATATTACATCCTTTGCCGCTACATATTTGACAACTAATATCCATCTCCGCACTAGGTTCTGTAAATGGAAAATAACTTGGACGGAATCTTACTTTCACATCCTTTCCAAACATTTCTTGTACGAAAAAATAAAGGGTTTGTTTTAAATCTGCAAAGCTTACATTTTCATCTATATACAATCCTTCTACTTGATGAAAAAAACAATGTGCTCTTGCAGATATAGTTTCATTGCGGTATACGCGGCCAGGACAAATCACTCGAATAGGTGGCTTTTGCGTTTCCATCACTCTTGCTTGTACACTTGAAGTATGCGTTCTTAACAACCAAGCTGAATTATTATCTGTGGCTTCTTGCACATAAAAAGTATCCTGCATATCGCGTGCTGGATGATCGGCTGGTAAATTCATCGCACCGAAATTATGCCAGTCATCTTCTACCTCTGGTCCTTCTGCTACGGCAAATCCTAATCTTTTAAAAATAGAAACCATTTGATTGCGCACTAAGTTCAAAGGATGTCTGGTACCTACAGCAACAGGATCTCCTGGTAAACTGGTGTCTATTGTAGTATTGGCTTCATCCGCATCGCCCAATGCCGCCAATAAATTTTCAAGTTTTTCCTCGGCAAGAATTTTAAAAGCATTCAAAATTTGACCAAAGTCTTTTTTCTGCGCTACTGGCACATTTTTCATTTCGCCCATGATTTGTTTGACCAAACCTTTGGTTCCCAAGTATTTAATTCGGTAGGCTTCCACGTCGGCCGAGGTGGTGGCTACCGTGGTGGCGATTTCTTTTTTAATAGATTCGATTTGTGCTAAGAGCTGCTCCATGGTACGAAGATAAAATAAATCCTTACATTTGTTACTCGAGAAGTAATAATTACATGGAATACAATACAGCAAGAAGTATTATGGGGATGAGGGAGTATGGCCGTCACGTTCAAAAGATGGTGGACCATCTTATGACCATTGAAGACCGAGACAAAAGAAAGGAACAAGCCCTGGTGGTGATTGAACTCATGGGCTTTTTAAACCCGCAACTCAAAAATATAGAGGATTATAGGCATAAATTATGGGACCACCTGTTTTTTATGAGCAATTTTCAATTGGATGTAGATAGCCCTTATCCTATTCCTACCAAAGAAACTTACAAACAGAAGCCTGATCCTATTCCTTATCCTAAGCGCAAAATTAAATATGCCCATTTAGGTAAAAACCTAGAATTGGTGATTGATAAAGCCATGGCGGAACAGGACCAAGAGAAAAAAGCAGGTTTTGCGCATGCCATTGCACATTATATGAAATTGGCTTATAGCAACTGGCATAAAGAATTGGTACAAGATGACACCATTAGAGGAGAGTTAAATGCCATTACTGGTGGTCAACTTGAATTTAGCAACACCCCTTATATCAAACACCGCAATCAGAATTTTGAAAGAGACGAATACCGTCCTGCGGGTGGTCGTTGGCAAAACAACCGCAACAACAATAACCGCGGTGGACGCGGCCCTGGTGGACCAGGCGGCGGAGGCGGCGGACGCAATAACAACAACCGCAATTTTAAGAAACGTTTTTAATTTAAGTGTTGAAATAATTGAAATCCCATTTGGCCTTAGCGAGATGGGATTTATTGTTTTAGACCGATAGGAAAGTGCAGCGAATCATGTATTTTCGTAAAGCAAATATTTATACAATGAGTTCATTTGAAGTTATAGGAGGTCATGCACTTAAAGGCAACATTACACCACAGGGTGCAAAAAATGAAGCCCTTCAAGTATTGTCTGCAGTGGTGCTGAGTGCCGAGCCCATTACAATTTCAAATGTGCCCAATATTGTGGATGTAAATTTGTTGATAGAGCTTTTAGCCGCGATGGGTGTATCAGTAGAAAAATTAGGCGAAGGGGAATATCGTTTCAAAGCAGACCAAATAGATCCTAGTTATTTAGCCTCAGATGATTTTAAAGCAAAAAGTGGAAGATTGCGTGGTAGTGTAATGTTGGCTGGACCGATCTTATCAAGATTTAAAATCGCCTACTTGCCCAAACCAGGAGGAGATAAAATTGGAAGAAGAAGATTGGATACTCATATTATTGGATTTGAAAAATTAGGTGCTAAATATGCTTATGACGAGAAGCTTGCTTGTTTCACCTTAAAAGCAGAAAATTTAATAGGCACCTATATGTTATTGGATGAGCCTTCTGTTACAGGTACAGCCAATATTTTAATGGCGGCTGTTTTAGCCGAAGGCATCACCACTATTTACAATGCAGCTTGTGAACCTTATATACAGCAGCTTTGCTTGATGTTGAATAAGATGGGTGCAAAAATTACTGGCCTTGGAAGTAATCTTTTAAAAATTGAAGGGGTCAAAAAATTAGGCGGCACGAACCATCGTATTTTACCAGATATGATTGAAATTGGTTCCTTCATTGGTCTAGCAGCGATGACCAAAAGTGAAATCACCATTAAAAATGCTGGCATTGAACACTTGGGTATTATTCCTGATAAATTTCGTTTACTAGGCATTGATTTTACCATCAAAGAAGATGACATCTATATTCCTGCACAAGATATTTATGAGATACAAACCTTTATGGATGGAGGTATCTTAACCATATACGACAATCCATGGCCAGGTTTTACACCCGATTTATTAAGCATTGTATTAGTAACGGCCATTCAAGCCAGAGGTAGTGTATTGATTCATCAAAAAATGTTTGAAAGCCGTTTGTTTTTTACAGATAAGCTAATTGATATGGGTGCACAAATTATTTTGTGTGATCCGCATCGTGCTACGGTGATTGGTTTGGGCCGTAAATATCCGCTCCGTGGTATTACCATGAGTAGCCCTGATATTCGCGCTGGACAAGCCTTGCTGATTGCTGCTTTAAGTGCAGAGGGAAAAAGTACCATTCAAAATATTGAACAAATAGATAGAGGATATCAACACATTGATGCAAGGCTACAAGCCTTGGGTGCGCAAATAAAGCGTATTTAAAAATCATGCTTAGGTAAGTAATTGGGTTTTTATAAGTAATCATCTTTAAAATGTTTTTTATGAAAGCAACATTAATTCGTTCGTTGAATGATCCAAAACAATTAGAAGAATTATATCGTAAGGATAAGCTAAGCTTTACACAGGCATTTAATGAATTAGATGCAAGCCAAAAAGACCAACAATATTTTATATTTTGGAATACCAGACTTAATTACAAAGAAAAAAAATCAATTATTATTGATCGAAAAGAAATTCTTTGCATCATTATTTTGGCTATAGTTGCTGGTATTGTAGCCAATATATCCAACTTACCTGGAGTAGAGAAAGAATTATTTTTTACTAGAAATACTGCCTTTCTTATTTTTCCTTTTATCAGCGCTTATTTTATTTGGAAACAAAAACTTTCATTCAAAAAAAAAATAATTATAGGGGGTGCTATTGCAGTTTTGGCTTTGTATTTAAATTGTTTGCCGAATAATTCAAAAAGTAGCAGCATCCAACTCATCTATATTCACTTGCCAATATTGTTGTGGTCCATACTAGGTTATGCATATTTAGGCAATGATTTTTTTAACAAAGAAAAAAGAATCAACTACCTTAAATATAATGGCGATTTGTTGATTATGTCTGGGGTGCTACTACTTTCTTGTATTTTATTTACGCTTATCACCTTTGGATTATTTGAATTGATTGGCATTAAAATTGAGCAATTTTATATGCAACATATCGCCATTTGGGCCATTGGCGCTATTCCTATTTTGGCTACCTATTTGATTTACAACAATCCCAATTTAACCAACTGGATATCGCCATTGATTGCTAAAATTTTTACCCCATTGGTTTTTATGAATTTATTAATTTATTTGAGCGCATTAATTTATATGGGCAAATATCCTTTTAACGACAGAAACTTGCTATTGATTAATAATTTGCTTTTGGTGGCAGTTTTAGCATTAATATTTTTCTCCATAGTTGAAAAAGGAAAAAACAAGAATCAATTTTTTACTTCTATACTTTTATTGGGTCTTTCCTTTTTAACCATTTGCATTAACATCATTGCTTTATCGGCCATTCTATTTCGTCTTTGGACTTGGGGCATAACCCCTAATAGAGTAGTTGTTCTAGGTAGTAATGTATTAGTTTTTATCAACTTAATTATTGTATTTATAGCTTTAATAAAAGTGATTAGAAAAAAAGAAGCCCTTGTAAAAGTGCAAGATTGTATTGCAAGCTATTTGCCTATATATGCAGCCTGGGCGGGATTTGTAGTGTTGCTTTTACCTTTACTATTTGCTTGGAGATGAGCTAAAATAAAGAACCCCGTATTTTTTCAATATCGGGGTTCTTCTTTTACTAATTTTTATATTTAAAATTTGGCAGGTGTGCCAAATTTGGGTATACTCTTTTTAATAAAAGTTCTCAAATGATCGGTGCTGGTCGCTAAATCTTCTTTGCGCAAATACATCATATGTCCACTGCGGTAACCTTCCCAAAACATTCTGTCTTGAATTTTTCCAGCAGGATCCATTTGCCACATATTGTATTTAGCATTGAAATAATCGCAGGCACCATCATAATAACCAGACTGAACCAATAAATGTAAATAAGGATTTTGCATCATGGCTTGACGCAAATCATCGCCAGTATGGTTATTGGTATTGTCCCAAGGATGGGTTGGACCAAAAATATAATACTCTAAATCTGTTTTGTAACCCAACTCATCTCTCAAATACATATTGATCGCAGGCGTGAAAGAATGTTCCCAAGAAGTAAGCTCTGCATTGTAATCAGGACTATCACCTGCATCTAATTTATCCATGCCTATGTAACGAGAATCCAAGCGACCAACTGTTTTTCCTTTGTCTCTTAACAATTCTTTCCAGAAATAATCAAAAGGAATGGTCAAACTAAGTTGTGCTACTTCTGTTTCACCAATACCTGTATAACGAGCTACTTTTTTTACAATTTCTTTTTTCTTTTCTGCATTCAATGCACCACCTTGTGCAATGGCTGGAATTAATTCATTGACAGTAAACGCTTCTACCTCTGGTAAATAAGCGGTTAAGTCTTTGGATTGTAAATCAGCGGCCAATTTTTTATGGTACCAAGCAGTAGCTGCCATATAAGGAACACGCAAAGCAGCACTGGTAGGGCCTTCACGTTTAATACCTAAATCGGTAGGGGATACCAATATCACACCATTCAAATACATCCAATGTCTGTTTTGTAATTCTAATGACAAACCAGAAACACGGGTAGTGCCATAACTTTCTCCAATTAAAAATTTAGGAGAAGCCCAACGCTTTTGTCTAGCAACAAAAGCATTGATCCAGTCTGCTAAATATTTAATGTCTGCATTGACGCCAAAAAATTTAGAAACAGGTACTGACTTATCTAAAATTCTAGAGAAGCCTGTATTCACTGGATCTATATACACAATATCTGCTGCATCTAAAATTGAATTAGGGTTGTCTTCGAATCCATAAGGTTGAATAGGATAACCTTCGTCATCAATTTTTAATTTCTTTGGGCTGGTATAACCTAAGTGCATCCAAACACTGGCGGTACCTGGTCCTCCATTAAAAGAAATCACCAAGGGACGCTCGTCTTTATTCGTCACATCCGTACGTTCGTAATAAATATAAAATACACCAGCAATGGCTTTACCATCCTCATCCCAAACAGGCATGGTACCAGAAACTACTTTATAGGGCACTTTCTGACCTTTAATAGTGATTTCACCTTTGTTTTCTGTTTTGGCTTCTAAAGAAAGCTCGCGTTTAAAATTTGGGTTTTTGTCCTCAGATTTTACTTTTGCACTTGACTCCTCTGCTCCTGGCTTTTGGGCTTGTACCACCATGGCCAAAGCAATCAACAAATAAGTAAATAGTTGTTTTTTCATAATTCTATTTTTAGGGAATGAATTTTTGTACAGCTAAATATACATCATAATTGTAGGTTTTTTAAACCCCTTATATAATTATTTATTTAGGCAGTATTTGTGTAATTTAGAGCGAGGAAAAATTGCCCTATAAATTTGTAAGGATGTCCCAAAACCAACAGAAAGTAATTATTTTAACCGCTCCATCCGGGGCAGGTAAAACTTCTATTGCTGCTTATTTATTAAAGACAATGCCTTTGTTGTCCTTTTCGGTTTCCGCTACTACGCGCGCGCCTAGGGGCCTTGAAAAAGATGGAGTAGAATATCATTTTATTTCCTTAGCCCAATTTGAAGGATACATCTACCAAGATGAATTTTTAGAATATGAGATGGTCTATGAAGGCGTCTATTATGGTACTTTAAAATCAGAATTAACCCGCATCTGGAACCTAGGAAAAATTCCTGTTTTAGACATCGATGTCAAAGGAGCCATTAAAGTACAAAAGCAATTGGGGACCAACTGTTTGTCCATCTTTATCATGCCTCCCTCTATTGAAGTTTTAAGAGAAAGATTGGAAAATAGAAAAACAGAAAGCGCCGAAAGCATTCAAGTTAGATTAGACAAAGCGGCCTATGAAATTAGTTTTAGTAAGGAATTTAAGGTGACTATTAAAAATGAAGTACTAGCTACTGCATGTACCGAAACTGAAAAAGTAATTTTAGATTTTTTAGTGTAAATAAATGGTGTTCTTAAAATAATAAATTTTTTAAAATGTCTCTACAAGGAAAAACTGTTTTTATCACAGGTGGTAGCAGGGGAATTGGAAAAGCGATGGCTTTAAAATTAGCAGCGGCTGGTGCCAATATTGTGATTGCAGCAAAATCGGTACAAGAAGATCCACGTTTAGGAGGCACTATTTTTTCTGCCGCTGCCGAAGTAGAAGCCTTGGGGGTAAAGGCTTTGGCTGTACAAGTGGACATTAGAGACGAAGCACAAATTACTGCGGCCATTCAACAAACGGTGGAAAAATTTGGAGGGATTGACATCGTCATTAATAATGCTAGCGCCATTCAATTGACAGATACTGCCAATACGCCTAGTAAAAGATTTGATTTAATGCACAGCATCAATGTACGTGGTACATTTTTAGTGGTACAACATGCTTTGCCTTATCTAAAAAAATCTACCCATGCACATATTTTAACCTTATCTCCTCCCATTAATATGGCCCCCAAATGGTTGGGACCCCATGTGGCTTATACCATTTCAAAATACGATATGAGTATGTTAACCTTGGGTTGGGCGGAAGAATTTAAAGAAGATAATATTGCTTGTAATTCCTTGTGGCCCCGCACCACCATTGATACTGCTGCCGTAAGAAATTTATTAGGCGGCGAAATGTTGGCCAATATGAGTCGAACACCTGCGATTATCGCCGACGCCGCCTTATTTATTTTAAGTAAAGAAAAATTAGCCTACACTGGTAAAACCTTTATTGACGAAGAAGTATTGGCAGCAGAGGGTATCAGCGATTTAGCGCATTATTCAGTAGTGCCTGGTGCAAAATTATTTTACGATTTATTTTTATAATATTTTATAACCATTTTTTATTTCAATTTAAATAAACAAGTATGAAAAGAATTTTATTAATGGCATTGGTGTTGATGAGCTTACAGGTAGTAGCGCAGAAGAAAAATAAAGTTGATCCTGCAACACAACAAGTAAATGCGAATAAAGAAGCTGCGTTACTTGCTTTGAATAATGCTTATGAAGCAGATAAAAAAACTGCTTTGCAAATATGGGAATATGCAGAAGTGGGCTATAAAGAAAATAAAAGCGCCGCCTTGCATGTACAAAATTTAAAGGCAGCAGGCTTTTCAGTAGAAACAGGCGTTGCTGAAATTCCAACAGCCTTTGTGGCTACTTATGGTTCTGGTGCTCCAGTGATTGGCATTTTAGCTGAGTATGATGCCCTTCCAGGTTTAGCACAAACAGCTAGTCCTGAAAAAAATCCTATCGCTGGTAAAAATGCTGGCCATGGTTGTGGTCATCATTTATTTGGAACCGCATCAGTAGGCGCTGGTATTGCGATCAAAGAATTAATTGCTTCAGGAAAATTAAAAGGGACCATCAAGGTGTATGGCTGTCCTGCAGAAGAAGGTGGTAGCGGTAAAGTGTATATGGTGCGTGCTGGTTTATTTAATGGCGTAGATGCTGTGATACATTGGCATCCAGGCAATGTCAATGAAGTTACTTTAAGAAGTGCCTTAGCCAATAAGTCTGCAAAATTTAGATTTTATGGAATTTCTGCGCACGCAGCAGCGTCTCCAGAACAAGGTCGCTCTGCCTTAGATGCAGTAGAAGCCATGGACAATATGGTGAATATGATGCGCGAACACATTCCTCAAGAAACACGCATTCATTATATTATTACCAATGGTGGTAAGGCACCCAATGTAGTGCCTGATTTTGCAGAAGTATATTATTATGTGCGTCATCCTAAACGTGACCAAGCAGTAAGTATTTTTGATAGAGTGGTGAAAGCCGCAGAAGGTGCCGCAGTTGGAACTGGTACTACCATGAAATATGAAATTATTGGTGGCACACATGATTTATTATTGAATAGAACCCTTGCAGAAACCATGCAAGCCAATTTAGAAAAAGTGGGTGGCGTTACTTATTCGGATCAAGAAAAAGCATTTGGTGCCAAAGTACAATCCACATTTTTTAGTCAAGCACCTCCTTTAGAAGAAGCTTCCACCATAAAACCTTTGAAAGAAGTAAGTGATGCCGGCGGTGGATCTACAGATGTAGGTGATGTTAGTTATGTATTGCCTACAGTGGGTATGAGTGCAGCTACTTGGGTACCCGGCACACCAGCACATAGTTGGCAAGCAGTGGCTTGTGGCGGAACTGAAATTGGGACCAAAGGAATGCTAGTTGCTAGCAAAACAATGGCCATGACTGCTGTAGATTTATTTAGTAGCCCCGCCTTGATCAAACAAGCATCGGATGAATTTAAAAAAGCAAAAGGAAACTATAATTATAAAGCATTGTTAGGCGATCGTAAACCTGCGTTGAATTATAGAGATTAGTTAGTAAAAGAAGCGTAATAAAAAATTTACGCTTCTTTTACTTTAACCTCTTATGATTTCTTCAAGGCAACTAAATAAAAAGGAGAACCCGAGGGTTCTCCTTTTTTAAAATCATAAGAGGGTAACAGATTAAGTGCTATATTTCAAAAGCACTTAATCTGTGCCATTCTCCGGGCGCATTTGAGGGAAGAACAACACATCTTGAATAGAAGGTTGGTTCAACATCATCATGCATAATCTATCTATACCAATGCCAATACCTGAAGTAGGTGGCATGCCGTATTCTAGTGCTCTTAAAAAATCATGATCTATAAACATGGCTTCATCATCGCCACGCTCCATTAAGCCTAATTGCTCTTCAAAACGCTTGCGTTGATCTATTGGATCGTTTAACTCTGTATAAGCGTTCGCTAATTCTTTTCCATTCACCATTAATTCAAAACGCTCTACCAGGCCTTCCTTACTACGATGCTTTTTAGTAAGCGGACTCATTTCAATAGGGTAGTCAATAATAAAAGTGGGTTGTATGTATTTGGGTTCGCTGCTGGCTCCAAAAATTTCATCTATTAATTTACCCTTTCCAATCGTAGGGGCTACTTCGATATGTAATTTTTTACAAACCTCTCTTAAGGCAGCCTCGTCCATGCCCGTAATATCAATACCTGTATTTTCTTGGATGGCTTCAATAATACTAATACGTCTGAATGGTGCTTTAAAATTAATGGTTTTATCCCCCACCGTTAATTCGGTTTTTCCGTGTAAGGTGAGCGCAATTTTTTCAAACAATTGCTCGGTAATTTCCATCATCCATAAATAATCTTTGTACGCTGTATACCATTCTAAAACGGTAAACTCTGGATTATGCGTACGGTCCATTCCTTCATTTCTAAAATTTCTACTAAACTCATACACCCATTCAAATCCTCCAACGATTAATCTTTTCAAATACAATTCATTGGCGATACGTAAATAAAAAGGCACATCCAATGCATTGTGGTGGGTAGCAAAAGGCCTTGCTGCTGCACCTCCTGGGATGGCTTGTAAAACTGGGGTATCTACTTCTAAGGCACCACGACTATTTAAAAATTCACGAATGGTAGACACCAATAAAGTTCTTTTTACAAAAGTTTCTTTCACCGCTGGATTGATGATTAAATCGGCATAGCGTTGACGATACCTGAATTCAGGATCGGTGACTGCATCAAAGACATTGCCTTCCTCGTCTCTTTTAACTACTGGCAATGGTTTTAAAGATTTGGCCAATAAAGTAACGGTGCTTGAATGAACCGATGTTTCTCCAGTCTTGGTAATAAATACATAACCCGTAGATCCAATAATGTCTCCAAGGTCCATCCCGTTTTTTGTAAGGGCCTCCCAATAAGACTTGTCCTCGCCTGGGCAAATTTCATCTCTCTTTATATATAGTTGTAAAATCCCCTTATCGTCTTGTATTTTAACAAAAAGCACTTTACCCTTATCATTTACACTCATAATTCTTCCTGCTACACATACTGCAGCAAATTGCTCTTTATTTTCTTCTGTGTAGTTGGCCTTGATATCATTTGAATAATGGGTCACAGGATACAAAGGAGCTGGATAGGGGTCGATGCCCGCAGCTTCTAAATGCTGTAATTTTTCACGTCTTATTATTTCCTGTTCTGATAGCGATTGACTCATTGATAGTATATTATTAGTGCAAAAGTAAAACTTAGCTGTCAATTAACGAAAGAAGCCTTCTTGTACCTCCTCTGGACTTAAACTAATAAGGTCACCTGGCATCATGCCTTGTATCGTAAATAGGCCTATTTGCGCTCGAATTAAGCGTAATACGGGAAATTGAACCGATGCAAACATTTTTCGGACCTGTCTATTCTTTCCTTCTATTAATTCAATTTCTACCCAAGAAGTAGGAATATTTTTTCTAAATCGAATGGGTGGATTTCTTTCAGGTACCGCTACCGGGGCTTCTAATAGGGCAAGACGCGCGGGCTTTGTTTTGAACACTACTCCATTAATATTAATAGATACTCCTTGTGTAAGCTTTGCAATGGCTTCATGGGTGATTTCCCCTTCTACTTGAACC
This sequence comes from Bacteroidota bacterium, assembly GCA_947451115.1. Lineage (GTDB taxonomy): Bacteria > Bacteroidota > Bacteroidia > Chitinophagales > Chitinophagaceae > Sediminibacterium. The sequence goes on from CANFXV010000001.1 coordinate 16,293, forward strand.
CAATATATTCTTGCATGTTCAAATTGTGGATGAAGTAATTGATGATTCAATTTGGAATCATTGCTTAAGAACAATAAACCCTCACTGTCATAATCTAATCTACCAATGGGATATACATCTTTAGGTACCTCTACTATATCCTTCAAGCACAACTTGCCCTCTGTAGAAGTAAATTGACTTAATACTTGAAAGGGTTTGTATATTAAATAATGATTGATAAAATAAAAGTTTCTTTAAAAACAAAGTCCCCCTGAATGCTCAAGAGGACCTCGTATATAGATGGGTTAGTAAGTACGGGAATCAGATTCCCTTCACAATATTAATTATACTTTTTTCTAATTCAAAAAATATTTTAAACAAATTTATTGACGTTATCCACAATTGGGCAAAATTGATGATCATTTAAAATTTAATTTATGGATGATGAACTCAAGTTATTAAAAATATTTTCATGATTAATTTTTTTTAGAATTAATTGAAACATTGATGAATAAAGCGTTTCAGAAGATGCCTTTTTTTAATTTTATTTACTTAACTTATAAATAAAACTGTGGGCACGGTAGCCAAACTGGTCTTTTTTTATACATAAAATGGGTAAAAAGATTTTTTTACAAAAAACCCTTGTTACCTTTGATTTAGGCCAAAAACATACTTATGAAGCTCCCAGCACCTATTTCGGTACAATGGTTGTCAAGTTTTACGAACGCTGAAATTATAGGAAATACGCAATTAGAAATTACTGGTGTGAATGAAATTCATCAAGTAGAAATGGGTGATATTGTTTTTGTAGATCATCCAAAATATTATGCTACTTGTTTAAATAGTGCTGCTACTTGTATCATCATCAATAATAAAGAAGTAAGCATCCCAGCGGGTAAGGCTTTATTGTTTTGTGCCGATCCATTTGAAGCCTATACTAAAATTGTGCAACATTTTAAACCTTTCATCGTATCAGATGATGCTATAAGTAAAGAAGCCATTATTGGTACGGGCACTATTGTGATGCCCCATGTTTTTATTGGTCCGGGCGTAGTGATTGGAAAAAATTGTGTGATTTATCCAAATGTAACCCTACTCCCTGATACCATTATCGGGGATGAAGTAATTATACAAGCAGGTACAGTGATTGGTAGCGATGCTTTTTATTACAATACCAAAAAAAATCGTCCTGCCTGGTATAAAAAAATGCCTAGTTGTGGTAGAGTAATTATTGAAGACAAAGTAGAAATTGGCGCCAATTGTACTATTGACAAAGGCGTTAGCGGAGACACTATTATAGGTATGGGCACTAAAATGGACAATATGGTGCATATTGGTCACGACACTCAAATTGAGGCCAATTGTTTGTTTGCTGCACAAGTAGGTGTAGCCGGTGGAGTTAAAATTAAAGCAGGCGTCACCATTTGGGGCCAAGCCGGGGTGGGTAAAACCTTAACCATTGGTGAGAATGCCACCTTATTGGCAAGAACTGGCGTAGTTGGAGATATCGAAGGCAATAAAGTTTACATGGGATTCCCTGCCGAAGAAGCAAGCATCAAAAGAAGAGAATTGGTTTGGATCAAACGTATTCCACAGCTTTGGAAAAAAATGATGGAATAGCCTAGGCTAGATGATGGAGTTTCTTTAGCTCAGCACAAACTCTGTTGATGGTCGTATCCATCGAACGATATTTAAAATTAGGAAAGGCCTTTAAGAATTTCTCATTATTAAAATGAACTACAGCCTGAGCAGTAGCCGCTGTTTCTTTGGTCAGCAAAGGTGTTTTGCCCGTAAGCATTCCTTTTAATGCTTCTAATCTCCAAACTATGGCTGCCAATAGTGGTGTTACTTTTCTATGAGGTGGTCTTTTATTAAATGCTTGCGCAATTTTAGTAAATACAGTTTGATAGCTTAAATTTTCTGCACTAATTACATAGCGTTGTCCAGTAATGGGACTGTCCATTAACAATTGCATCGAATCAATCACATCCAATACATCTACAAATCCACTCACCCCCTTTGTATACCAAGGAAATTGATCATAAGCAGATTTGAAAATTTCAGAAGATCCCTTGGTCCAATCACCAGCGCCAAAAATAATCACTGGATTCACAATGGCTACATTCAAACCTTCGCCCATGCCACGCCATACTTCCATTTCTGCTAAATATTTAGATTGTCCATACACGCTATTACTGGTAGCGGCTGTCCAATTCATACTTTCATCAATCGCAACATCTTCTCGGATTCGACCCAAGGCAGCTACAGAACTTACGAAGACCAATTTATCAATTTGTTTTTCGATGCAAAGATTCACCACATTGGCCGTGCCTTCTTGATTGGCCTTGATCATACGTGCCGCCTGGCTGGGCACAAAAGAGACAATGGCAGCACAGTGATACACTTGACGCACCCCTTCCATGGCTTGCGCTAAAGAAACAATATCTAATAAATCTCCTGCCACCCATTTTACTTTTTCTGCACCTTCAAATGCAGGTATTTCTTTTCTGTACAAGGCAGTGACTACTTTGTTCTTAGCAATTAATGATTGAATTAAATTCGATCCCACTAAACCACTCGCGCCTGTAACAAATATCATGGAGTTTTTATTTATCTTTTAACAATTTAGCAATGTCTTGTTTTAATTGCTCAATTTCTAATGCTTTCAACCCGTCATAAATTTTCCCTCTCACTTTTCCTTTTCTATCTATCAATGCAAAAAATTGGGTATGAATAAATTGATCCTCTATTTTTTCTACATTATTTTTTGGATCATCTAACAAATAGGAGCCTCTGGCCATTTGGTACAAACTATCTTTTCTACCGGTTAAAAAAACCCATTTTTTAGTGTCCACGCCTAATGAATCGGCATATCTTTTTAATACGGGAACCGAGTCTGTGCCCGGATTACATGTATGTGATACAATTTGAAAATCGGCTTGGTCTTTATAAATAGCGTAGATATCCTTCATGTTGGTATTCAACTTTGGGCAAATACCTTTACAAGTAGTAAAAAAATATTCTACCACAGTTATCTTATTTAAAAGTTCATTATCGGTAAATTTATTCCCATCTTGATTGGTAAAGCTAAAGGGCTGCACATAACTTAAAACGGGCAATTGCACTTTCCAATTATCTGTCCCTTTAAACAAAAAATAATAGAAAGCGGCCAGCAATAGGGCAAAAAACAATACATAGGCCCCTAGTTTTTTTGACATAAATAGAAAAATTTAATAGACTTATTAAGATGCCCTAAAGGTAATATTAATTTTTGCTCGTATTTGAATTACCTTTAGGCTATGTTTAAAAAATGGAATTGGGATGCAATTGGTATTGGGGCTTCTTTGGCCTGCGCCATTCACTGCGCTTTATTGCCACTATTTTTTAGTAGCCTGCCTTTATTGGGTATTAATATATTACACAATACTAGGTTTGAGCTTGGGATGATTCTTGTTTCTTTTGCCATTGGGACTTATTCCTTATATCATGGTTATAAAAAACATCACCATTCTTATAAACCCATGATATTTTTTACCATTGGCATTGCCATCATGTTAAGTCGTATGGTATTTAGATCCATTGAAATTTGGTTGCTATTTCCAGCTGCCTTTTTAATCATCTTTGCACATGTAAACAATCATATGCGCTGTCGCTTACACAATCATGCGCACGAAGACGATTGTGATCATCAATAATATTTTATACTTAGCGTGGTTTAAGCAAAAGTAAAACTTACTTCTCCATCTTTTTCATCCTTGATTTGAATACCCATTTCCATTAATTGATTGCGTATTTTATCACTGGTCGCAAAATCTTTTTTGGCTTTGGCTTCTTTGCGTATTTCAACTAATAAATGAATGACCCCATTCAATTGTTGTCTATTGGCACCTGATTCTACACGTAGCCCCAATACTTTTTCTATATAAATAATCAACTGGGCTTGTACCCATTGCCAGGTACTGCCTGCTATTGCATCTGCGGCAATGTGTTTATCTTTCAATGAATTAATCACAGGCACCATTTCAAATAAATTAGCCACTACTTTGGCAGTATTTAAATCATCTTCCATAAACTCAGGCAATTCATCCACCCAGGTTTTTAATTGCGCATCCAATTGGACATCTTTAGCCATTGTGTCGGCAACAAATGATTGTGCTTTTAACCATTCAAAAGCATCCATTAAACGGCGCAATGCTTTCTCAGAAGCTTGTAAGGCTTCATTACTAAAATCTAAGGTGCCGCGGTATTGACTTTGTAAAATAAAAAATCTTACCGTCATAGGACTATAGGCCTGTGTTAAAATTGGATGACTGCCATCAAATAGTTCGCTTAGCTTCACTACATTATTATAGCTCTTGCCCATTTTGCGACCATTGATGGTAATCATATTATTATGTACCCAATAACGTGCTGGCATTTCATGATTGCATACGGTACTTTGTGCAATCTCACATTCATGATGTGGAAATTGCAGGTCCATACCGCCTCCATGTATGTCAAATTTTTTGCCTAAATACTTTGTCGCCATAGCAGAGCATTCAATATGCCAACCCGGAAAGCCTTCCCCCCAGGGACTTTGCCAACGCATGATATGTTCTACGGGCGCTTTTTTCCACAATGCAAAATCTACTTTATTTTTTTTCTCGTCCTGATTTTCTAATTCACGGGTAGTATCTAATTGATCTTCTAAATTGCGTCCACTTAATATACCATAGGGCTGGTTTTTTTTAGCATAGACCTCATTGTATTTGATCACATCAAAATAAACCGACCCGTTGGCCTCATAGGCATATCCATCAGCGATTATTTTTTTGATCATTTCAATTTGCTCAATAATATGTCCTGTGGCAGTGGGTTCAATGCTAGGAGGTAAATTATTGAACTGATCCATGGCCCAGTGGTACAAATGCGTATACTTTTGCACTAGTTCCATGGGTTCCAATTTTTCTAAAATGGCCTTGCTGGTAATCTTATCTTCGGCTGCTTTTCCTTCTTCCTCAAAATGGCCTGCATCCGTAATATTTCTAACATACCTTACTTTATAGCCTGCATGTAATAGATAGCGATACAAAACATCAAAAGTGATAAAGGGTCTAGCATGACCCAAATGACTTTCTCCACTAACTGTTGGACCACATACATACATCCCTACATAAGGTGCATTTAAAGGTTCGAAAACTTCTTTTTGTCTAGTAAGTGAATTGTATAGCTTGAGTGGCATAATAGGTATTGGCTCAAAGATATTTTATTTTAAATAAACTTGCTTAATTCTTCTTTAAAACTAAGTCAGCCATAATCATATGGTGGTCGCTTAAATTTTCATCGATCGACTCCCAAGCCTTGACTTCCCAAGATGCATTGGCTAATATATAATCAATTCTTAAAGTGGGTGAAATACCCATAAATGTGGCGCCAATGCCAAAGCCTTTGGCTAAAAAAGCATCCTGCCAATCTCCCTTAATTAAATGATAGGTATAGGAACTCGGAACATCATTAAAATCACCCGTAATGATGCTTGGGTAGGGACTTTTTGATAAATAGTTGCGCACCGTTTGGGCTTGTACTGCCCTTTCTATAAAGGAATGGTGCAATTTTCTAATAACACCACGCTTGGCATTGATGTCCATTTTGTTGGTAATCCCTGGTTCATCAATCGCATTAAAATCATCCTGCAAAAACCTATAAGAAGCCAAGTGGGTAGTATACACCTGAATCGTATCATCCCCTTTTAAAATAGTAGCGGCTATTAAACTTTCTTGATTCAAAAAACCAATGCGCTCCGCATGTATGATTTTATATTTTGAAAAAATAATACAGCCTGCATAATATTCTTTTTCGATCGTCTGAAAATCTTTTGAAAAAAAATAGTACGGTAATTTTTTTGTGAAATATAAACTATGATTGGCAATGTCATTGGGCCTTTCATTGGTATTGTATTCTTGCAAGCAAACAATGTCTGGTTCCCATTTTTGAATGGAATAGGCTATCTCTTGGGTGCGCAATTTTAAATTGGTAGCAGGGACATTGCCATTGAACCCTTTGACATTCCAGCTAATCACTCTTAAAGTATTGTCTTTCTTTTTCTTACTAAATGGAACGCCTGGATGCCAAGCAAATAAAACTAAAATGATTTTCCACCCAATAGCTAAACTTAAAAATGGAAATAAAGAAAGGATTGGTTTAGCAATCAGCCATAGCATCAATAAAAGAATTTCAATCGCTACCAAATAGGGGGCCATCAATCCTAAAAAACCATTGATCCATATAAAAGAGATGGGCGAGAAAAATAAAGGATACAAAAATAAAATACTGACCAATAGATTCAATAAGAATAAGGCACGCTTCCCAAAGTTTCTTATGCTAGATTTTTTTGGCATGGTCACAAGGAATTATTTTTTAGGGGCTAAGCTATTGTTCATCAAATGTAGTAGTTGATGCATCCATTTTCCTAAATCAAGTCCTTTGTTTAATAACAAAATATAGAAATAGCCTGAAGCTGCCCCCATAAGATGCGCCATTACAATAGCCAGTTCAACATGCTTGAAAGAAAAAGCTTGAAGCACTAAATAGCCTAAAACCAATACCCATAAAGGAATACCGCCACCGATATTTTTTAACAATCGATACTGTGGGCGAAGCGTCATGGCGGCAATAGCAATGGCCATTACACTGATACCTGCACCCATTAAGGGAACTTTGCCACCTAAGCAACAAAATACAATGCCCCCTAAAAGGCCGCTATAAAAATAAATAGGGAATAAATGTTTATTCGCACTTGACGCTTGCAATACAATGCCAAAGGCAGTCAACCAAATCATATGGGTCAGTAAAGTCCAAAAACCATCCTGTGCCCAATTGTAAGTAAGCAAGGTCCAGGGTTGATGAACTAAGGTTTGAATATCTGAAAACAAAATACTCGGGTGCACGACTTGCGCATAAAACTGTTCTATTGGATAACTATTTAAATAATACACCACTCTTAAAAATCCAATGAAGGCATACACTACTAAGTTGATAGAAAGCAGGGCAATTAAACTATTGTTATCAGCGCCAATCAATGGCTTTTCGGAAGAGCTTGTTTCTTGCATTTGTAATAATTAATGAATTAGGCAAATGGATGGCGGTTACGCTTATTCCAAATATACACGAGTACAAAGCCTACCACTGCGCCTCCGACATGGGCCCATCTTGCTACATTGTCTCCGGCTGAATTTTGAATGGCCTTGTACAATTCAAAAGCAAAATACAATATCCCCAACCATTTTGCTTTGATCGGAAAAAGAAAATAAATATAGATATAGGTATTGGGAAATAAATACACAAAGGCAATCAAAATGCCAAAGACAGCACCACTGGCACCTAAGGTAGCGGTACTAAGCATTTTGTTGTAATAAGAACTAATCAAATCCATCAATTGTGGCGCCAAACCAGGGGTATCCAAACTTACTTTATTGTCTGATAAAATTCTAGCCAAAGGAATATCATGTGCTTTTGAAAATGCATAGACTGCATCTGTAAAACCAGGTGCGTTACTCTTGCTCAAGCTTAATAGTTGTGCATATTCAGTGGATAGCGGAATCAATTGATAAGATAGAATCAATAAATGAATCACAGCAGCGCCTACGCCGCATAAAAAATAAAATAATAAAAATCTTTTAGGACCCCATACATTTTCTAATATTGAACCAAACATCCATAAAGCAAACATATTGCCCAATATATGTCCAAAATCTCCATGTAAAAACATATGGGTAATTAATTGCCAGGGCTTATACAAACTACTTTGCCATGCATGCAAAGCAAAATAATCTTCAAAAGAAAAGGTACTTGTAGGGCCTGCAAAGGTGTTTTGCGCTAAAAAAACCAACCCATTGATGATTAATAAATTTTTTATTATAGTGGGTAAAACTTCAAATCGTGTAGGCCTAAACTGAGTCATTCTTTTTTAATTTTCTATTGAAAGTAAATCTGTTCTTTTTAATTGTACCACATTTTCAATATGTAGGGTATGCGGAAACATGTCTACTGGTTGTATTTTTGTGACGGTATACTTTTCGTTCAATAAAGATAGGTCTCTTGCTTGAGTGGCGGGGTTACAACTTACATACACAATAATCGGCGCTTCCATAGCCAATAGTTTATGTACTAATTTTTCATGCATGCCTGCTCTTGGTGGATCGGTGATGATCACATCGGGTTTGCCATGGGCTTCAAAAAATTGATCATCACATATTTTAATAACATCTCCTGCAAAAAAAGCAGTGTCTGTTAAATTATTTAGACTTGCATTTATTTTAGCATCTTCTATCGCCTCTTCAACTACTTCTACCCCAATAATTTTTTTGGCATTTTTACTGCAAAAAATGCCTATGCTACCAGTTCCACAATATAAATCATACACAATTTCTTTGCCTGTTAATTCTGCGAAGTCTCTTGTGACTTGATATAATTTTTCTGCTTGCTTTGAATTGGTTTGAAAAAAAGATTTCGGACTTATCTTAAATTGGAAATTTTCTAAAAACTCTGTGATGTAGCCGCTACCTGAATACACCTGAGGCACTAAGTCCTGCATGCTATCATTGCGCTTGGCATTGATCGTATACAATAAGGTAGTGATTTGCGGAAAGCGGGCAAGCAATAATTCAAACAATGCTTTTCTTTCTTTTTCTGCTTCATAACCCAAAATTAAATTCACCATCCACTCGCCTTTGGTGGTATTACGAATAAACATATTGCGCACCCAACCTGTATGCAATTTAATATTGTAAAAAGGCATGTTATTATCTATGGCAAAATCTACGACCGCTTTTCTTAAATCATTGGTAGGTTCAGCTTGTAAATAACATCGATCAATTTCTACCACTTTTTCAAAAAATCCTCTTGCATGAAAACCAGCTACCCCGGGTATTTTAGCAGGTAGTGCTACATTGGGATTTTCTTCTGCAGCTATTTTCATCGCCTTAAATTCTCCAAAAGGAATAAATTTTTCTGTCGCAAAAGTGTATTCTACTTTATTACGATAGCCCTGTGTTTGCTCAGCACCAAGAATTTCTGGAATTGGAGGTAAGGCCACTTTGGCAATACGCGTTAAATTGTCAACGACTTGTTTGCGTTTGTATATCAATTGTTGTTCATAGGGCAACATCTGCCATTGACAACCCCCACAAACACCAAAATGACTACAAAAAGGAGTCACCCTAATTTCCGAATAACTATGAAAGTGTTTGACAAATCCCTCGCCCCAATCGGCTTTGTTTTTTTGTAATTGTATGTCCACCACATCACCAGGCACCGCCCCTTCCACAAAAATCACTTTTCCATTTACTCGAGCAAGGGCCTTTCCTTCGGCGGCATAATCCTCAATCAATACTTTTTCTAATAAAGGGGCTTGTTTAAATTTTCTCACTGCCTCAAAGGTACTATGCTAAGCGTAAAATTCTAATAAAAGGGGGCACTAATTGTACACTAGATTGTTATTTATATTGTTATTTTTACCCTATCAATTGAAAGATTAAAGAAACCTGAGTTTTATGAGAAAATTTTTATGGCTGGCATTGTTGATTCCTTTTTGGGGTTGGGCACAAATCAAAAAAACAAGCCCTACAGCAACAGGCAATAAATTGGGGCATAGTATTCAAATTACTATGAAACCATATCAAAACATAAAGTTATACATAGGCACCAATTATGGTAAAAACAAAGTGCTAGCCGACTCTTGTGTATTGAATGAAAAAAGCGAAGGCGTGTTTGAATCGAAACAAAAATTAACCCCCGGCATTTATTTTGTGGTGTCTCCAAAATATTCCATCCTATTTGATTTTTTAATGGATGAAGAGCAGCACTTTAAAATGGTCGCAGACACCAATGCTTTAGACAAAGTAGTAATTACTGGTTCTGTAGACAATACTTTATTTCAAAATTATTCCAAAGAGGTGAATACACTATTTGCTCAAATGAATAATTTACAGAATCGATTTAAAGAAGCAAAAAATGCAGCAGATTCGGCACTTTTTAAAAGTGCTTATTTAGGCAAAGACAAAGAAATCAAAGACAAAAGAGAGGCCTTCATGCTTGCACATCCTAAATCCATGATGAGCTATTTATTGAATGTCATGCAAAGACCAGAAGCGCCTGCCATACCCATCGTCAATGGCAAAGCGGATTCACTGTATCCCTACTATTATGTAAAAAATCATTTTTGGGACAAGGTCATTTTTAATGACAACCGTTTAATTCGCACTCCTTTTTTCGAAGACAAATTAGATGAGTATTTTAAAAACTATGTTTCACGCGAACCTGATTCAATTATAGAAGAAGTGCAATACATGCTGACTGTTGCCAAAACAGGAAAAGAGATTTATCCTTTCCTACTTTTTAAATTTACCAACAAGTACATTGCACCAGAATTTATGGGTCAGGACAAAGTGTTTTTACATTTGTATCAAAACTTTTTTGCCAAAGGAGATACGGTACTTTTAAATCAAGAGTCTAAAAAATCAATTACTGAAAGAGCTTACAGCATGATGGCCAACCAATTGGGCTTAGCCGCACCTAGCTTGATAGTGAATACAGTTGATGATAAAAAACTTTCATTGTATGATGTAAAATCTGCTTACACTTTTGTCGCTTTCTGGGATCCTACCTGCGGTCATTGCAAAGAAGAAATTCCTAAATTAGATTCTTTGTACAAGGCGAGTTGGAAAAATTTACAAGTAAAAGTTTTTTCTGTAAATATTAATTTTAAAGAATTGGCGGCTTGGAAAAATTTTATCACTGACCATCATTTAGAAGATTGGTTCAATGTGTATCAAACCGAAGAAGATTTAAACAAAGAAATTAAAGCCGGATTGCCCACCACTATTCGTCAACAATATGATGTTTTTAAAACACCTACTTTTTATTTATTAGATAGTAAAAAGAAAATTATTGCCAAAAATTTAAGCTTAGAGCAATTCAATGATTTCTTAGTGAATACCAATAAAAAGAAATAAATAGGGTTCTAAAATACGGCAGCCACTACATTTTTAACTACCTGCGGTTTACCTAAAGTATAATAATGTAAAACCGGTACACCAGCGGCTTTCAGCTCCTTACTCTGTTGAATTAACCATTCTGTTCCAACTTGCTCACAGGCTTCATCTGTAGTGGCGGCTAACATGGCGTTTTTTAAATCTGCAGGAATATCTACATAAAATATATTCGGTAAAATAGTTAATTGCTTTTTATTGGTAATAGGTTTGAGCCCTGGGATAATTGGCACTGTTATACCAATGCTTCTACAAGCGTCTACATAATCGAAATATTTTTTGTTGTCAAAAAACATTTGTGTCATAATGTACTCAGCACCTGCATCTACTTTTGCTTTGGCTCTTTGTAAATCTAATTCCATACTAGGTGCTTCAAAATGTTTCTCCGGATAACCTGCCACCCCCATACAAAAATTTGTTTTGCTACCATTGATGATGTCCTTGTCTAAATATTCGCCCTTATTCAATCCTACTACTTGTTCTAAGAGTTCAATGGCTTGCTTATTTCCATTGGGTTCCGGAATAAAAGTTTTTTGGTTTTTTTCTGCATCTCCTCTTAAAACCAATAAATTATCAATGCCTAAAAATTGTAAATCAATTAAAGCGTCTTCTGTTTCTCTTTTTGAAAATCCACCACAAATAATATGTGGTACTGCATCTACATTGTAGTGGTTCATGATGGCCGCACAAATACCTACTGTTCCTGGGCGCTTGCGCACATCCACTTTTTCCTCCGTACCATCTTCTTTTTTTCTTAAGATGGTCTCACTACGATGATAGGTTACATTAATCCAAGAAGGCTTAAATTCCATCAAAGGATCTAAGTGCTCATAGATATAAGCAATGGTTTTTCCTTTCAATGGGGGTAATACTTCAAATGATACCAATGTATCTTTGGCCTTGGCCAAATGTTCAATAACCTTCATATGCACTTTGCTTTAATAGGGCCTGGGTTGTCTCTATATAGAAACCTAACGCAATCCGCTATAGCGCAAAAATATATAATATTATTAAGCTATAGGACGAAAAGCCTTATTTACCCTTATTTTTGTATAAAATAGATAGATTGATACTTGCCATACATACAGATAAATTAATAAAGCAATACAAGGGCCGCAAAGTAGTGGATCAAGTAAGCATTTCAGTAAAGCAAGGAGAAATTGTTGGTTTGCTTGGACCCAATGGAGCAGGTAAAACCACTACCTTCTATATGGTCGTTGGATTAATTGCGCCTGATGAAGGACGTGTATTTTTAAATGAGGAAGACATTACCAAACTTCCAATGTACAAGCGCGCCCAAATGGGCTTGGGTTATTTACCACAGGAAGCCAGTGTATTTAGAAAGTTATCTGTAGAAGACAATATTATGGCTGTTTTAGAAATGACCAAATTGACTAAAGCAGAAAGAGATTACAAATTAGAAAGTTTATTGGATGAATTTAATTTGCATCAAGTACGTGGCAACAATGGAGATAGTTTAAGTGGTGGAGAAAGACGTCGTACAGAAATTGCACGTGCCTTAGCCGTAGATCCAAAATTTATATTATTAGACGAACCCTTTGCAGGCGTGGATCCCATTGCAGTGGAAGATATACAGTCTGTAGTGTCTCGTTTAAAATTAAAAGACATAGGTATTTTAATTACCGATCATAATGTGAATGAAACCCTTTCTATTTGTGATAGAGCTTATTTATTGATTGAAGGGAAGATTTTCAAACATGGTACTGCCGAAGAATTGGCCGAAGACGATCAAGTACGTCGCTTATACTTGGGTACCAACTTTGAATTAAAGCGTAAAGATTGGATCATTGAGCTAGGTCAAAAAGCAAAATAAGTCCCCTTAATTTCTGCATTGATTACTTAATTTATACAAGCGTAAAGCTTATATTGTGAGGAGGATATGAAAATTTTTAGCCCCGCACTCTCAAGATTGGCCCGATTGCGTTATTGGCGCATTGAAAATTGGGTGAAGGACCCCATCGCGGCTCAGCGTGAAGTATTGCAAGATTTAATCACGCATGGCCAGTATACACAATTTGGTTTAAAGTATCAGTTTGCCGAAACCTTTACTATCCGAAGTTTTAAAGCCACAGTGCCTATTCATGAATATGAAGACCTCAAACCCTATATTGAACAAATCATGAATGGGGAAGAGGCAGTATTGTGGAATACACCAGTTCAATGGTTGGCAAAAAGTAGTGGGACAACCAGCGATAAAAGCAAATTTATACCGCTGACGAAAGAAAGCATCGAAGACAATCATTTTCAAGCAGCAAAAGATGTTTTAACAAGTTATTATCATGCCATGCCTGATAGTGATTTATTAACGGGTAAGGGTTTGGTGATTGGGGGCAGTCATCAAGTGCATCCTATTAGAGAAGACATTCAGTATGGCGACCTAAGTGCCGTCTTATTACAAAATTCTCCTTTTTGGTCTGGCTTTATTAGAACACCAGAATTATCTATTGCACTAATGGATGAATGGGAAAATAAAATTGAAAGCTTGGCACAAAGCACCATTGAAGAAGATGTTACTTCCATTGCAGGCGTACCCACTTGGACCTTGGTTTTATTAAAAAGAATTTTAGAAATTACTGGCAAGCAAAACATCAAAGAAGTATGGCCAAATTTTGAATTGTATATTCACGGAGGCGTTTCTTTCACACCTTATAAAGAACAATTTAATAAAGTCATTGGTCCTAATTGTAATTATTTAGAAATATACAATGCCAGTGAAGGATTTTTTGCTGCACAAGATAGAGTAGGTGAAGAAGGCATGCTTTTATATTTAGAGCATGGCATTTTTTATGAATTTATGCCCATTGAAGAATATGGAAAAGAAAAGCCAATAACTTACGGTTTAAATAAAGTAGTCATTGGAAAAAATTATGCCATAGTGATTAGTACCAATGGTGGTCTTTGGCGCTACTTGGTAGGAGATACCATTCAATTTGTAAGTCTTTCACCTTTTAGAATTAAAGTAAGTGGCCGATTAAAACAGTTCATCAATGCCTTTGGTGAAGAACTCATTGCCGATAATAGTGATAAAGCCATTAGTGAGACTTGTACTACATTAGGTTTGTCTATTAAAGAATATACGGCCGCGCCAATTTATATGTCAGATGAAAATACAGGTGCTCATGAATGGCTGATTGAATTTGATGAAAACCCAAAAGACCTAGAAGCCTTTACCCTTTTATTAGATAAAAATTTACAAGCTGCGAATAGTGACTATGAAGCCAAGAGACATAAAAATATTGCCCTGGGCCTTCCGCAAATAACAGCAGTCAAAGCTGGCTGTTTTCATGAATGGCTCAAGCAAAAAGGGAAATTAGGTGGTCAACATAAAGTACCAAGACTGTCCAATGAGCGGATTTATATAGATGAAATAAAAAAAATTCATCAAAGCTTGAAATAAACAAACTCGTTATCTTTGTATAAATAAATAATCATGAAACTACTTACTGGGAAAGTATCTATTGTAACTGGCGCTGCGCGTGGGATTGGAGCAGCTATTGCACTAAAATTAGCAGAACAAGGAAGTCATATAGCCTTTACCTATGTAAGTGATAGTAGTGCTGCTAAAGCCAAGGACTTGGTGACTGAAATAGAAAAATTTGGCGTGAAAGCAAAAGCTTATCAAGCCAATGCAGCCGATTTCGCAGCCTGTGAAAGTTTTGTGAATGAGGTGGTAGCACATTTTGGTACTGTAGATATTTGTGTGAACAATGCAGGCATTTCAAAAGATAATTTATTGTTACGCATGACCCCAGAACAATGGGATGATGTCATGGATACCAATTTGAAAAGCGTATACAATATGACCAAGCAAGTAATACGTCCTATGATGAAAGCAAAGAGCGGAAGTATAATTAATATGAGTTCTATTATTGGTATCCGCGGCAATGCGGGACAAAGTAGTTATGCGGCAAGTAAGGCAGGCATTATTGGTTTTACAAAATCTATCGCATTAGAAATAGGCAGTCGCAATATAAGATGCAATGCCATTGCGCCTGGTTTTGTAGAAACCGATATGACACATTATTTAAATGAAGGCGATGCAGGAAAAGCTTTTTTAGCTAAAATTCCCTTAGGCCGTTTTGGTAAAGCAGAAGAAATTGCCAACACCACATTATTTTTAGCAAGTGATTTAAGTAGTTATATCACCGGACAAGTCATCAGCGCTTGTGGTGGTTTGAATATTTAATTAATCTTTCTAGATTCTTGCGTCAATTTCTTTTTTCAAATCGGCATAAATACTTTCTACTGTTCCTTCTCCCGTAATGCCTACTACTTTATTAAACTGTGCATAATAAGTAGCTACCGCAGTAGTTTTATCATGGTACTCTTTAATTCTAGCGCGTATAATGGTTTCATTGGTATCATCACTTCTTCCTGAGGTTAAACCACGACCTAATAATCTTTTCACTAATTCTTCTTCACTCACTTCTAAAGCCAATACTACATTGATCTCGTTATTTTTTTCTTTCAATAAAGCATCCAAGGCAACGCACTGTGCAGTGGTGCGCGGAAAGCCATCAAATAAAAATCCTTTCGCATCAGGTCTTGCATCCATAAAATTGCCCACCATCCCAATCACTACGGCATCAGGTACCAATTGACCAGCGTCCATTAAACGCTTTGCTTCCATGCCTAATTCAGTTTGATTGGCAATTTCTGTTCTTAATAAATTTCCCGTACTCAGATGTTGTAGTCCAAAAGATTCAATGATATGTTCACTTTGAGTTCCCTTGCCGCTGCCCGGAGGGCCAAATAAGATTAAATTAAACATGCTGTAGAGTTGAGCTCAAAGATACTGAACTCACTTAGATTTATAAAAATTCTCCATTTTTAAATAAAAACTAAACAAAAAAGATGAATAGTTGTTAGTATTTTTACAATCGCATGAAAATGATGAATAAATTAATTGGTTCTTTACTCTTACTTAGTTTAGGGGCTTGCGCGCAAGGACCTAGCAATACCATTTTAAATAAAGCCAGTATGTCAGCAAATAAAAATCAGTACTATTCAACTACTAATAAGGAAAAATTGGTCTTACCAGATAGTACTTGGAAACAGGTCTTATCACCGGAAGTTTACCAAATTGCAAGAGAAAAAGGCACCGAAAGGCCTTTTAGTAGTGCCTTTGAAAACAGTAAGGAAGTAGGTACTTTTCATTGTGCAGCCTGTGGCAACCCCTTGTTTAAAAGTACTGCTAAATTTGAAAGCGGTTGTGGCTGGCCTAGTTTTTTTGAACCCATCACCAAAAGTTCCATTATCTATATTCCTGACCATAGTCATGGCATGACACGTACCGAAGTAGAATGCGGAAAATGCAAAGCCCATTTAGGACATGTTTTTGAAGATGGCCCTCCTCCCACAGGATTACGTTATTGTATCAACGGGGTGATTCTTAGTTTAGAAAAATAATAGGTAGGCTTTTTTCGGTAGATCAATAAGCTGCTGCTACAATATTGACTAAATTTATGGTTTATGAAAAAGCCCTCTATTTGTATTTCACCCATTGATTGGGGTTTGGGACATGCCACTCGTTGCATTACCCTAATTCAAGCTTTACAAACATTGGGCTATGAAGTATACATTGCCACCGAAGGCTATCACGAAACTATTTTAAAAGAAGCAATACCTAATGCACATTTTTTAAAGTTAAGGGGTTATCGAATTAGGTATGCTCAATGGGGTTACACACTTCCTATCTTACTTCTATTTCAGCTGCCTCAAATTATCTATAGTATCCTCTATGAATACAGGTGGCTGAAAAAAGCAGAAGCCCAATATCAATTTGACATTATTATTTCTGATAATCGTTTTGGATTTTATCATAAATCAGTGCCCTCTGTATTTATTACCCATCAATTAAATTTACAAATGCATTTTGAAGTAGCTACGCGTTTATTTCAAAAAATACAATATGCATGGTTAAAACGTTTTACGGCTTGTTGGATTCCAGATATGGAAGGCAGCAATAATTTATCGGGCATTTTAGCCAATCCAAACCATAAACCTAGTATTCCCTTATGGTATATGGGTTGCTTGTCTAGACTGATTCATACGCCTAGCCGTATTGCGGATCTAAATAATGCAAGGCCAACTGTATTTTTAGGTATTGTTTCTGGACCAGAGCCACAAAGAACCTTGTTTGAAAATTTATTATGGAAAGTGGGAAATAAATTAACTATTCCATTTGTAGTGATTGCTGGTAGGCCTTCTAAAGACGAACCTAATAAAATAATTGAGGAAAATATAAGTGCAACACTATATGCACATTTAGCAGCGCCTGAATTAGTTAAGGAAATTAAACGTGCAGAATTTATTATTTGTAGAGGGGGTTATACTACTTTGATGGAATTAATTCCATTTGGTAAAAAACTAATTTTTATTCCTACGCCCGGACAAACAGAGCAATTATATCTAGGAAAATTATGGCAAGAAAAAAAATGGGCGCTTTGTTATGCACAAGAATATTTTAATTTAAGTGTTGCTTTAAAAGAAGCAAGTACTTTTAATTTTCAAGCCCCTCCCTTTATTGATTTTTCAACAGAAGATCTTAAAACTGCCCTAAAGCAACTAACTTTATAAATATGGCAGTTCAAAAAATTAACATCGATGCATTTATAGATGATCCGTCTACAGCACTTATCATTGATGTAAGAAGTCCTGCAGAATTTGAACATGCACATATTCCGACTGCATTGAACCTACCTTTATTCAACAATGAAGAACGTGCCCTTATTGGGACCACTTATAAAAAACAAAGTAGAGAAGACGCTATCAAAGCAGGTTTGCCCCTTTTTGGAAACAAGATGCTGGGTATGATTGAAACAGTAGAAAATTGGATGAAAGAAAATCAGCAAAAGAACACTAGTCACAAACCTTCTATTTATGTGCATTGCTGGAGAGGTGGTATGCGCAGTGCCGCGGTGGCTTGGTTATTGGATTTATATGGATATAAAGTAATTCAATTGACAGGCGGATACAAGGCTTACCGTAATTGGGTATTGGCTCAATTTGATTTGTCTTATCATTTGAAAGTAATAGGTGGTTATACAGGTTCCGGAAAAACAGAAATTTTACATGCGCTAGAAAATAGAAAGCATCGTGTAATTGATTTGGAAGGATTGGCGCATCATAAAGGATCGGCATTTGGTGCCATTGGACAACCCGACCAGCCCTCACAAGAAATGTTTGAAAATTTATTAGCTCAATCATTACATGAACAAGCCAAACACAAGGAGCCTATTTGGATAGAAGATGAAAGTCAAAGAATTGGCACTGTTATGATTCCAGCCAATTTGTTTCATTTATTAAGAAATAGTACCTGTTATTTTTTAACTATTCCATTTGAAGAAAGGCTTAATTTTATTTTGGAGGGCTATGGAAAATTTGATAAGGAAAGTTTAATGAATGCCACTTTAAGAATTCAAAAAAGATTGGGTGGCCTGGAAACAAAAAACGCCATCAATTTTATTATTGAAGGTGCCTACAAAGAAGCCTTTGCTATTTTATTAAAATACTATGACAAATGGTATGAAAAAAATGCGAAAAATCAAACCTTACCTAAAGTAGCACTAATACCTATCATCAGTGAAAAAGTAGATCCGCTGTTGAATGCCGCTTTAATTGAAAAAATTAAATAGCTGATGTGGATCATTGACAAAAATGTATCAGTTTTGATTAACTTTAGTTTTTAATACTATGCAACAATTATTGGCTTGGTGGTTATTTACTGTTCGAGGTTGGAAAATTGAAGGCAAATTTCATTTTGAATTGCCTAAGTCCATCATTATTGTAGCACCTCATACCCATAGTGTTGATTTTTTCGTGGGCCTAGGCATTCGTAAAAGGATGCATTTTGAATTTGTACACTTTTTAGGCAAGCGTGAATTATTTTGGCCTCCCTTGGGTTGGTTTTTGCGTTCCTTAGGCGCCTATCCTGTGGATAGACACCAACAGCATAATATGGTAGACCAAGTGGTAGCCATTTTTAATAAAAAAGAGCGCTTTCATCTTGCCTTGTCGCCAGAAGGTACCCGCAAAAAGGTGACTAAACTTAGATCGGGCTTTTATCATATTGCTAAAAAAGCCAATGTCCCCATTGTCATGGTAGGACTGGATTTTGGGTCCAGAAGGGTAGTTTTTGCAGAACCCTTTTTCCTCTCTGAAGACGAAAAAGCCGATAAGCATAAAATTGTGCAATTTTTTAAGGGTTTTAAGGGATATATTCCTAATTTGGGCATTACGGAAGACTTACTAGACTAGGGGGCTTGCTTTAACAAAATATTGTTTTGCCTTATAAACTATATTAGTATTTTTGCCCTAGCCTAGTGCTATTGAAAATTAATTAAAAACAATTACAGTATGAAAAGTAGAATTTATTTAGCCCTTGCCATTGTATGCTTAGGTGCTTATTCTTGTGTAAGTCCTAAAAAGCTAGAAGAAGCAGAAGCAAAATATGGTCAATTAAATGGCGCTTATGCAGAATTACAAGGTAAATACCGTGATGCACAAGATGCCATCACTAAAAGTAAGACAGACGCTGAAAGAGCTGCTGACAAAACCAAATCATTACAAAGCACGATTGATGATTTAAACAAACAAGTTGATTTCTTAAAATCAAATAACAATGTTGTTTTAAGTCAATTAAAAGATATGTCTGTGGTAACAGGTGCACAAGCAGAAAGCATTAAAAAATCATTGGATAATATCGGCGCTAAAGATTTATACATTCAAGGTTTACAAAGTACGATGGCACGTAAAGATTCTATCAACATGAACTTGGTGATGAATTTGAAGGGTGCCATTGGAGATTTAAACGATGGCGACATCAATGTGAAAGTGGACAAAGGAGTAGTTTATGTAGACATTTCTGATAAATTATTGTTTAAAAGCGGCAGCTTCAACATTACTGATAAAGCTAAAGTGGTCTTAGGTAAAGTTGCTAAAGTATTGGCTGCTCAACCAGGCATTGAATTCATGGTGGAAGGACATACCGATACCAAACAATTGATTAGCGGTGGTAATTTAATGGAAGACAACTGGGATTTAAGTGTGAAAAGAGCCACTACCATTGTTCGTGTATTACAAGAAACTTATGGTATCGATCCTAAGCGTATGACTGCAGCAGGAAGAAGTGAATATGTTCCTGTTACTGAAAACGATACACCAGAGCATAGAGCTGCAAATCGCAGAACAAGAATTGTGATCCTTCCTCAGTTAGATCAATTCTTTAAATTATTAGAGAAGAAATAGTTTCTTTTCCTCTACTTTAAATTATTAAAAACCCTTCCCGTTAATTCGGGAGGGGTTTTTTTATAAAATTTTCTTTTTTAGTTTTCCACCTCTTAGTAGAATGAAAATTCTTGCCCGTATCTTCGTTCCATGCAAGAAGCGTATTTGAATGGATTAAATGAAAAGCAAAAAGAAGCCGTTTTACATCTAAAAGGGCCGCTAATGATTATAGCTGGTGCTGGTAGTGGTAAAACAAAGGTATTGACTACGCGGATTGCTCATTTAATGCATAGTGGTGTAGATGCTTTCAATATATTGGCACTCACCTTTACCAATAAGGCCGCTGCTGAAATGAAAGAGCGTGTCGAAAAGGCCTTGGGCAATACCGATGCACGTAATTTATACATAGGCACTTTTCATAGTGTTTTTTCAAGAATTTTAAGAGCAGAAGCAGACAAGCTTGGCTATCCTAAAAGCTTTACCATTTATGATACAGACGATTCGCGATCAGTTATTAAAGCTGTGGTGAATGATATGGGCTTAGATGATAAATTGTACAAGCCCAATATTGTGCATAATCGTATCTCGAGTGCAAAGAATGCCTTAGTAGGTCCTGCTGAATATTCCATGGATACTTTTTTAAAGCAAGAGGATGCAAGATCAAACCGTCCTGCCATTGCTGAAATTTATGCAAGTTATGCGGCACGCTGTTTTAAAAACGGCGCTATGGATTTTGATGATTTACTTTTTAAAATGCACGAGCTCTTACAAAACTTTCCAGAAGTATTGCATAAATACCAACATAAGTTTAAATATATTTTAATTGATGAGTACCAGGATACCAATCCAGTTCAATACCAGATTGCTAAATTATTAGCTGCGGTTCATGAAAACTTATGTGTGGTGGGTGATGATGCACAAAGTATTTATAGTTTCCGCGGTGCTACGATTGAAAATATTTTACAGTTTCAGAAAGACTATGATGATGTAAAGCTAGTGAAGTTGGAACAAAATTACAGAAGCAGCCAGTCCATCATTGGCGTAGCCAATCATGTCATCAAAAATAATATTGGACAGATTCCTAAAGAATTGTGGACCGAAAATGAAGCCGGCGATAAATTAAAATTAGTCCGCACCATGACGGACAATGATGAAGGAAAATTTGTTGCCGATGCCATTCAAGAAAATAAATTAAGAAATCATTTTTACAATAAAGATTTTGCCATTTTATACCGAACCAATGCACAAAGTAGATCCTTTGAGGAAAGCCTAAGAAGAACAGGCATTGCTTATAAGATCTATGGTGGGCTTAGCTTCTATCAAAGAAAAGAAATTAAAGATTACATCGCTTATTTACGCATCATTGTCAATACCAAGGACGAAGAGGGTCTGAAAAGAATCATTAATTATCCTGCAAGAGGCATTGGAAAAACAACGATGGAAAAATGTTTAGTGATCGCAGGGGAACAAAATATTACTTTTTTTGAAGTACTAGAAAAAGCAAAGGCCTTTGGATTTAAAGCAGGCACCCTTACTGCTATTGAGGAGTTTGTGACGATGATTAAATATTTTCAAAATCAACTCACCAAGCACAATGCCTATGATGTAGCAGTGCAGGTGGGTAAGCACACCAATATTGTTAAAGAATTATTTACAGACAAATCCACAGAAGGATTGGCACGTTATGAAAACATTCAAGAATTATTGAACTCTATTAAAGAATGGACCGAAAGCCCAAGCAATGAAGATGGAGAATTGGGGGACATCAGTTTAGGCGCCTACTTACAACAAATTACACTCATCACCGATGCAGACAATGATACAGGCAATGAAGACACGGTAAAATTAATGACGGTGCATGCCGCTAAAGGTTTGGAATTTGCTTGTGTATTTTTAGTAGGCTTGGAAGAATCTTTATTTCCCAGCGGCATGAGCGTAAACACACGTGAAGAATTAGAAGAAGAAAGAAGATTATTTTATGTAGCAGTTACTAGAGCCAAAAAACATTTATGGTTGACCTATGCCAACACGCGTTATAGATATGGACAATTGGTTCAAAACGATCCAAGCCGTTTTATCGATGAAATGCCCGAAGACCAAATTGATAAAACAAGTTCGGGTGGTGGCGCAAGAAATCAAAGTAGTGGTTGGGGATCCACTTACGATAGAATGCATGGAGGGAACAATAGAAGCTGGAACGATCCTGATAAAACAACTGCTAAAAAAACGGAGGGCAGCAAACCCAGTTATTTGCCTGTAGTGGCCCCGCATACCTTGAACAAAAATCATATCCCTTCAGATAATTTTACCCCCTGTGATCCAACAGTCTTAGAGGCTGGCTTTAAAATTGAACATCAAAAATTTGGATTTGGGGTAATTAAAGAAATTGAAGGGTCGGCGCACAATCCCATTGCCATTATTCTTTTTGATAAAAATGGGGAGAAAAAGATCATGCTGAACTACGCTAAGCTGAGTATTGTACCCTAAAGTCTTTCGATATCGGAAAAATAAAGGGTCAATTCAACTAAAGCAGTTCTCCTGCTGCCCTTTTTGATTATTTTTGTAGGGCATTTGCACTAAAATTTGAAATTATGATTACTACAGGCAATACCATCGTGAGTATTTATACCGAAATGACCCCAAATCCAGAAACCATGAAGTTTGTGGCCAATAAGCTTTTGTACCCTGGAAAGAGCATCGATATTGCGGATGAAAGTTTAGCCATTGCTTCTCCTTTAGCCAAAGAGTTATTTAGTTTCCCTTTTATTAAAAGCGTTTTTATAGCAAGTAATTTTATTACCCTTACCAAGACCACTGAAAATGAAGATTGGCAGGATGTAATTCCAACCATTAAAACCTTTTTAAAAGAATTTTTAGAAGCGGGGGGCGTGGTCGTGAACGAAGAAGAAATTGCAAAAATTAAACAAGAGGCCACTAATACCGTGCACGCGGATGATGATGATGTAGTAAAGCGTGTAAAAGAATTACTAGAAAATTATGTGAAGCCCGCAGTAGAAATGGATGGTGGTGCCATCCAATTTAAAAGTTATAACGACGGCATTGTAAATTTAATGTTGCAAGGCTCTTGCAGCGGATGCCCTTCTAGTATGGTTACTTTAAAAGCAGGTATTGAAGGCATGATGAAGCGCATGATACCTGAAGTCAAAGAAGTAGTAGCCGAGGCCGAGTAAGTTTTTATATTTTCTTTTATTAAATTAAAGAAAATATAAAAATCCCTCTAATGATTTATTCAAAAATTATAAATTTTTGAAATACTTATATCTTTCTTTTTTAAAATGAAAAAAGAATTTGCCTTCTAATGATTTTGTTCGAAAATGAATTATGCATAAATAAAAAGGACGCAATAAATGTTGCGTCCTTTTTATTTACAACTTTCCGTAAAGATCTCTCAATTTTTCTCTCGTAATCTTAGTTTCCCAATTAGGGCCTAAAGCGTTTTCCCATAAGGGTTTCATGCCTAATGATACATTGATCATGGTATCAAATTGTTCCTCAGTTAAGCCAGCACAAATACCAGTGGGGATTTCAATTTTATTTTTTTCTACCATGTATTTAAATTCTTCCACCCCAGCTGGATAGTATTCGGCTAAATGATTCATCACAATACAATTACCAATACCATGCTTAGTGCCTAACAAATAACTAAGGCCATAGCTTACTGCATGCGCTACACCTACTTGGCTATAGGCAATGCTCATACCGCCTGCAAAAGAAGCCATCATCAATTGATCATCACATTCTTCATCCCATTTGTCTTTATGTACAAATATTTTTTGACATAGATCCAATGCTTTTTCTCCGTAGCTTTTACTAAACTCATTTAAAAAAGTACCTTCCAAGCTTTCGATACAATGTATATAACAATCCATGCCGGTATAAAAACGCTGATTCACCGGAACGTTCTTTGTTAATTCAGGATCCAATACAATTTGATTGAAGGGAGTAAAATCAGAGTTCATACCTAGTTTACGTGTAGGTCCCGTAAGCACCGTTGTACGACTTACTTCGGCACCTGTTCCACTTAAGGTAGGAATACCTACTTTATATACCCCTGGTAATTTTACTAAGTCCCAACCTTGATAATCTGCTGAAGACCCTGGATTGGTCATCATTAAAGAAACCGCTTTAGCCAAATCTAAAGTAGAGCCGCCCCCAATACCTATAATACCACTCACTTCTCCAAACTCCTCTTTTAATTCAGCAGCCAAGGCATCTACTTGTTTGGTTTTAGGCTCCTGTGTTACATCCACATAAACTATTTTATCTTTTCCTTTTAAGGGAATTCTTCCAGCCAAGGGCTTGCCAACAAAAAAATGATCCAAGAAAAATATCATTGGGAAATTGCCCTTACGATGAGGCGCAATAATTTCATCTAACTGATTAAAGGAGCCGCGACCATAAACCACATAGTCGACCATTTTAAAATTACGAAACTGCATATGCTTACAATTAATGATAAAAACTTAAGTGAACACCCTACAAAGTTAGTTATTACCAAATAGATTGTAGTGGATAAATCTGTAAATTTTTAACCGATCCAGGACTGCTTGTATTTAAGATTTTTATGTTTTTATCGCTATGCACCGGAAAGGCCTGTACAGTAAATACAGATTCCCCATCATTGACAAACACTTCAACAATACTGTTGTCAACAAATACCCTGAATTTAATTTTATCACTATTCGTATTTAAGGGTGCGGTGAAATAACGAATGTCAGAAAAAGAAGGATCAAAAGAAGCATTGGTTTTGGATCTATTGATAAATATTTTTTTCAATTGAGGTTCATAACCTATTTCTACCCCTCTAAAATCATCATTCAACACACTGATGCCTGTTTTTTCTGTACTAGTACTAGTTATTTCAAAATCACATTCATAGACGTCGGAGAGAATGCCAATAGCAGATAGCGCAATTGTTTGGTCTTTTAATTCAACAGCTGCTTTTTGGAAGGCTATTTTTTTTCTTAAAGAATTTAAACTAGCCATTGGCTTTTGTATCAATTGCCACTGGCCATTAATATTTTGAGCCCAGCTATTTCTTGGCAAAGACATGGCACCCTTCCAAGGGCTCGTTGGAATTTTTCTTGCATAACTCCAATTGTTGGCCCAGGCAATGGTCACTGGCAAATGATTGGCGGGCAATTGGTTATAACTAATTCCTGCATAGTAATCAGGACCTGCATCTGGCCTTAGAATGCTGTTTTGATGTGGGTCTAGCATAAATTTTTCTCCATCAAACTCCCCCATAAAATATTGCATTTTTTCACTCATAGAAACCTGCAATAACCATTTTTTTTCTTTTGAATTCAAAACAGGAATTTGAACTAAATCGGGACATTCCCATACACCCGTGGTATCTCCCAATGGACCAAAATCACTTAAAAATTTCCATTCCAATAAATTCTTACTTGAATAAAATTGTACTTGATGTTCTAGGGGAAGATTCACACACATGACCCAGTATTTTTTTGGTGCAAACCAAAATACTTTTGGATCTCTAAAATCTTTTTTACCTAAATCTAAGATTGGGTTCTTATTGTACTTGGTCCATGTTTTTCCATCGTCTACACTATAAGCAAGATGTTGTGCTTGTTTTACATTTTCGATATGGCCAGTATAAATAGCCACCATGGGCGGTTTTTGTTTGGTACCTAGGCCAGTGCTGTTGTTTTGATCATAGATACAGGTGCCTGAAAAAATCATGGTGTCTTTTAATTCAGGAATAGCTATTGGCTGATGTTGCCAATGAATTAAATCCTTGCTTGTGGCATGGCCCCAGGTCATATGGCCCCAGGTATTTTCAAATGGATTGAATTGATAAAATAAATGGTAGACACCTTTGACATAAACCAATCCATTGGGATCATTGGTCCAATTTATTTTTGGACTAAAATGATACTGAGGCCGATATTTTTCTTGATATAGTTTTTCCTGAGCCTTTACTTGGCTATGGTTTAAACAAATAGAAATAAATAAAATAGAAAATATTTTTTTATACATTATCTTAATTTGATAAAATTATTGAACTAATTTTTTTTGTAGTTCTTCTAAAGATACCCCTTTGGTTTCTGGTACTTTTAATAATATCCATACCAATTGCAAAGCCATCATGACACAAAAGAAAGCAAAGATGGGCCAAGGATTGTCTTTGAAAATACCATGCGCACTGTCTAAAAATACAGGCGTAACCAAGGTAATCAAGGCGGCAAAAATCCAATGGATACTTGCTCCAAATGCTTGTCCCTTAGCACGAATTTGTGTAGGAAAGATTTCTGAAATCAATACCCAGATGACTGCCCCTTGTCCTATAGCATGTGCCGCTATAAATAACAATAAGAAGCTCAACATAAATTCAGGTGCACTGTGGTGAATAAAGCCATAGGCCACCATCGCTAAACTAATGATGTAACCAAAAGAGCCAATAATTAACAATGTTTTTCGACCAATACGGTCAATCAACCAAAGACCTACAAAAGTAAATACCAAATTCATTAAGCCTAGGGAGATAGAACTTAATAAAGAATTATTTTTTGCAAAACCCGCTTCTTCTAAAATTCTTGGTGCATAATATAAAAGAAAATTAATGCCAGATGCCTGATTAAAAAAAGCGACAAAAAAAGCAATGGATATAATTTTGGTATGATGTTTGGTAAATAATTGAATCGCGCCTTGGGCTTTTTCTTGATCATAGGCCGTTTTAATTTCCTGAATGGTTTCATCAATATTTTCCACACCTACAATGGCTAAAGTTTGTCTTGCACCCGCTTCGTCGTTTTTAA
Source organism: Bacteroidota bacterium (assembly GCA_947451115.1). Classification (GTDB taxonomy): domain Bacteria; phylum Bacteroidota; class Bacteroidia; order Chitinophagales; family Chitinophagaceae; genus Sediminibacterium. The sequence goes on from CANFXV010000001.1 coordinate 43,348, forward strand.
CAGAGAATAACCATCTTGGACTTTCAGGTAAGCCCAAGGTCATGATGGTATAAATTCCAGAAGGAATTAACAATACGGCCAACATCCAACGCCAATCATTGGCTCCACCAAAACCTGCTAAAAAATAATTTGATAAATAAGCAATTAGAATACCAAAGACAATATTGAACTGATACATACCTACTAGTTTGCCTCTATTATTTTTATTGGAGATTTCAGAAATATACGTTGGGGCTGCTACCGATGAAATACCTATGGCAATGCCTCCTATTAATCTAAAGAAAGAAAAGGTATATGGATCTTGTGCTAAAGCAGAACCAATGGCCGATGCAATAAACATGATCCCTAACCAGATCAATACTTTTTTACGGCCATATTTTTCTGTAGGGGCACCTGCAAATACAGAGCCTATCACCGTTCCCCACAAGGCCATGGACATAATAAAAAATCCATGAAACAAAGGGGTGGTATGCCAAAGCGCTTGTATAGGTTTATCGGCACCAGAAATAACTACCATGTCAAAACCAAAAATGAAACCGGCCAAGGCGGCTACAACGGTAGATTGAAATAATTTTCCTTTGTTCATAGTTAAATATTAATATTATAAAGAAGGTTTCAGTAAATAATTATTGTAAAAGTTTCGCTGCTTTTATTAAATCTTCGGGTGTATCTATCTCTACGCCCATATAACTTGTAACCACCATTTTCATAGGAACGCCATTTTCTAAATAACGAAGGCATTCTATTTTTTCCGCAGCCTCTAGGGGTGACATAGGCCAATGGGTAAAATCAAGTAGGGCTTGTTTTTTAAAGGCATACACCCCAATATGTTCATAATAATTGATAGCAAGTTCTGTATTTCTTGCATAAGGAATAACGCTGCGTGAAAAAAACAAGGCGTTGCTATTTTTATCCACGGCTACTTTTACATAATTAGGATCAGCAATTAATTCAGTATTGGTTAATGCTTGCATAAGTGATGCTACTTGCACTATATCATCTTTAAAAACAGCAATGAGTTTTTCAAGAGGTTCTTTTTTTACAAAGGGTTCGTCTCCTTGTACATTCACCACAATATCTATAGCTAAATGTTCTATGGCTTCAGCTATTCTATCTGATCCACTTTCGTGTTCTTTTTTACTCATGATGGCCTTGCCGCCATTAGTGGTTATTTCATTAAAAATAATTTCACTATCAGTTACCACATATACTTCATCGAAGAGTCCTGTTGCCACTGTATTATCGTAGGTATGTCTAATTACTGTTTTATCACCTAAGGCCTGCATTAATTTTGCTGGAAAGCGTGTGGCCGCATAGCGGGCAGGAATAAAGGCTCCAATTTTAGTCATTGCTTTTTATCTAATTTTTCTTTTAAAGACAGAATTAATAATCTGATTTTATCGATTTATCAAAAGGTGCTTTTAATTGATAGGCCAAGGATTGATCTTTTGAATTATCCATTACATCTAAGCCATAAATGATTTCATTCATGGGTGTATAATTATAAGTGCCTAAAAGACGGTCCCAGAAAGAAAAAATATTTCCATAATTACTATCGGTTTGAGGTCGCTTTATATGATGATGAATTCTATGCATATTGGGAGAGACAATGATATAGCCAAAACTTTGATCAAACCATTTAGGAATTTTGATATTGGCATGATTGAATTGGGTAAGCACTACACTCAAGCTTTGATAAACCATGACCATCCACATGGGGCTGCCTAAAATTAATACTGCAAGAATTGCAAAAACTGCTCTTACCACGGACTCTCCTGGATGATGTCTATTACCAGTAGTAGTGTCCACCTGTGTATCGGCGTGGTGCACCATATGAAATTTCCATAAAAATTTTACTTTATGTTCTATCATATGCACTAAATAAGCACCTATAAAATCTAATAATAATAAACCTGTAATGGCTTCTACCCATGGGCTGAGTTGAATGATATGAAGTAATCCAAAATTTTCTGCTACCGTCCAATCACTTACTTTAACCATGACCAAGGCAAATAAAAAATTAATGACAATGGTCGTGAAGGTAAAAAATAAATTCAGGCCAGCATGTTTGAACTTATTGTACTTAAAATTAAATAAGGGTACAGCAATTTCCACCAACCAAAAAAAGGTGATACCGCCTGCTAATAATAAAGCCCTGTGTGCACTTGGTATATGTTCAAAATAGTTTTTGATGAGGTCAAGCATTAGATTCGTTTTATACTATAAATGTAAATAAAAAAACCCGATGTTCCATTGATTAGGGCATCGGGTTTCCTTGAAATCAAAGCGAATTTTATTTCACTTGTATAGGATAGGGATTAACTATTTAACATTAAAGGCATCACCAACATTAATAAGTCTTCGCCTGGCACTTGTTCAGATGGTTTAATCAAGCCTGCCTTACTTGGTGTAGAGAGTTCTAAAAATACATCATCTGTATCGGCAGCACTTAACATCTCAATTAAAAATTTTGCATTAAAGGCAATTTGAATGTCTTCACCTTTGTATTCGCAACTCATGCGCTCATTTCCTTCAAAACTAAAATCAATGTCTTGTGCAGCCATTTGCAACTCATTACCTGTGATATTTAATGCCACTTGATTGGTGCTTTTATTACTAAATACATTCACTCTACGCAATGCATTTTGAAAGTCATGCTTGTTCACTGTTAAGCGGTAAGGATTGTCGGCAGGAATAACTACTTTATAATCTGGGAATCGCGCATCTATCAAACGACAAATCAATTGCGTTGATCCATGATCCACAAACAAATGATTGCTGTTAAAGCTGATGGTAATTGGATCTTCATTATCTGGCAAAGCATTTTTTAATAAGTTCAGTGGTTTTTTGGGCACTATGAAAGAAGCATTTTGTTTGGCCTTGGTATCCGTTCTTTTATAACGTACCAAACGATGTGCATCGGTGGCTACAAATTGAACTGAGTCTTTGGTTAATTCAAAAAACACGCCAGTCATTGCAGGTCTTAGATCATCTCCACTTACCGCAAATAAAGTTTTATTGATGGCGGTTAACAAACCACTGCTGGTCATGTTAAATCCTGTGGTATCATCAGCCGTAGGTTCTTTTGGAAAATTATCTGGATTCTCCCCCATCACTTTATACTTACCATTATCGCTGGTAATTTCTACCGCATAATTTTTATCAATATTAAAAGTAAGAGGTTGGTCTGCAATATTTTTTAAAGAGTCGATCAAGATTTTTGCTGGAATACATACACGACCATTGGCCTTGCTTTCTACATCCATTTGCACACGCATTACCGTTTCCAAATCGGTGGCTACAATGTTTAATTTTTTATCTTCTATCTCGAATAAAAAATCTTCTAAAATAGGCAATACAGTATTGGTATTGATAACACCTGATATTTGTTGAAGGTGTTTTAAAAGTGAAGAAGAAGAAACGATAAATTTCATAATTCGCTGTAGTTTTATTGGTTGTTGGGGTCAAAATTTTAACCTGAATAACACTAACGAAACTAATGCAAAATCTTAAGATTAAAAAGCTATTTTAGCATTTCTTATTGACATTCTTATCGACAAAAATGCAAAAAATTAGAATAGGTAAAGAGCAGGCTATACAAAGGATTAGGCATTTTTGCGCTTATCAAGAAAGGGCGCAACAAGAAGTCCGAGACAAGTTGTATGCATTGGGGATGACCAAGGATGAAGTAGAGGAAATCATCTCCGATTTAATCACAGATAATTTTTTAAACGAAGCACGTTTTGCCGAAAGTTTTGCCGGCGGTCATTTTAGAATTAAGGCTTGGGGTAAACAAAAGATAAAATATGCTTTGCAACAAAAAAGAGTGAGCCCTGTAAACATTAAAAAAGCGCTCCAAAGCATTGATGAGCAAGATTATGAAAAAACCTTATTGACCTTAGCCACTAAAAAATGGAATTCATTGAAAGGAGAAAGAGGCATGAGTCGAATGGCCAAAACCAATTCTTTTTTAAATCAACGAGGCTTTGAATCTACGCTGATCCAGCCCATTTTGCAAGCGCTAAACAAGAAATAAGTTTTTTATTTGAATATTGTATCTTTAGTTCATAAGATTAAAGAATGCCAGTAACTACCCTTAGTTTTTCACTTATACAAACAGCTTTATTTTGGGAAGATAAAGCCGCCAACTTAGCCATGTTGGCTGAAAAAATCAGGCGTATAGAGGAATATACAGAAGTGATTGTACTTCCAGAAATGTTTAGCACTGGTTTTAGCATGCAGCCAGAAAAATTTGCTGAAACGATGGATGGGCCTACCGTTGCGTGGATGCGCAGTTTATCGGCAGAGAAAAAAGCGATCCTCACAGGTTCCATAATTATTAAAGAAGATGAAAAATATTACAACAGATTAATATGGATGTTACCTAATGGCGAATTAGGCTATTATGATAAAAGACACTTGTTTGCTTTTGCAGGAGAAGATCAACATTATAGTGCAGGCAATAAAAGATTAATTGCCAGTGTAAAAGGCTGGAAAATTAATTTACAGATTTGTTATGATTTGCGTTTTCCTGTTTGGGCCCGTCAACAAGGAGAAGAATATGATGTATTACTTTATGTAGCTAACTGGCCAGAAAAAAGAAACCATGCTTGGAAAACCTTACTCACTGCAAGAGCCATAGAAAATCAATGTATTAGCGTTGGCTTGAACCGTGTAGGTATAGATGGAAACAATATTGCCCACAGCGGTGATTCATTAATTGTTGGACCCCTTGGAGAAGTGCTCTACTACTGTGCTTACGAAGAAGATGTTTTTACCATTAGTTTACAAAAAGAAGAAATTACGAATGCGCGCGCGCTGTTTCCATTTTGGAAAGATGCCGATTTTTTCCATATTCAATAATGATAACTAAGTAGCAAAATTTATGATCACTAGCATATCGGCAACAAAATTATTTACAGGTAGGGATTGGTTGAAGGAAGTGGTGATTGCATTTGAAAATGGAAAAATTATAAGCATCGACAAAGAAGGATATGATCCTAATAATGCCATGCCTCTTGTTATTCCTACATTGATTGATCTTCAAATTTATGGCGCAGAAAATAAATTATTGTCTGAATTTCCTAAAGCGGATACCATTGAAAAAATATATCAATATTCTGTGGCAGGAGGTGCTGCTTATTTTCAACCTACCATTGCTTCACAAAGTCATGAAATTATTCTAAAGGCTATTGATGCAGTGAAGGCATACAAAGCCAGTGGTGGCAAGGGTTGTATGGGATTACACATTGAAGGCCCATGGATTAATGTAGTCAAAAAAGGAGCACATCAGGCCGATATTATTCATTCACCTACTTATCAAGAAGTGGAAGAAATTATACAATACGGTGATGGAAATATTGGGATGATTACGATTGCGCCTGAAGTAGTAGATCAAAATATTATTAATTTAATTCAAGAAAATAATATAGTTATTTCTGCTGGACACACGAATGCAACCTATTCCTTAGCTAACTCTTTTTTAGACAATGGAATTAATGTGGCCACCCATTTATACAATGCCATGAGTGGATTGCAACACCGTGCACCCGGCATGGTGGGCGCTTTGTTTAATCATCCAACGGCCAGCTGTAGTTTAGTGGCAGATGGATATCATGTAGATTTTGCTGCAATTAAAATTGCTAAAAAAATAATGGGTGATCGTTTATTCTGTATTACCGATGCGGTGACCACCACTAATACCGGACTGTATCAACATGCACTGGTGGGTGATAAATATGAAAGCAAAGGCGTCTTAAGCGGTTCTGCTTTAACACAATTAAAATCGGTAAAGAACCTAGTAGAGAATGTAGGCATTGAATTAGGAGAAGCCATTAAAATGTGTAGCTTATATCCCGCTAAGATAATGCAGCAAAATGAAATTTTAGGTACCATTGAAATGGGCGGAAAGGCAGATCTACTTTGCTTAAGCGCCGATTTGTCCATCATTAAAATGATCTTAGCTTAAGTAAAAAAACAAGTTATATTTTACCAATTTTATTGACCAAAAGCATTCCAACCTTGCGCCGTAATGTCAAATAAATTTTTACCCTTGGTAATTAATTTAGCGCCTTCTTCCTTATCACACATATAACCAATCACACTTATTTCTTCTTGTAAAGTAATTTTATCATAGTCGGATTGCTTCATGGTAAAAATCAATTCATAATCTTCGCCACCATTCAATGCGCAGACCGTAGGGTCTAAACCAAATTTAAAAGCTGCAGCACGGCTAGATTCGTGAATGGGAATTTTTTCTTCATAAATTCTACAACCCAAATTACTTTGTTTGCACAAATGCAATACCTCACTACTTAAACCATCACTGATGTCCATCATGGAAGTGGGAAGAATATTTTGCTTTTCTAATATTTCTAGAATGTCTTTTCTCGCTTCTGGTTTTAACAATCTTCCAACGATATAATCTTCGTTTTCTAAATTGGGTTGAATTTGTGGATTCTCTACAAATATTTTTTTCTCTCTTTCCATGAGTGTTAATCCTAAAAAAGCTGCACCTAAATCGCCTGAAACGCAGATCAGGTCTCCAGTTTCAGCGGTACTACGTTGGATGTATTTATCTGGTGCTACTTCTCCTATTGCGGTCACGGAAATGATTAATCCTTTTTGTGAAGTTGACGTGTCGCCGCCAATTAAATCCACCTCATATTTTTCACAAGCAATATTCACGCCTTCATAAAATTCTTCTAAAGCTTCTAAGCTAAAACGATTGCTAAAGGCGATGCTCATAGTAATTTGCGTAGGCTGCGCATTCATGGCATAGATATCGCTAAGATTCACTACCACAGATTTATAACCCAAATGTTTTAAGGGCGTATACATTAAATCAAAATGCACCCCTTCAATTAATAAATCGGTGGTGATCACTGTTTGTTTTCCAAAATGATCAATCACGGCTGCATCATCTCCTATTGATAAAATAGTAGAGGCATTATGTGTTTCAAAATTTTCTGTGAGATGATCTATCAAACCAAACTCACCCAATTTATCAATTTCAGTTCTTTCTGTTGACATAAAATAATTTATAAAGTTCCACCTTTAATGACTTGTAATAATTGATCATGAATTTTTCCATTAGTCGCTATAATACCCGGCTGGTAAGGACTATAGGGATGACCACTTAAGTCCGTTACTTTTCCCCCTGCTTCTTCTACCATTAAAAATCCCGCCGCACTGTCCCAGGCTTGCAGTTTATGTTCATAAAATCCATCAAACCTTCCAGCGGCTGTCCAACATAAATCAATGGCTGCACTTCCTAATCTACGCACCGGAATGGCCTTGCGAATTAATTTTTCAAAAATTTGTAGGGGTCCATTTTCTGAATCTAAATATTGATAAGGAAATCCGGTCACCAAACAGCTACTCAATAAATTTTCTTTTTCACTTACTTTTAATTTATGGCCATTTAAGGTGGCGCCTTTTCCGCGTTCTGCGATAAACAATTCGTTCATCATGGGATTATAAACTGCCCCTAAAATCATTTTGCCATTTTCTTCTACCCCAATACTTACACAACAAATAGGAATACCGTTGGCGAAATTAATGGTGCCATCAATGGGATCAATGATCCATTTTATATTGGAATCTTGCTTAATTTCTCCTGTTTCTTCGCTTAAAATGAAATGACTTGGAAAGGCGTCTTGAATTACTTTGAAAATCGCCTTTTCTGAAGCGTGGTCCGCCTCTGTCACTAGATCATTCAGAGAACCCTTGCTAGCTATTGTAAAAGAACCGTTAAAAAACTGCTTCAACACTTGGCCACCCGCTTCAACAGCGGTTAATAATGTATTTTTAATCATAAAGCAAAAGTAGGGTCGTTTGCTCGAATAACATTCCTATTTTTGTATATAATCTTTAAAATTAAACCCGATTCTGTAGATGCCCCTTTTTGAGATTAACTTGCCCAAAAACATCAATAAAGCACTAGGCATTCCCCCAAGAAGTCCTAAAAGAGCTCAATTACGCGTACTTAAGAAATTATTGCGTCGGGCAAGGTATACTTCCTTTGGTCAAGCTTTTCATTTTAATGATATTTTATTAAGCAAACATCCAGCCAAAGCATTTCAAAAAAATGTACCAACCTACAATTACAATAAAATTTATAAAGACTGGTGGCATTTGACCCTTGAAGGCAAATCCGATATTTGCTGGCCTGGTAAAATAAAATATTTTGCTTTGAGTAGCGGTACCAGTGAAGCGGCAAGTAAATACATTCCTGTAACTAATGACTTATTAAGCGGCAATAAGATCATCATGATTAAACAATTAATTAGTTTGTTTAATTATCAAGATGTGCCGCTGGCTTCTATCGGAAAAGGATGGTTAACCCTTGGGGGTAGTACCGATTTACAAAAAGGGCCTGGCTATTATGCTGGTGATTTAAGCGGAATTACTGCAAAAAAAGCCCCTTTTTGGTTTCAGCCTTTTTATAAACCAGGTAGAAAAATTGCTAAAGAAAGAGACTGGAATAAAAAATTAATTGAGATTGTAGAAAAAGCACCCGACTGGGATATTGGATTTATTGTCGGCGTACCTGCTTGGATTCAAATGTGTATAGAAATGGTGATCGAGAAATACCAATTAAATAACATACATGAAATCTGGCCCAACCTTGCTTTTTTTGTGCATGGGGGTGTAAGTTTTGAACCTTACAAACATGGTTTTGAAAAATTATTAGGAAAGCCCATCACCTATGTGGAAACATATTTAGCAAGTGAGGGTTTCTTGGCTTGGCAGGATAAGCAGGGCGCTAAAGGAATGAAGCTTTCTTTTAGTCAACATATATTTTTTGAATTTGTCCCCTTTGACGATGTCAATTTTGATGCTAATGGCGAAATGATTGAAAACCCTGAAACCCTTTTGATTCATGAAGTGGAAGAGGGCAAAGACTATGCTGTATTGATAAGCACGCCAGCTGGGGCCTGGCGTTATTTAATTGGAGATACCATTAAATTTATAGACAAAGCCAATGCAGAAATAATTATTACCGGCCGTACAAAACATTTTTTAAGTTTGGTGGGGGAACATTTGAGTGTAGACAATATGAATAAGGCCATTCAATTAGCAAGTGAAGAATTAAATTTATCAATTCCAGAATATTGTGTAACAGGTGAGCCTGCTGGCAGTTTTTTTGCCCATCATTGGTATGTGGCCTGTGATCAAAAGATCGATGAAAAATTATTAGCCAGTAAAATTGATGAAAAATTAATAGAATTAAATGATGATTACGCCATTGAAAGAAAATCTGCATTGAAGGATATAAGAATTACTGTTTTAAAAGAAGAAGCCTTTATGACTTTTCTTCAAAGCAAGGGGAAAATTGGTGGTCAACATAAATTTCCAAGGGTATTGAAAGGTTCCATGTTGGAAGATTGGAAATTATTTATCTCAAAGCATTAAGATGATTGCTCCATTACTTAAAGGTTTATTGCTTGGGTTTATATTAAGCATCTCTATAGGGCCTGTAATTTTTGCTATTCTAAAACAAAGCTTAACCAATGGGCGAAAAGCAGGATATATTTTTGTAGCAGGCGTATCTGCTAGTGACATTGTTCTTTTAACGATTTGCAATTTATTCACTGGCTTCTTTGCCATGGCCTTAAGCCATAAAGCTTTAATTGCTATTGTGGGTGCTGGATTTTTATTATTGATGGGTTTGTATACCCTTTTTTTAAAAAAAATAACCTTTGAACCAGGAGATCAGGACAAAGATAAAACCATGCGTAAAAGAGACCTGCTTGGGATTTTTGCTTCCGGTTTTTTTATGAATACTTTGAATCCTAATGTATTTTTATTTTGGTTTGCATGGACGGCAGCGATCAGCGCTACTGCCAATGAATCCAACGATGCGCTTCATTATAAACTAATTGTTTTTGGTACCTGTTTATTGTTTGTATTAATTTCTGATTTGGTCAAAGTGTTACTAGCAGACAAGGTTAGATCTCGCCTTACACTAAGAAACATGGTGGTCATCAATCGACTATCGGGGGTTATTATATTAGTTTTTAGTGCTGCGCTGTTTTATGCTGCCCTAAATTATCGTTAAAGTGCTTTATGCTGATTGGTTGGTTTAAAATGAACACCTATTATATTAAGTTTAAATCGTAAATTGCTTAAGTGAATAAAAAACTACGTTTTACCTTTTTATTATTGATTTGCTTTGCAAGTTCAAGCTTTGCTCAAGTTGATGCAAAAGCAGGTCAACTCTTATTGTTAAAAGACAAGGGGGTAGTGGTGTATTCTTATACTGCAGGTAATTATATCAATTTTCAATTTAGTAACCAACAGTGGTTGACGGGCTATATTGATTGGATAAGGAATGACTCTATTCAAATCGATCAATTTGCATTGCAATCTATTGTTTCTGTTTATGGAACCTATGGACAGGATACTTTGAAATTAGGAAAGCTTGCGGTACAGATTAAAGAGATCATTGCCTTTCCCATTGAAAGAGGGCATTACAATAGTGTATTTACCAATGGCGCTTTTTTAATGGCTGGTGGAATTGGTTATTTGGGATTGAATACCATTAATTCTTTGACTAATAAAGATCCCTTGTTTGCGGGTAACAATATTCCAAAGCTAGTGGGTGGTACTTTGGCTTGGGCTAGCGGTGTTTTATTACACAGAACACATCCCAATTACAGACCTATTGGAAAAAGATTTACAGTAGAAACTTTATAAATTTTTGTTTGTGCTAAAAAAAATACGACGAGTAATTTTATATTTGTTTTTTAGCTCCTTGGCCTATGTTTTAATTACTAAATTTCTGGAACCTCCCATTACCATTACACAAATGACCAATGCCTTTGGCTTGGGTTTAAATAGAGATTATGTGGCATGGAAAGACTTGTCCTACAATATTAAATTAGCGGCCATCGCCAGTGAAGATCAAACTTTTACAGACCACATGGGTTTTGATTGGGATGCCATTGAAAAAAGTTTACACCCCAAAAAGAAAAATAAAAAATCTAGGATTCCCTTAGGTGGAGGCGCTAGTACCATCACTCAACAAGCAGCTAAAAATGTTTTTTTGTGGCAGGGGGGGCATTATGACAAATACATTAGAAAGCTGCCTGAAATATATTTTACATTTTTAATCGAATGGATTTGGGGCAAGCAAAGGATTTTGGAAGTGTATTTAAACGTGATTGAAACTGGACCGGGTTGCTTTGGTATGGAAGCTGCAGCACAACATTATTTTCATAAATCTGCTAAAAAATTATCTAGGCAAGAAGCTGCCATGATTGTGGCTGGTTTACCGAATCCAAAAAAATTCACTGCCAACCCATTGACCAAAAGGGTAGCTTGGCGCTATCCACAAATTCTACGCGAGATGAATAATATTGAAACCGATGAAGATGTGATGGCCCTCTTAAAAAAATAATAGCTAATTTTTACTTAAAAAACTGATCAATCAACTGGATCGCGTTTTTAGTTCTTTCTTCGCTTTGACCACTAACGATGCCCCAGGGCGTAGACTGATTAATTAAAATATCTTTATAGATGGCAAATAACTCTTGTCTTGGTTTTTCATCAGGATATTCACGCATTTCATCTGAGGTCCAAGGTAGGTCTATATTACAGAGTAAATAAAAATCATATTTCCTGTTATTGATTTGATCTAATATATAAGGATGGCAATTGTTAAAAACATATTCAGACCAAACCTTCATCACATACATGTCGGTGTCAATAAATAGTTTATTTATATCTTCTTCTTCTAACTGTTGTTTGGCTTTTTGAATGGCCTGATCTTCTAAGTTTAATTGGCCCTTGGCAATTGTTAATAGATTGTCGAAATTGTATTTTATACCATTTTGATGCAAATATTCCCTGGCATATTCTTTACAATCCACTGCTTGATAATGTTTTGCCAAAGCCTCACAGAGCGTTGATTTTCCTGTAGATTCTGGGCCTAGGACTACAATTTTTTGAAGGCTTTTTTCTTGCCTATCTATTTTTTCTTTAAGCATTTTGCCTTTGTTTAATTTTATCATTCCAAGATTTCCATCCAGCAATGGCTAATATTAATAAAATAATAAATTGAACACTTGTAAACGCATAGCCTTTTATAAAATACAAAGGAATAGAAGCTATATTGGTCACTATCCACCAAAGCCAGCTCTCCAATTTTTTCTTGGCCATTAACCACATGCCCGTATAAGCAGCCGCGCTTGCTAATGCATCTGCCCATGGTATGGCTTCAGGTGCAAAATCTTTTTTTAACAAAACCAAAGAAAAATATATCGCCAAATAAAAGCCTAAAAAAAACAAGCATTGATTGCGCCAATCCTTTAAGGTACTTTTAGTTATTTTTAAAATAGGCTTTTGTTGTTGAGGATCTATTCTTGTCCACAAATACCAACCATATAAACTCATGATGGTATAATAAATATTTACACTGGCCTCGCCTAATAAATGTCCCTTAGTACTTAGATAAATGTAGATGGTGGTGTTTAAAAGCCCTGTTGGATAAACCAAAATGTTTTCTTTTCTACTGTACCATACCGAAACAATACCAGATATTACCGCAATGGCTTCTAACCAAGTGGTTTGAACTAAGCCTGTATAGATAGATTCGATGAGGGTTGACATTATTGGTATTAAATTAATTGAGTTCGATTTAGGCGTTTTTCATTTTTTCAAGCTGTGTTTCTAATCTAAACATTTCGTCTCTTAGTTTGGCAGCTTCCATAAAATCTAGTGCTTTTGCAAATTTATCCATTTGTTTTTTAGTTTGCGTAATGGCTTTTTCTATTTGCGGGATGGTGGTATACGTATTTTCGCTATCCGCCACCATCAACATATTGTCTGTGGTTTTAATGTTGATATTATTAAGTGTATAGCCCTTGATCTCTAATACCGCAGACTGCGCCATCACCTGTTGAATACTTTTAATAATGGTGGTGGGGGTAATCTGGTGTTCTGTGTTGTATTTAATTTGTTTGTCTCTTCTTCTGTTGGTCTCATCAATGGTGCGCTGCATACTTTGAGTCATCTTATCTGCATAAAATATGACACGTCCATTTACATTTCTTGCGGCCCTACCGGAAGTTTGTGTTAAAGATTTTTCATTTCTTAAAAAGCCTTCTTTGTCTGCATCCAAGACCACCACCAAGGAAACTTCTGGCAAATCAAGCCCCTCTCTTAATAGGTTGACGCCCACCAATACATCAATGATGCCCAATCGTAATTCTCTTAATATTTCTACTCTTTCCAATGCGTCTATATCGCTATGGATGTATTTTGATTTGATTTGAATGCGGCTCAAATATCGATCCATTTCTTCGGCCATTTTTTTAGTAAGGGTAGTCACAAGTACGCGATCTCCTTTTTCTACTTGCATCGCAATCTCTTCCAATAAGTCATCAATTTGATTTTTTGTTGGTCGTACTTCAATAGGCGGATCTAGCAGTCCTGTTGGTCTTACGACTTGTTCTACAATTAAGCCACCTGTTTTTTCTAATTCATATTCTCCGGGCGTGGCACTTACAAAAATGGATTGCCCGATGATGTTTTCAAATTCATTAAAGTTTAATGGACGATTGTCCATTGCGCTGGGTAACCTAAATCCATATTCTACCAAATTCATTTTTCTACTTCTGTCGCCCCCATACATTCCGGAAATTTGTGGAATGGTGACATGGCTTTCGTCTACCACACAAATAAAATCTTTAGGGAAGTAGTCTAATAAACAAAAGGGTCTCGTGCCAGGTATGCGCCTATCAAAAAAACGAGAATAGTTTTCAATACCAGTGCAATAGCCCAATTCGCGAATCATTTCAATATCGTATTCTACTCTTTCTTTTAATCTTTGTGCCTCTAGTTGTTTGCCCGTGCTTTTAAAGTACTCCACTTGTGCACGCATTTCATCTTGAATTTCTGCAATAATTTCTTGTACCAATTCTTTGGGCGCTAAATATAAATTTGCGGGGAAGATTGCCGCGTTTTCCATTTCCTCTATTCTTTTGCCACTTTCAATTTCTAAGCTTTCTATAGATTCTATTTCATCGCCAAAAAAAGTAATGCGGTATCCATAATCAACATAAGGCAGTCGAATGTCCACCGTGTCCCCATTGACTCTAAAAGATCCCCTATCAAACTCTGTAACGGTTCGGCGGTACAAACTATTTACTAGCGCATGTAAAAATGCTTGTCTGGCAACGACCATGCCTTTATGTATTCTAATAATTCCTTTTTCGTATTCAGTAGGGTTTCCCATTCCATAAATACAACTCACACTGGCAACAATAATGATGTCTCTGCGACCGCTTAATAATTGTGCGGTAGCTTGTAGTCTTAATTTATCCAACTCTTCGTTGATACTTAAATCCTTTTCGATGTAGACTCCAGAAGTAGGTAAATAAGCTTCGGGTTGATAATAATCGTAATAAGATACAAAATAGCCCACTGCATTGTTGGGGAAGAATGATTTAAACTCTCCATACAATTGGGCCACCAGTGTTTTATTGTGGGTTAGCACCAGGGTGGGTCGCTGAATATTTTGAATGAGGTTGGCAATGGTAAATGTTTTACCACTACCTGTAACCCCCAATAAGGTTTGAAAACGATCACCTGCTAAAACCCCTTCGGTGAGTTGTTCTATGGCCGATGGTTGATCGCCCGACGGGGTATAGGTGGATTGTAATTGAAAAGGCATGTACAAATTTACATGCTATAAAGCATCTAAGTAACTAGAAAGTTTTTCAATAGCGTTGGCCACTTGATTTATTTGTTCTTTGGCTTCTGCCCAATTTTTTTGTTCTATCGCTTCTCTCACACCCGGAACCGTCTTTACTCCATAACCTGTATAAAAACCTGGCGCATAAATAGTGTGCTTAAACCATGGTCGGCGAGGAAGGCCTGTACTGCTTAAAAGCTGTTGTTCCGCAGCAAATATTTTAGCGTTTAAATTATTTATTTTATTTACATCCGCACTTGCTTTTGCTTGTTCTACATGTGCTGCAGCTTTTTCAAGATTTGATAGCGCATTTAAGATGATTGAAAAATCAATATAGGGTACCTCTTTTTCTGCAGTAGGTATTTTTAAACCCTCGGTTGGATCTGCAGCGATAAGGTAGGCCTTCTTGCTGATTAGGTCGTTTTCTACTTTTACTTTTTCTCGCATTTGATCCACGTTTGAAATTAACTCAGTCATGTAGCCTTTGATGGTAGCGTGTAAATTTCTAAAATCAAAAGGTAAAACATCTGCCTCTGCCAAACGCAAAGCCACACGACCAGTGGTTTTTGCAAGTGCTACGCCATATTCAAAACCAGGATCTTTAAATCTAATATAGTTATCATAGGAATCATAAATAGAATGATATTCACCACCACTATTTTCTCCTCCATAGCCAATATTTAATGAAGGCACGCCTAGGTGTTGAATAAATGTAGAATAGTCTGATCCTGCACCAAGGGCACCAAGTGGGTATGCATTAGACTCAAAGGCTTCTTTTTTTGATTTAATAGTAGCTGCACTAGTGGCTCTTCTTGCTTTTGATCTTTCAAAAACAGAAACCCCTGTTTGTGGATCAATCACGTCTTTACTAATTTCAGAAATCAAGGGTGCGAAAGCATGAGAACCCTCTGCGCCCATAAACCCACGTCCATTTCCATCTGAATTAATATAAGCCACCGCTTTTAATTGTAATTCGGCCGCATGATCTTCGGCCCACTCTGTTGAACCCAATAAGCCCGGCTCTTCACCATCCCAGGCACAATAAACCAAGGTTCTTTTTGGACGCCAGCCTTGTTTTAATAGACCCCCTATGGCAATAGCTTCTTCTAATTCGGAAGCCATACCGCTAATTGGATCTGAAGCGCCATTTACCCATCCATCATGGTGGTTGCCTCTAATGATCCACTGATCGGGATATTCTGAGCCCTTAATGGTTGCGATAACATTTAAAGCTGGTCGAATTTTCCAATCAAAAAGAACCTTCAAGTGTACACTTGATTTACTTGGGCCAATATGATAAGTAAAGGGTAGGGAACCGGCCCATTCTTTAGGGGCCACAGGACCAGCCATATCTTTTAACATAGGTGCTGCATCTCCATAACTTATTGGTAGTACTGGTATTTTTAATAAGTTGATTGCTTCTGTATGGTCTAGGCGTTTTACACCTTCCACTGAACCAACGTTAGGGGTAGTAGGATCTCCAGGATAAACCACCATATCCATGATTGAACCCCTTTGTACAGTTTGGTCATTTTTATACGCCCCAAGAGGATAAACATCTCCAGCGGTATAACCATCGTCCATTGGATCTGAATAAATCAAACAACCAATGGCGCCATGTTCTTGTGCTACTTTTGGTTTGATCCCTCTCCAACTGCGACCATATTTTGCAATCACAATTTTTCCTTTTACATCAATTCCATATTTCGCTAATGTTTCATAATCTTCTGGTAAACCATAATTTACAAAAACCAATGGTGCATTTACATCTCCATCTGCACTCCAACAATTATAGGTAGGAAGCTGGTCTGCTTGATTAGAGGTAGCATCTTCTTTTACAGCATATTCTTTTAATTGTGCTTTGTAATTAGTGCTGCCCCTCATTTCTAAAACTCTAGTAATGGGTGTTGGAAATAAAACTTGATAGGTTTCAATTTTTGTATCCCATCCATTTTCTCTAAAAGTCTTAGCAATTTGTTCTGCCACAAACTTGCCACCCACGGAGCTTATATGGTGTGGAACAGAAGATAAGAGCTTAATATTTTCACCCACCCGTTTCGCACTAAGCTGCGCATCAAAATCTTTTTCAATTTTATTTTCTTTAGTTGCATTTTTAAAGCCCAGTAAACTGTTTTGTGCATTGCTTGTATTGCTTATGGCCACAATAAACAAGGCAAATGTTGTACAAAATAAAATGGATTGCTTTTTCATACTATTATAGTTTTAAATGATATTAAATATTTCTTTTGAGGTAGTCTGTGTAGTCGGGAAGCTTGTATTCATAAACCTCTTGCATGAAACGCGAGGTCATTAAAAAATCTGCGGTGGTTCTATCACAGGCCATGGGTAAATTCCAAGCAACCGCCAGTCTTAATAAAGCCTTCACATCACTATCATGCGGTTGTGCTTCCATGGGATCAAAAAAGAAAAAGATGACATCAATATCCCCTGTGGCAATCATAGCACCAATTTGCTGGTCTCCACCTAGCGGGCCACTTAATAATTTTTTTACGGGTTGATCAAGGGCTTCTTCTATTAATCGCCCCGTGGTGCCGGTGGCCACTAAGCTATGTTTAGAAAGCGCGGTTTTATTGTAGATGGCCCACTCTATCAAGTCCTTTTTTTTATTATCGTGCGCAATCAATGCTATTTTTTTTCTTTTTTCTAGCTTTCTCATATTGTTTGGCATAATAAAAATTTAACTATTCGTTAGCGTCTAGTGTTTGATTTCTGAATAAAAACAGTAGCCCCAAGGTACCAAAAATTATTGGTTGTGGAATACTTATGATTTGTAAAATGACAATTATTATGAATAAATATATAGGGTATAAGAAAAACAATACGCCAAACAAAACTGAGTCAAAAAAGACAGTGCCCTTGGTTTTATTTTGAACAAACTGGTACACCAAGTAATAAAAGGGGCGGTGAAAATAATAGAGGGCTGTTTTTTTAATTATAGTCGTTTTGGTGTTTGGTATAATTAAATTTGAAAGCTGTTTAAAAACATGCTGATTAAACTCAACGCGGTCTTTGGCGTTAAGTATGGCTGTTTTTTGAATAAAGATAGAAAGACAAAGATTTACTTTTTTTCCTATTCCTTTAAAGTTATTATAAGCAATGCCCGCTAGGTGTATTTGTGGAAAGCTATTTTCCGCATGACAAGCTTCTAATATTCTTGCGGTTCCTTTTTTAAAGGGTTGTAGTTGGTTGGTGTTTAAACAAGTACCCTCTATAAAAATTAAAACGGCTTCCTTTTTATTCAAAAGTCTTACCGATTCTTTAAAGGCATATTCATTAAGGTGTAAAAATTCTTTTCCCTCTCTTAGTCTATAAACAGGAATCATATTTAAAAGGCTAAGTAAAAAACGATGGTGTTTTTTTGTGAACACATCACCCCTGGCTAAAAAATGGATTCTTCTATTGTATCTAGATCCAATAATAATAGCGTCTAAAAAAGAGTTGGGGTGGTTGGCAATGATTAATAAGGGGCCGTTGGTGTTTAATAAATATTTATTCTTCGTATTAATTTCTGCGCAAAAAAGCCAGAGCGCAGCTCTAATAAAAAGTTTTAAAATTCTGATCACTCTTTTTTTTATAAATATAAAAAAACCGCACCATAATTGATGCGGTTTATACTAACTAACCCTAAAAAACAAAATCTTTATGGAAACAATTATTTAGCGGCCTCTTCGGCTTTTATTGCCAGCTTTGCCCTGATTTTTGCTTCAATTTCATTGGCCATTTCTGGATTATCATGCAATATTGTTTTTACAGAATCGCGTCCCTGGCCTAGCTTATTGCTGTCATAGCTAAACCAGCTTCCGCTTTTTTGTATAATTTCTAATTCAACACCCATATCAATAATTTCTCCAATTTTACTAATTCCTTCGCCGAATATAATTTCAAATTCTGCGGCTCTAAATGGTGGTGCTACTTTATTTTTTACCACTTTTACCTTTACTCTATTTCCTATTGCCTCATCACCATCTTTTATTTGTGCCATTCTTCTAATATCTAATCTAACAGAAGCATAAAATTTTAAAGCATTTCCTCCTGTGGTGGTTTCTGGGTTTCCAAAAACAATACCTATTTTTTCTCTTAATTGATTAATAAAAATACAGATGGTGTTTGTTTTATTAATAGTAGCGGTTAATTTTCTTAATGCTTGACTCATTAATCTTGCATGTAATCCCATTTTACTATCGCCCATTTCTCCTTCTAACTCGCTTTTTGGAACGAGCGCTGCTACTGAGTCTATCACTACTACATCAATAGCACCAGATAAAATTAAACGATCTGCTATTTCTAAAGCTTGTTCACCATAATCTGGTTGAGAGACTAATAAACTATCTACATCAACGCCTAATTTTTTAGCATAAGCACTATCAAAAGCGTGTTCAGCATCTATAATTGCACACATGCCACCTTTTTTTTGTGCTTCTGCAATTACATGAATTGCTACGGTTGTTTTTCCTGAAGATTCTGGTCCGTATATTTCAATAATTCTACCTTTTGGTAAACCGCCAATTCCTAATGCGGTATCTAATCCTATTGATCCTGTGGAAATTACTTCTTGTGGTTCTTGACTTCTTTCATTCATCATCATCACACTACCCTTGCCATAATCTTTGTCAATTTTGTCAATCGTTAATTTTAATGCTTTTAGTTTTTCTACATTTGGGTTACTCATAGTTAGTCGTTTTATATTTTCTTTAATATTTAAGTGAAGATATGGATAATTTGTTAATAAACTAAAATATTTAGTATTATTTTACTAATTTGATTAGTTTTTAAATATATATTGGTACAAATTCCTTTTAATTAATTGATTATCATTGTTTTATTAATTTAGTAATAAATTTAGTATTTTTTTTTATTTCTTTTTAAAGTATTTATTAATGCGATTATAGGGGTTTTTTGAGGTCTTTTTTAGCTGGTTGATCAGGCGAATTTACTTTGGTTCTTTGTTCTTGTTAAAAGTAGTTGATTTTAAAATAGTAGTTAAAATACCTAATGTGGATTTCTATTGTAGTATTAAGTATTAATACATTTATATAAATAAACTAATACTATTATCCCTGTGTATATCTTAATATCTTATTTATACACTATTTCATTTTTTATTCTATAAGTATTAAAATACAATACAGTCAAGACTTACAGCGATTTTAATTTTAATAATTGTTTTATTTTTTAGGTAATACACAAGTTTAGCACTGTGAATTAACGGGTATAAATTGAGTTCTTTTTATACTACACAGCACTTTTTGAATAAATAAAACTTGTTTATTCTTTTCTTATGCAGGTTTATACACCCCAAAACCATAGATATCCCCGAAAATTTTATTTATCCACCCCACCTTTGTGTATTTTTTATTTGCTTTTTCGTCATTTTATGCTTGTTTTTCATGGTTTTAGAGCTGTTTAGTACCAAGAAAACATTATTTTTGCTCTCCCATAATTAATTATATATGTCAATTATTCAGAACATTAGAGAAAGAGGTGCTTGGATCATCTTTGGTATTATCGCCTTAGCCTTAATCGCTTTTATTTTACAAGACGGTGTTGGTAGAAAAGGGGGCTCAACGGATACTACTACCCTAGGTAAGGTAAACGGCGAAGTAATTAATAAATTAGAGTTTGAAGAAAAACTTGAAGCACAAGTACAAAACTATGCTTCACAAGGAGTAAAAAGAGAGCAGCTGATAGGTTATTTGTGGAGTCAAGAAGTAGATCGTCTTTTGTTTAAATCAGAAGAAAAGAAATTAGGTATTACTGTTGGAACGAAAGAGCTTTCTGATGTTTTATTTGGTAATGAATCACCATTTAAACAAGAGTTTACAGATAAAACTACAGGAGAATTTAAAGTGAATGATGCTAAACAAGCTATTGCACAAATAAAAAAATCTAAAAATAAAGACCAGGTTAAACAAATTGAAAAATTTTATATAGAACCAGCCATTGAAAATAGATTAAGAAGCAAATACCAAGCCTTGGTAGTTAAGGGTGTTCAATTGCCAAAATGGTTGGCGGATAAACAACTAGCAGAAACAAGCAATGTGGCTAATATTTCTTATGTTGGTTTACCTTATTCTAGTATTTCAGATAGCACTATTAAAGTAACCAATGATGATATTGCTGCTTATTTAAATGAAAACGCTGCAGCTTTTCAAATTGTAGAAACAAGTAAAAATATTGGTTATGTTGGATTTAGCGCAGCACCCTCAAGTGTAGATAGCGCAGGCGCAAGAGATGTTTTATTATCCTTAAAGGAAGAATTTAAAAACACAAGTGACCCAGCTGCTTTCTTAAATAAAGCAGGAACCGAGCTTCCATATTACAATAGTTATTTAAGCAAGAAATCAATTAAAGTACCACAAAAAGATTCAATTTTTAATGTAGGTGTTGGTAATGTATATGGCCCTTATGTTGATGGTAAAAATTATACTATTGCCAAGGTGATTGGTTTAAAACAATGGCCCGACAGCGCTAGCTTTAGACATATTTTAATAGGCACCATCAATCCAACGAATGGCCAACAATTGAGAGATGACAGTTCTGCAAAAAAATTAGCAGACAGTATTAGTAATGCCATTAAGGGTGGCGCCTCTTTTGATGCACTTTGTGCAAAATATTCAGACGACGAATCAAGTAAATTAAAGGGTGGTGTTTTCCCAATGTTTTCCCAAGGTCAGATGGTGATACCTGTTAATGATTTTTCTTTTGAAAGTTCGGTCGGCGCCAAAGGTGTAGTAAAATCAGAATTTGGATTCCATGTTATGGAAGTTTTAAAACAAAGCGCAAAAGGACCAGCCTATAAAATTGCTTATTTATCTAAAAGTATTTTACCTAGTAACGAAACAGTGACTAGCGCATCTACAGCAGCAGCACAATTCGCTTCTACGGCTAAAAATTTGAAATCATTCAGTGCTAATGCGGTAAAAATAAACAAACAAGTATTACCAGCAACCGGCATTAAAGCAAACGACTTTGAAATTCCTGGAATTGGCACAAGTAGAGCCACCGTACGTTGGATTTTTGAAAACGACCTAAACTCAGTTTCTGAACCATTTGAAGTGGGTGACAGTTATTTTGTAGCTGCGATTACAGGTGTTGATAAAGAAGGTTTGGCGAGTGTAGAGGCAGCAAAACCTCAAGTAGAAGGAATCATTAGAGACCAAAAGAAAGCAGAAAAAATTAAAGGCAGCTTAAAAGGAAATAGTTTAGAAGCAATTGCAGTAAATGCAAAGGCGAACATTCAAAAAGCAGACAGTATTAATTTTAATTATTCGATGATTCCGGGCTTAGGCAATGAACCAAAAATTGCTGGTGCAGCTTTCAATAAATCTTTGATCAATAAAGTAAGTGAACCAATTGCTGCAAATTCTGGTGTTTTTGTAATTAGTGTTAATAGTCTTGGGGCAAAACAAACAGGCCAAGACCCTGCTTTTTTTAAAGATGAGCTTTTACAAAGAACAAGAAGCGTTTTGTTTAGAACAAGTGTTGCTTTAAAGAAAACAGCTAAGATCGTAGACAATAGGTCTAAGTTGTATTAATGTCTGACTTATTAAATAATAAAGTTGCCGAAAGTGGTATTCTAACCATTGACTTGGCGAGCTTTTTACCCGCTAACGAGTTTGTTTTGTTTGATATTAAACCATTTCTTTTTATGGAATTAATATTAAAAGAAAAAGATTTTCGTGCTTCCTTGCAAAACATTGATTGGTCAATATATCAAGATAAAATTGTTGGGATTGTTTGTTCAGCCGATGCCATCATTCCGATGTGGGCGAATATGTTAATTGTATCTGCCCTTAATCCTTTTGCTAAAGCCGTTTATTTTGGAAATGAAAACAAGGCAAGAGAGCAACAATTATTAGAGGGTATCAACTCGATTAATACCAATGAATATACAGATCAAAGGGTGGTGATTAAGGGTTGCGGAGACACCCCTATTGGAGAATCCGCCTATATTGCGATTACACAGAAACTAAGACCGGTGGTAAAAAGTATCATGTACGGAGAGCCCTGTAGCACCGTGCCGGTGTATAAAAAGAAATAAGTTGCGGCTTAAGATTTAATGTGCTTCTAACCAATTTTTTCCCACACCCACTTCTGCTTCTACGGGTACACCATTAGGAAGCTCCATGGCCTCTTTCATACATTTTAATATTAGTTCTTTTAGTGCGGGTAGTTCTTTTTCTACCGCATCAAAGACCAATTCATCATGTACTTGTAAAATCATTTTAGATTCCCATTTGGTTTTTTTCATCTCTGCATGAATTTTAATCATCGCAAGTTTGATCATATCTGCAGCAGAGCCTTGAATAGGAGAGTTGATGGCATTTCTTTCTGCAAAACCACGTACGGTAAAATTGCTACTATTAATATCTCTTAACCAGCGCCTTCTACCCATTAGCGTTTCCACAAAGCCTAATTCTTTGGCGTTGTTAATTTGCCCGTCCATATATAATTGAATACCAGGAAATTCTTTTTTATAGTTGTCTATAATTTCTTTTGCCTCTGTTCTTGAGATGCCTAAATTTTCTGCCAAACCAAATGCACCCTGTCCATAAATAATTCCAAAGTTCACACTCTTGGCTTTATAACGCATTTCTTTGGTTACATCGGCTTCGTTAATACCATACACTTTAGCAGCAGTGGCTGTGTGAATATCCTTACCTAGTTTAAAGGCCTCACACATATTCGGGTCACCGCTAATGGCGGCCACAATACGAAGTTCTATTTGAGAATAATCTGCGCTCACAAGCACACGACCTTTCTCACGAGGAATAAAGGCTTTTCTAATTTCTCTGCCACGCTCGGTTCTAATAGGAATGTTTTGTAAGTTCGGATTCGTGCTACTTAATCTTCCGGTAACCGCTACCGCCTGCGCATAACTAGTATGCACACGCCCGGTTTTAGGATTAATTAATTCCGGAAAAGAATCAACATAGGTAGATTTCAGTTTCGTTAACTCTCTAAAATTTAAAATGTCGTCAACAATTTTATGCTTGGCCGCCATTTTTTGTAACACATCTTCACCCGTTGCGTATTGACCGGTCTTGGTTTTCTTTGCCTTTGCATCTAATTTCAAAATATCAAATAATACTTCGCCCAATTGTTTTGGAGAGGCTAAATTAAAACGAACACCTGCTTGCTCATAAACACGCTCTTCACTAATTTTTGCTTCGGTTTCTAATACTTTACTGTATTCATTTAAAAAATCAATATCTACTTTTACCCCCTCATATTCCATGTCTACTAAAACCCGCACTAGTGGGTTTTCTACTTCATTAAATACTTTTTCTACACCACGCTTTTTAATTAAAGGCGTAAAACAGTTTTTCAATTGAAAAGTTATATCGGCATCTTCTGCTGCGTATTCTGTTACTTGGTCCAGAGGTGCGTCGCGCATGGTGCCCTGATTTTTTCCTTTCTTTCCAATAAGCGTCGTAATTGAAATGGGTTCATAGCCTAAAAACTGTGCACTTAGCAAATCCATGCTGCGCCTGCCTTCTGGCTCTATCACATAATGCGCAAGCATCGTATCAAATGTTTTACCCAATAGCTCTACACCATACCATTTCAACACTAAAAAATCATATTTTAAGTTTTGTCCAATCCAAACAATGTCTTTGTTTTTAAACAAGGGTTCAAATAATGCCAATGTTTTTTTAGCCTCCGCCTCATTTGCAATAGGAATATAAAATCCTTCATGTTCTTTATAAGAAAAACTTAATCCTACTAGTTCAACATCATTGGCATTAACACCGGTGGTTTCCGTGTCAATACAAACTTCTTTTTGGGTCAACAATTCCTTCACTAAGGCTTGTATATTTTCTTTACCCTCAACGGCTTTATAAGTATGTGGTGTGTTAGCACTGTTTTTGTTCACCACCAATTCCACTGGTAAATCATCCTCACCAATTTCTTCACCTATTTTATTAGCTGTCTCATTATTAAAATCAAGATCTTCTACACTTTCTGCTATGTTTGTAGACGCATTACTTTTACCGGCCCCTTTTTTATTTTTTGTTTTTACATTCACTGTATTTCCAAATAAGTCCGTTTGTTCTTGTACTGCAGCAGCCACCTCAATGGCACCCGCACCACCACTTACTGAGAACTCTTCTCCTAAAATTCTTTTACCCAAGGTTTTAAATTCTAGTTCATTAAAAATTTCAGCTAGCGCCGATTTATTTTTTTCTTTTAATCTAAAATCATCTTCATGAAAACTTACCGGCACATTGGTAATAATAGTGGCCAGCTTCTTGCTCATGATGGCCGATTTTTTACCTGCACGCACTTTCTCCCCCATGGACCCCGTAATTTTATCCGCGTTGTCTAAAACACCCTCTAGGCTGTCATATAATTTTAATAGTTTAGCGGCTGTTTTTTCACCCACACCCGGAATACCTGGTATATTATCAGAAGCGTCTCCCATTAAACCCAACATATCTACCACTTGTTCTACTCTTGCGATATCCCATTTCTCACAAATCTTTTTAGCATCTACAATCTCTTCTTTATTACCAAAAGCGGGAGGCTTCCATATATACACATTGGGCTTTACCAATAATTGACCATAATCCTTATCTGGTGTAACCATATAAACTTCATACCCCTTAGCGGCAGCCTGCCAGGCGAGGGTTCCAATAATATCATCGGCTTCATAGCCATCATATTCAATTACGGGAATATTAAAACCTTCAATGATGGCTTTAATATGGGGTAAAGAGCTTAATAAATCTTCCGGTGCTTCTTGTCTATTGGCTTTATAATCTGTGAAATCGGTATGACGTTCTGTAGGGGCGTGTGTATCAAAACATACGGCAATATGGGTAGGATTTTCTTTTCTTATAATTTCTAAAAGGGTATTGGTAAATCCAAATTGTGCATTCGTATTAATACCTGTGGTAGTAATTCTTGGCGTGCGAATAAGTGCATAATAAGCCCTATAAATCAAGGCCAACGCATCTAATAGGAATAGTTTTTTAGGCATGACGCTAAGTTAACCAAAAAAACCTCCCCATTACAATCAGTAATAAGGAGGTTTTAAAAATGTTTACATCTTGTAGGAATCTATTTGATTTTGTATTTATACTTATATCTTTCGTACAATTGTTTTTGTTTGTTGTCTAAATTAATGGACCTACCTTGAATAAAGGCATTGGTAATTTGGTTACCTCTCATGTCTAAAATATCTCCTGCACTAATGATAATATTGGCGTCCTTTCCTATTTCGATGGATCCGGTTATATCATCAATCCCTAAAATTTTAGCGGTATTTAAAGTAATGGCACTAAGGGCTTCCTCTTTGTCCAAACCATAAGTAGCAGCGGTTCCAGCATTAAAACTAATATTGCGTTGTTTGCTTTGATCGTTGGCATCATTAATGGCAAATAATACCCCTGCTTTTTTAAGCTGTGCTGGTAATTTATACAATTGATCAATGTCGTCGTCCTCTGTAGTAGGCAATGCATGTTGATTGTCTAAAATAACAGGAATTTTATTTTCGTTTAAAATAGATGCAATTTGTAAACTTTCAACAGCGCCTACTAAAACAATGTTAAAACCAAATGTTTTACCCAAGTCAATAGCGACTAACATTTGTTTCACTTCATTAGCGCGAATAAATAATTTTTGTTTTCCATCAAATAAGCCGCGCACTGCTTCAAATTTCAAATTGTTGGAAACGTGGGTTTTTTCTTGTAAATAAGCTTTTGCCTCTGTAAAGAATTTTTTAATTGTTTCCATTTTTGCTAAGCCTTCTTTTACAGGATCCGTGGCTTGTGCGCGTATATATCCACGACCGCCTCTTCTGGTCATAAAAGAAGGCATGTTGATGAATAGGCCAATGTCTTCCTTGTAGGCCGCGTCTTCGTAGTTCCAAGCATCTAATTGTACTACACTTGATCTTCCTTCTATTAATTCGCCCATTGGTGCTATATGTGCTAGCAATACACCGTTTGCTCTTAGTACATCAATGACTTTAGAATCAGTATTGTAGGAAACAATGGTTCTTATACTAGCATTGTTGTCACCAATTTCTTGAAAATCATTACTACCTCTAACGCCGCTATTTATTTCTTTTAATCCAAGACTAGAAATTGGTAAAATAAGTCCAGGATAAACTTGTTTTCCAGTGGCATCAATGCTGTTG
Organism: Bacteroidota bacterium; assembly: GCA_947451115.1. Taxonomy (GTDB): domain Bacteria; phylum Bacteroidota; class Bacteroidia; order Chitinophagales; family Chitinophagaceae; genus Sediminibacterium. Next base: position 70,215 of record CANFXV010000001.1, read on the forward strand.
GCACCTGCTGGTGCTGTAATATTATTACCTACTTGTTTTATTTTTCCGTTTTCAAATAAAACAGCGGCGTCATTTAATACAGTACCATTGCCAATATGAATGGTTGCATGTGTAATAATGGTTGCTCCATTTTGAGCAGCCGCAGGGTAAATGGTTTCTTGTGCATTGGCAAGCTTGCAAAAGCTTACAAATGACAATAAAAGAAGGGTGGTATATTTTTTTTGCATGGTTTAATCTTTTTGACTTTCGTAAATAGTAGCGATTCCATCTTCATGATCATGGTCACCACAAGCTAGAATTGTTTGATAACTTGGACTAGCAGTTCTAGTTGGCCCGCCTGCTTTTTTATCCCCTAACATTTTTTGTACCAATCGAGCTTTTTCTGTAGCCACTGTTTGGTGTAAGGACGCATCCCTCTCTCTATCAAAATAAATAGTACCATCCACAATGGTATACAATGACTTTGCATATATACTTAAGGGGTTGTCAGACCATAAGACCAAGTCTGCATCTTTGCCAATTTTAATACTACCAACTTTATCAGCTACATGTAAAGCTTTTGCAGGATTGATGGTGACCATTTTAAGAGCCTCTTCTTCTGTAACGCCACCATAGGTAACTGTTTTTGCTGCTTCCTGATTCAATCTTCTAGCCATTTCTGCATCGTCTGAATTTATACAAACATTCAATCCTACTTTTTGCATGATGGCTGCATTGTAACCAGTGGCGTCTTGTACTTCTGTTTTATACATAAACCAATCAGAGAAAGTTGAAACACTTGCACCATGTTTTTTTATTTTATCTGCGACTTTATATCCCTCTAAAATATGGGTAAGCGTGTTTACGGTAAAACCATACTTGTCTCCTATGCGAAGCATGTAAGTAATTTCGGGCTGTACATAAGAATGACAAGTAATAAATCTTTTTTTATTTAAAATCTCTACTAAGGCCTCTAGTTCCAAATCTTTTCTTGCATTTGGATTTTCTTTTAATGTTTTTTGATAATCTAATGCTCTATCAAATGCATCGTTTAAAACTTCTTCTACACCCATACGCGTATCTGGGAAGCGGTTATTGTTATTACTGGTGGTTCGCTTTACGTTTTCACCTAAGGCGAATTTGATAAATGGATCGGCACCTGCAAATTTCAAATCTTGATCGTTGGCCCCCCAACGAAGCTTAATCAATTGTGTTTGCCCTCCAATGGTATTGGCGGATCCGTGTAATATATGAGAAGATGTTACTCCGCCGCTCAATTGACGGTAAATATTGATGTCTTCTGGGTTTAAATTATCTGCAATACGCACTTCAGAAGTTACTGATTGACCACCTTCATTGATAGACAAGGCGGCAATATGTGAGTGTTCATCAATAATACCTGCACTTAAATGCTTGCCGGTTCCATCTATTATTTTTGCGTTGGGTTCATTTAAATTTTGACCAAGCTTTGCAATCTTACCGTTCTTAACCAATACATCTGTGTTTTTCAAAATACCTTCTTTGTCACTGGTCCATACAGTTGCATTTTTAATTAAAATGGTTTCTTGACCAGGAATGACTTCATTACCAAATCCTACAAAAGGATAGGTAATTTTTGCCAAGGCTTTTAAAGTATCATTTGTTTTTTTAGTTTCAACGTTTGTTAAAGGTGCTACTAAACTTGCTGTCCAAGTGGTTTTATTGCCTAAAGCATCTGAACCAATACCAGACCAATCATTTCCCAAAAGGGTTCCACCCAAACGAATTTGTTCTGCGCCTTTACCTTTCTTATTGGGGAAAGATATTTTTACCATGGATTCGTTAATGCTCAATTTAGCCATCAAGGTATCAGTCCCAATGATAGAAGCAGATAAATCTTTTTTTACCTCTAAATTGTATTCATTGTTGACAGTACCATTCTTAATGCTTAATTTATATTTACCTGCCAATGATTTCCACTCCGCAGTATTGATTTCGTATTTATTTCCTTGCACCCAATTTTCAATAATTTTGGAAGTACTTGAAAATAGGGGTTCTGTCGTAATGATAAAATTTGCCAATTTTCCTACTTCCAAAGAACCTACCTGATCATATACACCAAGCTGTGTGGCTGGTGTTTTGGTCAATGCTTCTAAGGCTTTATTTTCAGATAAGCCATACTGTATTGCCTTTTTAATATTACTTAAAAATGATTTTGACTCTTTCATGTCTGCACTACTGATACTAAAATTGATGTTTGCTTTTTCAAATGCAGCTAAATTGGTTGGCGCCATTTCCCAATGTTTCAAATCTGCCAACGAAACAAAGCGTGCATCATTTGGATCTTCAAGATCCATCGCTATTGGAAAATCTACACTTAATATATAAGAAGCCTTTGTTTTAACCATTTCCTCAATTCTTTGATAGCCATTGTCTCCACCTTTGATGATGTATTGTACACCAAACTCATCCCCTAAACGATCCGCCCTAACGGTATTCCATTTATCATCCGTAACAAAAATCTGAGGTATGTTTTGATTATTGTTCCAGGCTTCTAAGGATAAATTAATACCCTCGGTTAATGGTTTAGATTGATACCATTTTGCATCTAAATAGGTTTGACGTAATAAAGAAATACTACCCATTAAACTACTTGGATAGGATTGTGTTGAACTTCCTTTTTCAAATGAATAGACGGCTGCTGCTTTAGATTTTAAAATGGCTTGATGATTGTTTTCGGTGGCCAAACTTACTACAGCACCCGTACCCCTTGCGATACCATCTTTAACATGGGTAAATACGGTACCAAAACCATTGGATCGATAATTAGCTGCGGTGGCGTCGTCAATGCTAAACATTTCTGCTGCATTTATTTCTGGTTTGATGGCTTGGTTCCAGTTAAAGGCCCCCGGTTTATTAGAAATTAATTGGGCAGGAGCGCTGTAATTATACCCAGCTGCTGCACGTTTTGTAGCGCCTACACCATAATCCGTATAGGGATCTATAAAAGATGGATAGATAAATTTACCTGCACAATTTATGATGATGGCCTCTTTAGGTATGACGATATTGGCACCTACGGCTAAAATTTTGCCTTGCTTTATTAATAAACTGGCATTTTCAATTTTACTTTTATCATTCTGAACAATAGTGGCATTGGTGAATGCATATAGACCAGCACGAATGTCTCGAATGCCATTGATTGGAAAACTTTCCTGTGCGCTAGTATTGACCATTAGGCCCACAAGAATAATCCATAGAAAAATCCTTTTCATACGCTTCATGTTTTAGTAGTTAAATAGTAGAATACTAAAGCTACTAAAAAAGGCTTTCCAAAAAGTTCTTTACGAATTGTTTTTTATGAATGAATTTGCCTGTAGAAGGGTGTACAATTATCTGCCAATATATACCATTAAGATTTGAATGTCACTTGGATTGACACCGCTTATTCTGCTTGCTTGTCCAATAGTAAGCGGACGAATTTTTTTAAACTTTTGAAGCGCCTCTATGGAAAGGGCGGATAATTTATCATAATCGAAATTATCCGGAATCGTTTTATTTTCAAGAGTGAGCATTCTTTCAACTATCTCTTTTTCTTTTTCAATATATCGCTCGTACTTAATTTGTATTTCTGCTTGTTCTAAATGATCCACCTCTTTGTTAACTAATTTCTCCCTCAATTCAGCGCAGTTTTCAATGACTTGATTAAGGCTAATATTAGGTCGTAGCAAGAGTTTCGAAGCTTTTTGTTTTTCTGTAATCACCATGGAATCAATACCGGTTAAAAATCCATTTACCTCTTCTGGTATAATGGTTTGATTGGAAAGTATTGTTTTTATATTGGCAACTTCATTTGTTTTTTCTTCCACTTTACGCAATCTATCCGAACTGGCAAAGCCCAGGTGATGACTCATTTCTGTTAACCTTAGATCTGCATTGTCCTGTCTTAATAAGGTTCTAAACTCCGCTCTAGAGGTGAACATTCTATAGGGTTCGTTGGTTCCTTTGCTTATTAAATCATCAATTAACACGCCGATATAGGCGTCAGATCTTTTTAAGATTAAAGGTGCTTTATCATTGATTTTTAAATGTGCATTGATACCTGCCATAATTCCTTGACAAGCCGCTTCCTCATAACCCGTTGTTCCATTGATTTGTCCTGCGAAATATAAATTATTGATTGCTTTAGTTTCTAAGGTATAAGTTAATTGAGTGGGCTGGAAATAATCGTATTCAATGGCATAACCTGGTCGGAACATACGCGCATTTTCAAATCCTGGTACTTTACGAAGAGCTTCGTACTGAACTTCTTCTGGTAAACTAGTGCTAAATCCATTTACATATATCTCCACTGTATTCCAACCTTCGGGTTCTACAAATAATTGATGTCTTTCTCTATCTGCGAATCGATTGATCTTGTCTTCGATACTTGGACAGTATCTCGGACCCACTCCCTCTATACGGCCTTGGTACATTGGGCTACGATCAAATCCAGTTTTTAAAATATCGTGAACTATATGATCTGTATAAGTGATCCAACAAGAACGTTGATCCTTTGCTATCACCCTAGGAATATCCATATAAGAGAAACCTACAACTTCTTCGTCACCTTTTTGTTCTTCCATCTTTGAATAGTCTAAACTACGACCATCTACCCTTGGAGGTGTTCCGGTTTTAAGTCTGTCCGACTCTAAACCAAAGGAAACCAATTGTTCGGTAATGCCTGTGGCTGCTTTTTCAGCGACTCTTCCCCCGCCTATTTGTTTTTCACCTATATGTATTATACCATTTAAGAAGGTACCGCTTGTAATAATGACCGCATCTGCCTCTATTTTATGGCCTAAACTGGTAATTACTCCACAAGCCTTATTGTTTTTAATGATGAGTTCATTCACTGAATCCTGGTAAAAATCTACATTGGGGGTATTTTCTAGCATCTCCCTCCACTTAGAGGCAAACAATTGCCTATCGTTCTGGGATCTAGGGCTCCACATGGCAGGACCCTTACTCTTATTAAGCATTCTAAATTGAATCGTACTTAGGTCGGTGACGATGCCGCTATATCCACCCAGGGAATCTATTTCCCTTACTATTTGACCCTTGGCAATCCCACCCATGGCGGGATTACAACTCATTTGGGCAATGGTTTGCATATTCATGGTCACCAATAAAACCTTGGAGCCCATATTGGCCGCCGCCGCTGCTGCTTCACAGCCTGCATGGCCGGCACCTACTACTATGACGTTGTATTTGGGAAACATATAAGTGTGCAAAGATAAGCCTGTATTGAATACCAAGCAATTCATTTAATTGCAATATTCTATTGGAAATCATGGGTTCTTAGAAAAAACGTCTTTTTCTTGACTGGTCGATTATAGATATGTTCCACATGGAACGTTTTCTAAGTTTGAGGCACTAAAATTAAAGAGTAAGGTTCCACAAGGAACGTTTTGGGACAAAGCCCACCTTTAGGCAATAGACTTTAGGTAGGATTTCAGCCATTTGTCCTCCTGAGCGCGCATTTTTTTGATATCGGCCGGCTTTTTGTCCTTGTAACCGCAAAAATGTAGGGCACCATGGAAAATTACCCTAAGCAACTCCTCCTTCAAGGAATTCTTATGGATTTTGGCATTATCCTTTACTCGGTCAATACTTATATATACCTCACCAATTAATTTGCCCTTGGTTTCAGATAGGTCGAAACTTATAATGTCGGTATAATAATCGTGTTGTAGATAGGATTTATTAATACCTAGCAAAAATTTATCAGAACAAAATATATATTGAAGCGCCTCAATAGTCAAGCCCTCTTTTTTTATAGCCTTTTCTATAAAAGCCTTTAATGCTAATCGGTTCCCTAGTGTAGCGTTTTTATCAGCTTTATTAAAAGAGATGCTCATCGACATAAGATATTGTTTTTCAATGCTCCAAATTTCGTAACTATTTGTGTAAAACAGAAACTATCTTTGCACTATTAATATGAAGAAACTATCTGAGTTAAAAATGGGGGAGTCGGGTGTGATTCATTCTTTTGAAAATGATGAAATATTTTTGAAATTAATGGAGATGGGTTGTATACCAGGTGAATTAATTACGGTTGAGCAAATTGCCCCACTGGGCGATCCTATATCCATATCAGTGGCTGGCTATCAATTAAGCCTTAGAATGAATGAGGCAGATAGTATTTTTATTAGCCCCAATATTTAGATAAACAATTGATAATCAATATATTAAAAATGAAGATTGGTTTATTTTTTGGTTCTTTTAATCCCATACACAACGGTCACTTAATGGTGGCAAGTTATGTAGCCAATCATTCAGATCTAAAACAAGTATGGCTAGTGGTCTCTCCACAAAATCCATTGAAACCCCAGGGTAGTTTATTAAATGAATACGACCGATTGCATTTAGCCAAGCTGGCTATTGAAGATGATACACAATTAAAAGTATCTGATATAGAATTTTCTTTGCCCAAGCCTTCTTATACCATTGACACACTTATTTATTTAGAAGAGAAATATCCCCAACATGAATTTTCGGTCATTATGGGTGCTGATAGTTTTCAGAATTTACCTAAGTGGAAAAACTTTGAAACATTGGTAAAGAATTATTCATTCATAGTATATAAGCGAGATGGCTTTGATATTAGCAATGAATATGGTGCGCGCGTGCTTATATTAGACGCCCCCTTGTTACAATTGTCTGCCACATTAATTCGCAACAATAGAAAAGAAGGAATTACCATTCGTTATTTAGTTCCCGAAAAAGTGCGCGAAGAAATTGAGCACAGTAATTACTTTAAGGACTAGTCTCAGCCCAAGTTTCTAGATATAATTCAACCTCCCATAAGCAAGTATTTGTACTTGAAAAATAGGCATTTAAAAAACGTAATTTTATTGGTAACAATTTTGTTACCTTTATAAAGACAGCGTGAATGAATGCAAGACAAATTCAACAGATATTAATAAAAGATGGCTGGATGATTAAAAATCAAAAAGGAAGCCATAGACAATATATTCACGCATTAAAAAAGGGTAAAGTAACGGTACCCTTTCATGGCAAAGACGAAATAAACCCAAGCACCTTAAAAAGTATATTTAAACAGGCGGGGATTAAAAATAAATAAAATGAAAAAAAAGATAATTTTAATCATTGATACCGAAGGCAAGGGACCACTATGGGGAAGGGTTCTTTATGAAGATAATTTATTAGTAGATTCTGGGAAAACCGTGTCCCAAATAGAAACAAAAATGAAGAAGCTTTTAATAAATTTTCATCAACTTAAAGAAGATAAATTTGCTTTTGAAATTCAATATGATATTTCCGGTCTCTTTCAAGAAAAAAGTTTTTTAAACGCATCGGTTGTGGCGGATAGGGCTGGGATTAGCCGAATCATGATGCGTCAATACAGGATGGGCAATAAATTTCCAACTCTGGAAAAGCTTACTAAGTTAGAAAAGGCGATTAAAGATATGGGCACAGAGCTTAAGTCAATAAAATTGGCTAAACCCCCATCTAAAAAACGCGCTTAAAATCATTAGATAGAAAATTAAAAAGGCCCTTATTTTTAAAGGAAGTAAAGTAAACAATGACACCGTTTATGGGTGTCATTGAAAAAATCATTAGATATAAAATAAAAATGCTCTTAAATTTTAATTAAGAGCGTTTTTATTTAACGATTCATGCTGGCTAAAAACTCTTCATTGTCTTTGGTGCCTCGCATACGTTTTAATAATTCATTCATTGCTTCATCGTTGTTCATATCATTAATGAATAAACGAAGAATATTCATTCTACCTAAAACATCTTTATCTAATAATAAATCGTCACGACGTGTGCTGGATCCTACTAAATCTATGGCAGGGAAAATACGCTTGTTCGCTAATCGACGATCTAAGACTAATTCCATATTACCTGTTCCTTTGAACTCTTCAAAAATAACCTCATCCATTTTTGAACCAGTTTCAATTAAGGCGGTTGCTAATATCGTAAGTGATCCACCGTTTTCAATTTTTCTTGCTGCACCAAAAAATTGTTTTGGACGAAGTAAGGCGGTTGCTTCCACACCACCCGATAATACTTTACCAGAACTAGGCGCTACGGTATTGTGTGCACGTGCTAAACGTGTAATAGAATCTAATAAGATCACTACATCGTGTCCGCACTCCACTAAGCGTTTTGCTTTTTGTAATGCCACCGATGAAACCTTTACGTGCTTTTCTGCGGGCTCATCAAAAGTAGAAGCAATCACTTCTCCTTTTACAGAACGTTCTACATCAGTCACCTCTTCCGGTCTTTCATCTATTAATAATATTATCAAATAACATTCTGGATGGTTGGCTGCAATCGCGTTGGCCACTTCTTTCAACAACATGGTCTTACCCACTTTTGGTTGTGCCACAATCAAACCTCTTTGACCCTTACCAATAGGTGTAAACAAATCCATAATACGTGTGCTGTAATTATTAGCAGAAGTATATAAATTTAATTTTTCAAAAGGAAAGATCGGCGTTAGATAGTCAAAAGGAATACGATCGCGAATTTCATCTGGATTTTTTCCATTCACCTGATGCACTTTAGTCAAGGCAAAATATTTTTCACCCTCGCGTGGTACACGAACAGTACCGTGTACGGTATCGCCTACTTTTAAACCAAATGCTTTTATTTGAGAAGGAGAAACATATACATCATCGGGAGAAGATAAATAGTTGTAGTCGGAAGAGCGTAAAAAACCATACCCATCAGGCATCATTTCTAAAACACCTTCAGACTCAATCACCCCATCAAACTCTACATTAAATACAGGTTCTTTTTTGGGTTGCGGATAACGTTGTGCGGGTAAATTGGGTCCATTATTTGGAGCCGAACCTGATCCTGCATTGGGTGCATTATTGGAACTGGAGGAAGCCGTATCACTACCATTGTTAGTTGCTGGAGCAGGACTGTCTGCGCTGGCAGCACTTTCATCACCAAATAGCGCTTGAGCTATTTTTGAAGCCTTATCGTCTTCAGTAGCATCTTTTACTGGCTCTACCTTTTTTGAAGGAAGCGGCTTTTTGCCCACTGGCTTTTTGTCTGAACTACTTGCTGGAGCTGATTTTGCGGCAGGGCTGGCTGCAACAGGTTTGCGCCCCCTTTTTGGTTTGTCGTCTTTTTCTGGCACTTTGTAACTATAGTTTAATTAAAAATCGAATCAAGGGTTGGAAATATTTGAACGCTTTTATGAAATTTCGGTCGAAATAACTGAGACCGACAATTGAATAATGGGAAATTAGGGCAGCAAGCCATCAATATAAAAAGAATCTCTTGGCGCTTTGCTGATGCAATGTTAAGCAGATTTTCAAGAAAAAAACAATTTTTTATCTGTTTTTATACCTAAAACAGGGTATTTGGCCCTCGAAACCGATTATCTTTGCCATTCGAAAACACAATCATGTTCAATCAAAGAATCAAAATAAAGCAATTGCTATCCGGTACCCCAACAGGGACAGAAGTGGTGGTAATGGGATGGGTACGTACTTTTAGAAACAATCAGTTTATTGCGCTTAACGACGGAAGCACAAATGCCAATATTCAAATTGTGGCCACATTAGGAGAATTTGATGAAGCGACATTAAAGCGAGTGACCACAGGAGCCTCTATAAAAGTTGTAGGCACCGTGGTGGAGAGTTTGGGCAAGGGACAAAGCGTAGAAGTAAAAGCGAAGACCCTTGAAATTTTAGGCGACAGCGATGCAGAAAAATTCCCTTTACAACCTAAAAAACATTCTTTAGAATTTTTAAGAGAGAAAGCGCATTTGCGTTTTCGTACCAATACATTCGGATCGGTATTTAGATTAAGACATGCACTCGCTTTTGCAGTACATCAATTTTACAACGAACGAGGTTTTGTGTATTTACATACACCTATTATTACAAGCTCAGATGCAGAAGGTGCAGGAGAAATGTTTAGAGTCACTACACTTCCTTTAGAAGGTGCTCCAAAAAATGAGCAAGGTGAAATTGATTATACACAAGATTTTTTTGGCAAAGGAACCAACTTAACAGTGAGTGGTCAACTCGAAGGAGAGCTAGGCGCCATGGCCTTTTCAGAGATTTATACTTTTGGCCCTACCTTCAGAGCAGAGAATTCAAACACCACTCGACACTTAGCAGAGTTTTGGATGATTGAACCTGAAATGGCTTTTTATGATATTGAGGACAACATGAATTTAGCAGAAGCCTTCATTAAATATTTAATCAATTATGCATTAAAAAATAATGCAGATGATATAGATTTTTTAGATGCGCGTTTAGCCGAAGAAGAAAAATTATTGCCTACCGAAAAAAGAAGCGGCCTTGGTTTAAGAGAGAAATTAGAATTGGTGGTGAACAATAATTTTGAACGCATTACTTATACCGAAGCCATTGATATTTTATTAAATAGTAATCACTATAAGAAAAAGAAATTCCAATACGAAGTGAAATGGGGTATTGATTTACAAAGTGAGCATGAAAGATATTTGGTAGAGCAACATTTTAAAAAACCAGTGATCGTTACGGGTTATCCAGCGGCCATTAAGGCCTTTTATATGCGTATGAATGATGGTTGTGCGCCAGGCAAAGAAACTGTGGCAGCCATGGATATACTGGCACCGGGTATAGGAGAGATAGTGGGTGGAAGCCAAAGAGAGGAGCGTTTAGACAAGTTGGAAGCTAGAATGAAGGCCATGCATATACCTTTAGAGGATATGAGTTGGTATTTAGATACCAGAAGATTTGGAACCGTACCGCACGCAGGCTTTGGTTTAGGTTTTGAAAGAATGATACAATTTGTTACAGGCATGACCAATATTAGAGACGTGATTCCTTTTGCACGTACGCCGAAAAACTGTGAATATTAATAATGGGAATTTTATTTGTCTTAATTGGCGCGCTTTGTTTTGCCGTAAGTAATGCTTATTGGAAAAAAGTAACACAGACCATACCTTATCAAATAGGCATGTTTTATAGAGGCATATTTGCATCCATCATATTCTCCATTTTATATTTTGGATTTCGAGACAATGCTTTTTTTAAAGGATGGACAGTGCACACTTTAAGCTTCGGCAATCCTTTTTTATTAACCATTGCACTTAGTGTATTTAATATTTTCGGTTTAGTATTCTTTTTAAGAGGCATACAACGAGCGCCTGTAAGCATTGTGGTTCCTGTATCTGCGATAAAATTGTTTACTATTTTAACGGCCGTATTTATTGTAGGGGAAGTTTGGAAAGCGAATTATTTATATGCCTTTATATTTTCAACCGCTGGTTTATTGCTATTGTATTTTCAAGGAAAAGAAAAGGCAAGTGTTAGCGAACAAAAAAATGGCATGTTGTATGGCGTACTGGCTAGCTTTTTTTGGGGCAGCTCCTATGCCTTATATACCTATCCAATTAGTTGGTGGGGACCACTGGGGTTTAGTTTAGTGATTGAAACAACTGCCATGTTGTTTGGACTAGTATTGGTCATACGCGATGGATTGTTCAAAGACTTATTGAACTATATAAGTGCAAAACATATTCTTAAATATTTGCAATTAGGATTTTTGTTGGTGGCTGGTGGACTAGCCATCAATGTATCTTATCAGTACCTGCCCATTATGGTGATCAATATTTTAATTATTAGTAGTCAGTTGTTGTCGGTACTCATCGGCTATTTGTTTTTCAAAGAAAGGCTTAGCCCCAAGCAATGGATGGGCTTGGCCTTGATCATTATTTCCTTTTTTATCGTGGCTACTTCGGCTTAGTAAAGCACTGATTTTCAATAAAGCAGCCATATTTTTTGCTATTTAAGGCCGCCTGGCCTATATTTGCTCCCCGGTTCATAGAGGTCTTAGGATTTTATTGAACCTAGGATGGCGCTGTAGCTCAGTTGGTAGAGCAAAGGACTGAAAATCCTTGTGTCCCCGGTTCGAGCCCGGGTGGTGCCACAAGCCCCGAACATTGTTCGGGGCTTTTTTAATTCTATATCGAATAATTTTATACCATGGAAATAGGCATAGATAGTTTTGCTGCCGTACCAGCCGATTCAAAAATTAGCAATGCGCAAGCCATAGCAGAATTACTTGAACGTATTGAATACAGCGATGCGATGGGCTTGGATGTTTTTGGCATTGGCGAACATTATCGAAAAGAATTTCTTGATTCTGCTTCCTCTATGTTATTGGCTGCCGCCGCCACTCGAACTAAAAAAATTATTTTAACCAGTGCCGTAACGGTATTAAGCGCTGCAGATCCGGTAAGAGTGTTTCAAAATTTTTCCACCTTGGATTTAATTTCCAATGGCAGAGCAGAAATGGTGGTGGGCAGGGGTTCCTTTATTGAATCATTTCCTTTGTTTGGACTGAACCTTCATGATTATGATGAACTTTTCACAGAGAAACTAGATTTACTATTACAAATTAGAAACAATGAATTGATTAATTGGTCGGGCAAATTTCGAGCCTCCTTAATCAATCAATCCATTTATCCAAGACCGCTTCAAAATAAATTACCTATTTGGTTGGGTGTGGGTGGCACACCTGAATCTTTTATTCGTGCGGGCGCATTGGGCTTACCTTTAATGGTGGCCATCATTGGTGGAGAAACCCATCGTTTCAAACCCTTGATTGATTTGTACAGACAAGCTGGCGCAGCAGCAGGACATGGTCCAGAGGCATTAAAAGTAGGTGTGCATTCACTTGGTTTTGTTGCAGATACTAGCGAAGAAGCAGTTGAGGCCTATTATCCAGGCTATGCCGAAATGTTTACAAAAATTGGCAAAGAAAGAGGCTACCCACCGGTGACCAAGGCCAGGTTTGATGCACAAAATGGAACATTGGGCGCGTTGGTAGTAGGAAATCCAGAACTAGTGGCTGAAAAAATTATTCGTCACAGCAATGCACTCGGAGGTATTTCCAGATTTACCTTTCAAATGGATGCAGGACTCTCCCACAAACAATTATTAAAAGCGATTGAGTTAATTGGAACTAAAGTAGCTCCTCTTGTCAATAAATAACATAGATCAGTCTTTTTATGCTTATATACTTTTAACTTGCTCCCCTAAAATACCAATAGTATGAAAAAATTCTTTATTGTTTTATTGCTTTCAATTTCTTTTGTTAAAACCTATGCAGATGAAGGGATGTGGTTGCCCATGTTATTAGGTCAACAGGCATACAATGATATGGTTAAAAAAGGATTAAAATTAAAACCGGAACAATTGTATAATTTAAATAAAGCCAGTATCAAAGATGCTATTGTAATTTTTGGTGGAGGCTGTACCGGTGAAATTGTTTCTGATCAAGGCTTAATTTTTACCAATCATCATTGTGGATACAACGCTATTGTTGACGCTAGTAGCGTTGAAAATAATTATTTACAAAATGGATTTTGGGCAAAAGACAAATCAAAAGAAATATCAAGTTCCTTGTCTATAAAATTTTTAAATAGAATTGATGATGTAACTGAAAAAATAATGAGTGCATTGGGTGATTTGCAAGGAGCAGATAGAGCCAAAAAGTACAATCAAGTGATGGGCGACATCGTTAAAGAAGTAGTAGGCAATGATGAATTTAAAGATGCAGTGGTAGCAAGCATGTTTAAAGGGAATCAGTACTTTTTATTTGTGTATGATGTATACAAAGACATTCGTTTAGTGGGTAATCCACCAGAAAGTATTGGAAAATTTGGAGGAGATACCGATAACTGGGAATGGCCAAGACATACTGGCGATTTTTCGGTGTTCCGTGTTTACACGACCAAAGAAGGTAAGCCTTCAAAATACAGTGTTGACAATATTCCTATGAAGCCTAAATATTTTTTACCCGTTAGTATTAAAGGGTTTAAAGACGGCGACTACAGTATGATCTATGGCTATCCAGGTGGAACGAATAGGTATGAAACCTCTTATGGCATTAAATTAGCGACCGATATTAATAACCCCACGTTGGTGAAATTGCGTGACATGCGTTTGAAATACATGTTTGCAGAAATGAAAAAAAATCCGGCGACTAAATTGCAATTAGCTAGCAATTATGCAAGTGTTGCCAATTATTGGAAATTTTTTGATGGAGAAACTAAACAACTATTGAAATATGATGTGTATGGCGCTAAACAAAATGCAGAAACTAATTTTCTAAGCTGGGCCAAAGGAAAACCTGCCTATGAAAATATTTTTAATGACTATGCTACTAACTATAGCGCATGGACTCCTTATGCCAAACATAGACAATACATCAATGAAGGTATTGTAAGCACACCTTTAATTGCTTATGCGGCAAGTTGGTTGGCCTTGGAAACTTTATTAAAAAAGACAGATATAAAAGCCGAAGAAATTACTAAAGCGATCGAAGCAGCAACTAAGGCTAGAAAAACATTTTTAACCAATGACAATAAAAAAAGTGATCAAAATATTTTAGCGGCAGCGATTTCTATGTTTTATAGCGATATTGATAAAGACCAACAACCTAAAGGTTTTTATGAAGAACTTTTCAAAAATTATAGTGATATAGAACAAAATACCTACAAATTATTTACTGCTGATGTATTTGCCAATACGATGGCCTTTGATGATAATAAATGGAAGGCCTTTACAGATAAACCTAGTATAGAGGCTTTAACTAAAGACCCTGCGTTTGCCATTGCAAAAGCCTTCATTAGTAATTATACCAACAACATTCTGCCTAAATACACTGCTTTTGTAAATAAGAACAACGATTTAGGTAGGATGTACATGAAGGGTTTATTTGAAATGAATCCCAACAAAATGAACAGCACTTATCCAGATGCTAATTTTACCATGCGTGTTTCGTATGGTAATGTAAAAAGCTATCTTCCTAAAGATGCGGTGAAATATGATTTTTATTGCACTTTATCTGGGGTAGCTTCCAAATATGTGAAAGACGATTATGAATTTGACTTGCCTGCTAAGTTTTTAGATTTATACAAAGCCAAAGACTTTGGCCCTTATGTAGATAAAAAAATTGGGGATATTGTGGTTACTTTTATTACCACCAATGATATCACGGGTGGTAATTCTGGTTCTCCAGTAATGGATGCCAATGGAAATTTAATTGGTCTTGCTTTTGATGGTAACTATGAAGCCTTAAGTCATAAAATGGCATTTGATAAAGATTTAAATCGTACCATTTGTGTGGATGTGCGATATGTGCTTTGGTGCATTGATAAGTTAGGAGGTGCCAAACATATTGTGGATGAATTAAAATTAGTTCAATAATTTATAGAAGTTACCTAATAAAAAAAGGCTCCAAAATTTTGGGGCCTTTTTTTATTAGATAGGTAAGCTGAATATTTTACAATGGTCTTACCCAAATATTTCTGTAACTAAGTGGCTCGCTTTTATCTCCATGTGCTTGTAATTTAATCGGGCTTGCACCATGTTTTACATAAACAGGTTGACCTATATAAGGAGTATCTCCTTTCAATACAAAATCATTTTGTACTAAAATACCATTGTGCAATACGGTAACTCTAGCAGGAGATTTTAAGGTACCATCTTCATTAAATAAAGGTGCTGTCCAAATTACATCATAGGTTTGCCATTCTCCTGCTGGTAAGGCTGCATTCACTAAAGGAGGATTTTGTTTGTAAATACTTCCTACTTGTCCATTGACATAGGTGGTATTGGTAAAATTATCTAGTACTTGTAACTCATAACCACCAGCGTTGCCTACGCCCTCGGGTAAGGATGCTAAGAAGATGCCGCTATTGCCTCTTGCTTGACCAGAACCGGTGATATAGCTTGGTATATTGTATTCAATGTGCAATTGAAAGTTCATGAATTTTCTTTTGGTTTGAATATCCCCATTGGTTTTGCTTACACGCATAGCACCATCCACCAAGTCCCAGGTTTCTTTACTAACAGGATGATTGACCAATTCCCACTCATCCAAATTGCTACCATTGAATAAAACAATCGCATCCGATGGTGCAGCAGTAATTCCCTTGGCAGGTGTTACTTTATTAGGAATAGGCGTATAGTACTCGGTATCTTCTGGTTTAGCTTTTACTTGAGCATTTAAAGCAAGTGTAGTGGCCAAAGCAAAGGCTAGAAATAGTTCTTTTTTCATGTTTATATAATTGCTTATGAAGTTAATTGATTTTTTAATAAATTGTGTAGTTCAGTTGAAAACTTAATGGATAAAAAAATACGTATGAAAAAAACTTTGCTTGCATTTACTTTTAGCATCAGTGCGCTGATGAGTATAGCTCAGGCCAATACCAATGCCTTTGCTGTACAAGCCACTACTCAAAATGGCATTATAGAGGGAAATTATGATACCAAATCTGGTATTCAAACCTATTTTGGTATTCCATTTGCTCAACCACCTGTGGGTGATTTACGTTGGAAAGATCCTCAACCACTTGCTCCATGGAAAGGCGTGAAAGAAACCAAACATTTTGGACCTCGACCTATGCAGGTGCTTATTTGGGGAGATATGAATTCTAGATCCAATGGCGTAAGTGAAGACTGTCTTTATTTAAATGTATGGACACCCGCAACCCGCAATACAAAAAACTTACCCGTGCTTGTCTATTTTTATGGAGGAGGAAATGTAGCAGGGGATGGCTCTGAACCAAGATATGATGGAGAAACAATGGCAAAAAAAGGAATTGTGGTGATTACTTGTAATTATCGTTTAAATGTTTTTGGCAATTTTGCACATCCAGCACTAAGTGCAGAATCTGCTCATAAATCTTCGGGCAATTATGGTTATTATGATCAGCTGGCTGCCTTACAATGGGTGAAAAATAATATTGCCGCTTTTGGTGGCGATCCCAATCATGTGACCATTGCTGGTGAATCTGCTGGATCTATTGCAGTGAGTTATCAAATGGCCTCTCCATTGTCGAAAGGCTTGGTGCATGCAGCCATTGGCGAAAGTGGTGCTGGTATTGAACCTACCATGGCACCTGTAACCTTGCAAGAGGCAGAAAAAACAGGCAAAGATTTTGCTGATAAAGCAGGGGTACATTCTTTAAAAGCATTAAGAGCTTTAAGTGCACGTGATTTGTATGAAATGTATGTGGAATCAAAAACCTTTGGTTTCCCTGTGGTATTAGATGGCTATTTTCTACCTAAATATTTAAATCAAATTTTTAACGCCAAAGAACAAGCACAAATTCCATTATTAGTAGGATGGAATTCAGCAGAAACGCCAGGGTCTGCTTTTATGCAAGGCCAACCTTATACAGTTGAAAATTATATCAATAAAGTGAAAGCGGCATTCCCTAACAATGCTTCAGAAATTTTAAACTTGTATCCTGCACATTCAGAAAAAGAAGTGGAGCTTTCTGCAACGGCCTTGTCATCAGATGGCTTCATTGCTTATTCTACTTGGAAATGGTTTGACTTGCACCGTAAAAATAGTAGTCAACCAGTGTATCGTTATTTGTACAGTAAACTACGCCCTGCTTTAGTGGATGCGAATTTAGTGGCAGGATTGGCCGGTGGAACAATGAGTAAAACCGAAGCTGCTGCTCCTCCTCCTGCAGTGGGTGCACCACATGCATGTGAAATTGAATACTGTATGGGTAATTTGCATTTAATCAAAGAATATGCTTGGACGCCTGATGATTATCAAGTGTCTGAAACAATGAACAACTACTTTGCTAATTTTATTAAATCTTACAATCCTAATAGCAGTAATTTACCAGAGTGGAAAGTAGCCACAAGCAACGATTCTACGCCACCGGTGATGATCATAGATGTTAAATCAAGAACAGAAAAAGCATTGCATGATGCGCGTTATGAATTACTAGACAAATTGTATAAAAATAAATAAGACCAATTTTTATTTTTTTACATAGCCCGCCGATTGTTTTAATGCTTGAACAGCATTCAATAAATAAACAAGTGGGGCATTCCAATTAATCGCAATTTCATTGCTAGCATAAGAACAGTCTACATCCGTGTAGGCTGTTTCTGTTTCTGAGAATTCGTATACACAGCCATCCTGTTTTCCAGGATTGGGTCCACCTACGAGTAAGCCTGGAACAGGCTCTGTTACGCCATCTGCAATAGATGGGCGATGATGTGGATGCATGGGCGACTTACTTCCGCTGCCTGTTATAAAACAATAACCGGTTGCATTTCTTCCCAAGAGATAGTCCACATTGGACAAAGCAGCGTCTACATATTTTTTATTTTTTGAAATTAAATAGGCGTTGATTAAAAGAATACCTTGATTAGCAGCTACTGCATTGCTTCCCCAAACAAAATCACTGGCCTGCTGACCCATAATGGTATTAAACGCATTTTGGTTTTGATTTTTTAAAAAACTTTCTGCCATGGCTAATACTTCTTTTTTCATTTCAGCTGTTGCACTAAGGGTTGCTGTATTTTTATTTCTAATTAAAGTATAATAAGCAAGCATGGTAACAGTACCCCAACTTGGTACTTCAATTTTTGCTAGTTTTTGATTGGCTTTTATTATTGCTAAGTATTCATTGTCAGCATTCAAACTATACATTTCTGAAGCAGCCCAAAGCCATTCATCTTCAAAATGACCATCACCATAACCACCCGTGGTAATAGCAGGTGTAAATTTTTTATTGTTTCCATCTTGATCGTACGCTAAATTATTATTCACTAAGGCCCAACCCCATGCTTTTTTTGCGGCAGAAACGCAGCTGTCGGCTAAACCAGGATACTGTGCTTTGAATTTTTTTAAAATTCGTCCTGCTTGTGCAGTAACTGCTACAAAATCTAAGCTAGCAGCAGTACTTTTTTGAACTAGATATTTAGGCAAGGTGGTAATGCCAGGTAGGATCATGCCATCAAAACTTGCATTGGTACATTTCGTATACACGCCACCATCATTGGGGTCTTGCATGGTCAGCATCCATCTTAAATTATAGACAGCTTCTTCTATGATAGCAGGCACGCCATTTTTATCGTAAGGAATACTTGGCTTTACGCTTTTACTTGCTTCAGGAAAATCCTCATAAGCGGAAAGTAAGGTACCCATGGTTATACCTGAATTAACAATATATTTATTGTAATCTCCGGCGTCATACCAACCACCAGTACTTGACGTTATAAATCCTGCAGGCCTTTCTTTAGAAGCCGCTGAAGGATGGATGGATACTTTATTGTCAGGATGTCCAGCACCTCTCGCCCACTTGCCTGCATATTTTTCTTCTAAAGGCATAGAAGCTCTTTGATAATAAAATCCTTTCAGTGAAGCATTCAATGTATTGGATAAAACATCATCCCCAATAGTAAAAACATAGGAGTGTCCAAGATTATTGATCAACAGTAAATAGGCCCCCTTTTTTTGAAAGCTAGAAAAATCGGCTAACTGTGTTTTAGTTGTAGAATAAGCAGATGATTTACTTTGGGTTAAATTACCTGTAAAAAAAGTATCTCTTAAATTAGTGGAAGTAATGTAAAAATATTTTTCATTGACACTTCCTGTTAGTATGGCATTTTTAGGTCCATGGGTATAATATCCTACTTGATTTAATTTAATGTTTTCGGAAAGCTTTTGTGCTTGAAGGCTATGGAAAGAAAACAAACAAAACAAAAACGCATCCATCAGAATAAATTTTTTCATTTTTACTATTTTATACATTGTACTCATTAAAGTTTAAAACAAGGAAATACTTCTGTCCAATTCTTTGAAACGACCATTGACCAATGCTTCTAGCTCTTCGACCACTGCTAAATCTACTTCATTGATGGTAGATTTAGCCATAGTGATTTGTTTTAAAAGCACCGCTTTATCTGTTTCATTTTTTTGCGGTAAGTAGGCCAATAGTAAGTTAGCGATATTGGACAAATTTTCAGCATGTTTTCTTATGGAGATAAGTTTGGGTGCATTAAGAAGTAATTCATTTACATCTGTCGCACAGTTTTTCCAAAGAAGAAGTGTATTGGTCACTAAAGCTGTATTGGCTTCTGAAGGATTGTCTAAATAATTTTCCACTTGTTTTCTGAATTGCCATTTTGCTTCTGCATCAATGGGAATAATGTCTGCCATTTCTCCAAAAGCACTTGTCTTTAAGACTTCTGGTTTGGTCATGATGGCCATAATTCTTTTGTAGCCTTTGACGGGTGCCAATACTTTGATCAGCGCTTCGGTCCCGGGATTGGAGTAACCATTTAAAAACTCGCTTATGGCTCTAGCTGAATTATTGATTTGATTTAAACCATTCCAAGACAAATAGCGATTCAATTTAAACATGCGCTCATACATTGAACTCACTTCTATCCTATTTTTATCAGACCAAAGCCTTTCAGCAATGACTGCAGCTCTTGGCCATACCCTGGTTTCAAAATTACTGGCATCCATGAGTTCGCCCCAAATGGCAGACTCTCCACCTAATAAATTGGGGCTAATATTGAACTTGGTAAAATCATCATTTAAATAATGATAATAGGCGGGCATAAACACATCCAAATAAAAACCTCTCGAACTGATTGACTTATTGCCTTGATTAGCAATCTCTTCTGGGGTCAATGGGGTACCCATAAAACCGGGTCTCCACAATTGAATCAAGATATTTTTTGACACCGAACTATCAAAAGCTTCTTCCCAAGCCAATGGTTGATAACCATTTTTTTCAATGATATTGGAGAAACGATTGGCAAAATAAGTTTGTAAGCCATGCGTGGTTTTGATTCCTTTGGTTTGCATAAATTTTACAATGGCTGGATTTTTTTGCCAGGCTACTCCATTGTTTTCATCTAAGCCCATGTGTACATAACCACCGCTTCCAAAAATGCCTTTCATTTCTTTGAGCAATCCATCTAAAAATGTATAGGTAGTTTCTTTGCTTGGATCAATGGTAGGCGTGGCAGATGATTTTGCTAACTGCATTAAAGTCATTAAACTCATTGGCTTATCACCTGGCACAGTAAACCTTAATCCTGGATGGTATTCTTTTTTTTCTGCAGCTAAATCAGGATAACCTGCAAACCAACTTTGACTATGTCCTGGTAAATCAAATTCAGGATACACTACAATTCCTCTGTCTTTGCAATAGGCAATTAAATCTAGCATCTCTGCTTGTGTATAATATTCACCTTTGGAACCTTGTTGATGTAGTCTTGGATATTTTTTTGATTCGATTCTAAAGCCTTCATCATCGCTTAAATGCAAGTGTAAAATATTATATTTTACGGCGGCCATGGCATCCACATTTCGTTTCATCATGTCTAATGGAATAAAATGACGAGCCACATCTACCATCATGCCTCTCCAAGGAAAGCTAGGCCAGTCCTGTATTTCCATCTTTTGTAAAACAGCACCCTGGCTATAGGCATTGAGTAATTGTGCTAAAGATTCCAATGCATTTAAAATGCCAATTTCAGTAAATGCTTTGATAGTAACATGGTCATCAATACTTAAAGTATAGCCTTCTTTAGATTTGACATCAGTATTTTTTTCTTTGACCCATTCAATCTGAATGTTGGGATTGTTGCGTTGGTCAACTACTATATTTTTTAAACTGTATTGCTTGTACTTTTTAGAAAAGCGTGCAATGGCTTTTTCAATAAGTATACTTTTATTTCCGATGTAGTTTAGATGGGTTGTTGTTGGAAAAACAAACTGCCCTTCTTTAATGATTAGGCTTTGAGGATAGGGCATAATGCCAATGGAACCAGCTTGACCCCATGTAGTAGCTATAAAAAATAAACAAATAGAAAAGAGTAGTAAGCTTTTTTTCATGCGCAATAATTTATTAATGAAAATACTAAATTACTTGCTCAAAAAAAAAGGGCTTTATTTAGCTCTTCTTCTGGCTTCTTCTGCTTCTTTGTAAATTCTGATCCAGGTAAGTGAGATATCAATCACGGCTAACAAAGGCCCAAGTAAAACCACCATGATCACTTCTAGTCCAGGGGTATAGCCAATGACACCATCCAATGAAATTGATTTTGAGCGCTTGTTTAATTTGTAAATACAATAAATAGCAGACAAGATCCAAACAGCGATGATTATATTTTGAGTCATATTTTTTTATTTGTAGGGCAAAGATAACAGAAATTGGACTTGGTTCAACTAGGTTCTATTTATTTGAAGCATTATTTGTTGTAAATTGTTAACTCAATTCAATCCACATGAAAAAAGGACTCATTTTGATCACATTTTTTTTAACTGGGTTAGATTTTACGCAAGCACAAACCAATACTAAGCCTATATCTTCTTATAATTACCATGATGCTTTTGCACCCTTCTTTTACCAAAAGAATGGGAATGAATACAGAGCCGCTTCGGGAGAACCTGGCCCAAAATATTGGCAAAACAAAGCAGATTATAATATAGCGGTCAGCTTAAATGAAGTCACCAATGAAATAGCTGGTACCGAAATCTTATCCTATACCAACAATAGCCCACAAAATTTAAATTTTGTATGGATGCAGTTGGATCAAAATTTATTCAAAGAAGATGCTAGAGGTAATGCCATTGTGCCCATCAATGGAAGCAGAAACGCAGGCCATGGACAAAAATTTGATGCAGGTTTTAAGATTCTAGCGGTAACAGTTTTATCCGGTACAAAAAATGAAAAAGCCACGGAAGTAGATTACCTTATCGAAGATACAAGAATGCAAATATTTTTACCCAAGGCTATTGCAGCAAATGGGGGCAACCTAAAAATTAAAATTAAGTTTTCCTTTATTTCACCTGACTATGGTTCTGATAGAATGGGCGTGATGCAATCCAAAAATGGTAAAATATTTTCAGTGGCACAATGGTATCCAAGAATAGCAGTATATGATGATGTGCTTGGATGGAATACGGCACCTTATACTGGACCGGGTGAATTTTATTTAGAATATGGAGATTTCGATTTAGCCATTACCGCTTCCGCCAATATGATTGTAGTGGGTTCGGGCGAATTAATGAATCCAAGTGAACTGTATACCAAGGCGCAATTACAACGATGGGAAACCGCCAAGAATTCTGACCAAACAATTTTAATAAGAACAGCAGCAGAAGTAGAAGAAGCAATGCAAAAACCTGCCTCTATTCAAAAACTTACTTGGCATTTTAAAATCAAAAATGCACGTGATGCAGCTTGGGCGGCTTCTTCGGCGTTTATAATTGATGCAGCTAAAATAAATTTACCCAATGGTAAAAAATCCTTGGCCATCTCTGCTTATCCCATCGAGAGTAATGGCAATGATGCCTGGGGACGCTCTACAGAGTATGTAAAAAAATCAGTTGAATTTAATGCTGCTAAATGGTATACCTATCCTTATCCTGCTGCAACCTGCGTGGCAGGCAATGTGGCGGGGATGGAATATCCAGGTATTGTTTTTTGTGGAGCCAATGCCAAAACAGCGGGACTCATGAATGTCAATGATCATGAATTTGGTCATACATGGTTTCCCATGATTGTAGGTTCCAATGAAAGATGGTATGGTTGGATGGACGAAGGCTTTAATACATTTATAAACACGCTATCTCAAGCAGATTTTAATAATGGTGAATACAAAAGTAAAGAACCCATTAACAAGCATGCCCTTGCAGATTATTATACTCATCCAGAATTGGAACCCGTTTTAAGTTATGTAGACAATTACAAAGAAAAAAATAACGGGACACTTTCTTACCGCAAACCTGGCGAAGGGCTCACCTTACTTCGCGAACAAATTTTAGGTAAAGAAAGATTTGATCGCGCTTTTACTACTTATATCAATCGCTGGGCATTCAAACATCCTACCCCTGATGATTTTTTTAGAACCATTGAAAATGTAGCAGGGGAAAGCTTACAATGGTTTTGGAGAGGATGGTTTGTGAACAATTGGAGATTGGACGTGGCTGTGCGTGACGTAAACTATATAGATAATAATGATCTTTCCAAAGGCGCATTAATAACAATAGATAATTTAGAACAAATGGCGATGCCCGTAGTTTTAGAAATTAAATTGAGCAATGGAAAAACAGATCGGATCAAATTGCCTGTAGAAATTTGGGAAAGAAATAATTCCTGGACTTTTAAATACAGTTGTTCAGAGGCCATTCAATCGGTGACCTACGATCCAGATAAATCAATGCCCGACTTTAATGAATCAAATAATACTTGGAATAAAAAATAATAAAATATAGATTATGAAAATAAGTACATCGCGTTTAATTTTTATTCAACTGGCCTTGCTTTTAAGCACGACTATGTTTGCTCAACAAGATTCAACCAATGTTTTAAAAGGGATGACTTGGAGAAATATTGGACCCAATCGTGGTGGAAGATCCTTGGGAATTTCGGGTAGCCCGAGTCGTAAAAATGAATATTATTTTGGTGCAGTAGGTGGTGGACTTTGGAAAACTACCGATGGTGGTTTAAACTGGAAGCCTGTTACTGATGGGCAATTGACTAGTTCATCAGTTGGTGCAGTGGCGGTGTCTGCCACCAATCCAGACATTATATATATAGGTACTGGTGAAACAGAATTCCGTGGAAATATTATGCAGGGAGATGGCGTATACAAATCTATCGATGGTGGAAAAACTTGGAAAAATATAGGATTGAAAAATACACAATCTATCTCAAGGGTACGCGTACATCCTACTAATCCAGACATTGTATATGTATCGGCACTGGGTCATGCCTTTGGTCCTAATGAAGATCGTGGGGTATTTAAAACC
The DNA here is from genome assembly GCA_947451115.1 of Bacteroidota bacterium. Lineage (GTDB taxonomy): Bacteria > Bacteroidota > Bacteroidia > Chitinophagales > Chitinophagaceae > Sediminibacterium. Next base: position 94,794 of record CANFXV010000001.1, read on the forward strand.
ATCGATGGTGGCAAAACCTGGAACAAAGTTTTATATGTAAACGAGAAAGCTGGTGCTGAAGATTTAGTGATTGATCCACAAAATCCTGAAATTATTTATACGAGCATTTGGGAAGTGTACAGAACCCCTTATAAAATGTGGGCCGATGTGGGTACTTCTGCTTTGTATAAATCTAATGATGGTGGCGCCAGTTGGAAAGTAATTTCAAAAAATCCGGGTATGCCTAAAGTGGTGGGCAAAATTGGTGTAGCAGTTTCTCCTGTTGAAAGCAATAGAGTATGGGCCATTGTTGAATCTCCGGAGGGAGGTTTGTATCGTTCAGAGGATGGTGGAGAAAATTGGAAACTAGTGAACAACGAAAGAAAATTACGTCAACGTGCTTTTTATTATTCAAGAATTGTAGCTGATCCAAAAGACAAGAACACTGTTTATGGATTGAATGTAAATTTTTATAAATCTACCGACGGTGGTGTAAGTTTTAAAACAGAAATAAAAGTACCTCATGGAGACAACCATGATTTATGGATTGATCCAACAGATCCTATGCGCATGGCTACTTCCAATGATGGCGGCGGCGCTGTTTCTATCAATGGTGGTTTAAGTTGGACAGATGAAGATTTTCCTACTGCACAATTGTATCATATCACGACTACTTCTGATTTTCCTTATCAAGTTGCCGCTGCACAACAAGACAATTCAACCATTGCCTTGCCTAGTGAAGACTATCGACATAGAGCTGTTAGAACTAATTCAACCAAGCCTGGAATAGGTTTTGGTTATGATGTAGGTGGTGGTGAAAGTGGATACATTACCCAGGATCCAAAAAATCCAGATATATTTTATGCAGGTAGTCAGGGGGCTTTATTGACACGCATCAATAGAATGACGGGTCAAGTGAGAGATGTGCAAGTGTATCCAAGATTTTTTTCTGGAGAAGAGGCCAAGACTTTACCTGAAAGATGGCAATGGACTTATCCAATAGTTTTTTCTCCAGTAGATCCTACTGTTTTATTTACTTGTTCTCAACATGTTTGGAAAACTACCAATGAAGGCCAAAGTTGGGAGCAAATCAGTCCAGATTTAACTTACAATGATTCAAGCACCTTGGGCGTAAGTGGTGGTGTAATTACTAGAGATATGAATGGCCCTGAAATTTATGGAACTGTATTTGCATTAGCGCCTTCTCATCAAGATGTAAATATTATTTGGGCTGGTTCGGATGATGGCTTACTGCATATCACTAAAGATGGTGGAAAGCATTGGACCAATATTACCCCAACGGATATGCCTAAAAATACGCGTGTGAGTATCATAGAAGCTTCTCGCTTTAATGCAGGCACAGCTTATGTGGCAGCCAAGCGTTATCAAATGGATGATCGTACACCTTATATCTGGAAGACTACTGATTTTGGTGCTAGCTGGAAAAAAATAATAACAGGTATTCGTGCAGATGATTATGTACATGCAGTGAGAGAAGACATCACTAGACCCGGTTTATTGTACGCTGGTTCTGAGCATGGTATTTGGGTTTCATACAATGATGGAGAAAATTGGGAAAGTTTAAGATTGAATTTACCTGATGTACAAGTTTCTGATATTGCGGTGACAGAAAAAGACATTGTGATTGCCACACATGGTCGCTCTATTTATGTGCTGGATGATATTGCGCCTGTTAGAACAAAGGACAAAGGCTTTGAAGCTGGACTGCATTTATTTAAACCCTATTATGCAGTAAGAAATGTACAAAGAGCTATTTTTCAATATTATTTAGACAAAGACATTAAAGATTTAAAAATTGAAATCTTAAATAAAGAAGGAAGTCTTGTTCAAAGCTTTATTGGGGCCTTACCTAAAGAAAAAAAGGACAGCGCCTTGGTAGACGAAGATGAAGACGATAGAAAACCAGTAGCACCAACCATCAAACCTGGCTTAAATAGTTTTGAATGGGATTTAAAATATCCTGGCGCTACTTATTTTAAAGGAATGATTTTCTGGAGTGCACCCGTATATACAGGACCCGTGGCGGTTCCAGGTAACTATCAAGTACGCATGACTGCTGGGGGAAAATCTGTAACAGCGCCTTTTGAAATTAAACTAGACCCAAGAGCCACCGATGTCAGCATTGCGGATATGGAAGAAAAATTCAAGCTATCTATTCAAATAAGAGATGAGGTCACCAAGGCCAATGATGCCGTGATAAAAATTAGAGCGCTCAAAGAAAAATTGAAATTAGAATTGAATACGGCAAAGCCAAAAAGAAGCAATGAAATAAATAAATTTATACAAGAAATTTCTGCTATAGAAGAAAATTTATATCAAGTGAAAAATCAAAGTTCACAAGACCCATTAAATTTTCCTATCAAATTAAACAATAAATTGGCTGCCTTAATGCGTGTGGTGGAATCGGGAGATTACAAACCAACCGCAGGTTCCTACAAAGTATTTGCAGAATTAAAAGCAGAATTAGCAACAGCACTAAACCATTTAGACAAGTTGTTAATTCCTACAAAAGGATAATCAATTGGGTAAGACAATATTTATTCGAAAATAAGGGTGCCAAATTTTTCATAATCATGGAAATTTAATCTGGTGGGCTGCCAGGTCCAAAAATTATTTCCTTGGTCATAATCAATCCTGTAAAAATTGGCACGCCATTTCATGCCTGAAACTGGCGGCACATTTTCTAAGGGCTTTAATAAAGTATAAGGAATAAAAAACTCTGCAGTCCAGGACTGTACTTGGTTTCCTTGTTTTTGAATGGAAGTGGCATGCCTAGTTTTGCGCTCATTTTCATAATGCCATGGACGCCAGCCTAAAAATTTCCCCTTGTAATTGGGCACTAGAATAGGCAGTTCATAATTGGTAGGTGATAATTCATACTCAAAATAGATGACCGATTTCTCCTCCGGCCAAAAAAATGCTTCTACCACATCTTCATTGTATAAATCTGCAAAATCTTCTTTTAAGGTGGAGGTAATTTTTGCATCTTCAGAAACATACAAACAATAAATACCCGAATCAGAATATAAAATTTTAAACTTTGAATGATAGTTGACAGTTCCTGGTTCTTTTTTATTCAAGGCTACAAATTCGGTACTGTTCCAATGGGCGGCATCTCCCTGGCCACTAAGCACAAAATCTTTTGTTTTTTTCACCAATAATGAAGGCGTATTATTTATTTGAGCAGTTAAGCTACTAGCATAAAAAAACAGCAAAGCGATGCACCAACTGTAGTTTATTTTTTTTGACATGCTGAATTAATTTTCTGTGGATTTTATTTTTTAAGTACCGGAAACAAGCTTCTTATTTCTGCTTCATTAGGCTGTGCACCATATTCGCAAATTTCAAAGGCTTCTGCCTGTTTTGCTTTGGCTGCTTTGGCTGCACCATACCATTTCACCATCGCCGCTCTGATATTGGCTTTCATTGGACGGTCATATAATTTCATCATCCATTGCAAGCGCTCTTCTTTTCCAGCAGGCACGTCTTTTTCATATCTTCCTATCCAAGGCATCCACTCGTAAAATTGAGAGACATGCGCATCAAAGGCAGAAATCTTTTTTGCATAAGTAGTACTAATATCTACTACGATATCTGGTCTAAAAGGATTGGGTCTTTGAAAATGATCTTGGGCGTATAAAAAAACGGGTGTCTTTCTTAATGCAGGCACTTCTGGTGCCACATTGGGTACTTCTACCATATAGGCGGCATCCTGCACCAAGACGCCTGTATACCTATGGTCAGGATGGTAATCATTGGGTCTTGGAGCAATTACGACATCGGCATTCCATTCTCTAATTTTTTTGATGATTTGTAATCTCACTTCTAAGGTGGGTAGTAAAGCACCATCATGATTGTCTAGTACATCATAAGTAACGCCCAATCTTTTAGCTACCTCCTGCGTTTCGGCATACCTGCGCGCGGCCAATTCTTTTCCTTTCATGCTTTGGTGTCCTGCATCACCATTGGTTACGGCTACAAATTTTACGGCATGGCCAATACTTGCCAATAAGGCTGCAGTGCCGCCAGCTTCATTGTCACAATCGTCTGGGTGTGCGCCAATTACAATAATTCTGCTTTTTTCTTTAATGACCTGTGCCATCGATTTTGGTGTATAAAAGAATAAGCAAAGACCCAAGGCCATGGTCATTTTAAAATAATTTTTCATTGTCTATTTTTTAAGTAATCAATTGGATGGTTCAGTAACTGAATTTAAACAATTCTTTGATGCCAACCTTGGTTTTTGTAACTTCATTACCTATTTAATTTTATTTATTTAAGTCCCATTTATGAAAGCAGCTTTAAAGTTTTGTGTTTTAATTTGTTGCCCCTTTATCTTGTTTGCTCAAAAAAAGCAAATTAAAAAAAAGACGACTAGCCCTACGAGTAGTTCCGTATCTGCGCCCTCTATTCAAGCACCCCTTAAACTGTGGTATGACCAACCTGCCAGGTATTTTGAAGAGGCATTGGTATTAGGCAATGGTCATCAAGGAGCTACAGTATTTGGTGGCATTGCTTCGGATAAAATATATTTAAATGACCTTACCTTATGGTCTGGTGAACCAGTCAATGCCAATATGAATCCGGAAGCGTATAAAAATTTACCCGCGGTAAGAAAAGCATTACAAGAAAAAAATTACAAAAAAGCAGGAGAGCTCATCAAAAAATTACAAGGTAAGTTCTCAGAATCTTATGCACCTCTTGGCACTTTGTTTTTAGAAATAAATGACGATCCTTACATCACAGATTATTACAGAGAATTAGACCTAGATAACGCTATTGCAAAAGTGAAGACTACTTCCAACAATAATGTAATAGAAAGAGAATATTTAGTTTCCAATCCAGATAAAATATTTGCCATTCATTTAACTAGTAAAAAAGCAGGGGCACTTGGCTTTACCGTTTATTTTCAATCTCTCTTGCAACATACCACTTCTAATACCAGCAATGCCCTCCAAATGAATGGAATAGCCCCAGTAAAAGCAGATCCCAGCTATCTTCAAAAAACGCGCAATGCGGTGATGTTTGATCGTAAAAGAGGTACTCGATTTACGGCCAATCTACAAATCCAATCTGCTTCGGGTGAAATTACAAAAACCGATTCTTCCTTAAGTTTAACTGGTGCGACAGAAGCCACCATTTATATTTCCATGGCCACAAGTTTTAATGGATTTGATAAAGATCCCGCTACCAAAGGCCTTAACAATATAGCCATTGCTGAAACACAAATGAATCATGCCAAACAAACGGGTTGGGCTGAAATTAAAAAACAACACGTGAAAGATTATCAAAATTATTTTAAGCGTGTTGAATTAAAATTGTCCGATAAAGATTTAGTGAATCTACCCACCGATGAACGTTTGAAACGTTATGCCAAAGGAGAACTAGATCCTTATTTAGAAACCTTGTATTTTCAGTACGGCCGTTATTTATTAATTTCAAGTTCGCGTACACCTGGCGTCCCCGCTAATTTACAGGGCTTGTGGAATCCTTATATTCAACCACCTTGGTCAAGTAATTATACCATTAATATTAATGCAGAGGAAAATTATTGGTTAGCAGAAAATACCAATCTTTCTGAAATGCATTTGCCTTTTTTACAATTTATTGGGAATCTTTCTACCACAGGAAAAATAACTGCTAAAACATTTTACAATATGCCAGGTTGGGTGGCCCACCATAATTCAGACATCTGGGCCATGTCTAATCCTGTAGGTAATTTTGGCAATGGTGATCCCGTTTGGGCCAATTGGGCCATGGGCGGCACTTGGGCCTCGACGCATTTGTGGGAACATTATTTATATACACAGGACCAAAATTTTTTAGAAAAAAATGCTTATCCAATAATGCGTGGTGCGGCAGAATTTTGTCTGGCCTGGTTGGTCCCCGATAGCAGTGGTCAGTTGATTACTTCGCCCTCTACTTCTCCAGAAAATTCTTTTAAAATGCCCAGTGGTTTTGTAGGGGCTACCTTTTTTGGAGGGACCGCCGATTTGGCGATGATTAGAGAATTATTTTTAGATATACTTGCTGCACAAAAAGTTTTAAAAAATGACAATGAGTTTGCAGGTAAAATAAATACTGCCTTAAATAATTTACATGGCTATCAAGTAGGCAAGGCAGGAAATTTACAAGAATGGTATTATGATTGGGAAGACAATGAACCCAAACATCGTCATCAATCTCATTTGTATGGATTGTTTCCAGGTAACCATGTGACGGTAGATAAAACACCATTGATTGCAGCCGCTGCCAAAAAAACTTTAGAAATTAAAGGAGACGAAACCACCGGTTGGTCTAAGGGATGGAGAATCAATTTATGGGCAAGGTTAAAAGACGGCGACCATGCCTATAAAATGTATCGTGAATTATTAAAATATGTACCTCCAGATGAAACCAAAGAAAACTATACCAATTCGGGGGGGACTTATCCTAATTTATTAGACGCACATCCTCCTTTTCAAATTGATGGAAATTTTGGAGGTGCAGCCGCTGTGGCTGAAATGTTGGTCCAGTCTAATGCTGAATACATCGAATTGTTACCTGCATTGCCTAAAGCCTGGCCTTCAGGTGCGGTCAAAGGACTTAAAACCAGAGGTAATTTTGAAATTGAGATGAGCTGGAATGCGGGCCAAGTAACCAATCTTAAAATAAAATCATCCACTCAAGCAACAGCCAAGGTGCTGATGAATGGTAAAATGCAAACAATTAAAACTAGTAAATAAAACAGAATTAAACCTAGGAGTAAGTAACTTTAAAAAAACAAGTAACTCATGTCATTGATTTTGGGACGTTCTGAATTTGGAGATCCTGCCAATAAAGGCAAGGTATTATCAGTGAGCGAGGCCAATGATTTATTTACCAGCTGGGTATTGAATCCCAAATTGCAATTACATATGAAACAGGTGGCTCATTTAATGAAATGTTGGGCCAAAGAAATAGAAAATTCAAATGAACAAGATCAATGGCGTTGGGAAATGGCTGGCCTATTGCATGACGCAGATTGGGATCAATGGCCCGATCAACATTGTAAAAAAATAATCGAGTACTTAGAAGAAAAACAAATAGATCCAGAAATTATAAGAGCCATTGCATCTCATGGTCCAGTACATTTTGGTGTGGAGCCCATCACGCAAATGGATAAAATGTTGTACGCTTTTGATGAGCTTTCCGGTTTAATGCATGCCTATTCTTTAATGCGCCCCGAAGGCTACAAGGGCATGGAATTAAAAGGTGCTAAAAAAAGAATCAAAGACAAATCCTTTGCTGCCAATGTTTCTAGAGCCGATATTGATGACGCTTGTAAAAGAGCCAATATTGAATTGGATAGGCTAATTCAATTTATAATAGATAGACAAGCCCTTGTTGTATAGATTTTTAAAACAGACTTTTTTAAATAAATTATTTAATCTTATTCCCATGCGTAAAATTATTATTGCCCTTGTATTTTTTGTAAGCATCCATTCAATGGTGGCCGCACAAATAGTACCTAGCCCTAAATCACATTTTGGGTTTAATATTGGAGACAACTATCAATTGGCCACGTTTACGCAAACAGAAGCTTATTTAAAAAAGATAGCTGCGGTCTCTAAAAAAGTAAAACTTCAAGTAATAGGTCAAACAGAAGAGGGGCGCAATCAATACATGCTGATTGTTTCTGATCCGAGTAATTTAGCGAATCTTGAAAAATACAAAACGATTGCACAAAAATTAGCACACGCTGAAAATTTATCCGAAAAAGAAGCAGCCCGCTTGTCTAAAGAAGGAAAGGCTGTGGTATGGATTGACGGCGGCTTGCATGCCACCGAAGTAACAGGCATACATCAATGGATCGAATCTATTTATCAAATCATTACAAGAGAAGATGAAGAAACAAAGCGCATTTTAAAATCTACCATTATTTTATTTGTACATGCTAATCCTGATGGTCAAGAATTAGTTTCTAATTGGTACATGAGAAATAGCGATACCTTAAAAAGAGCCACTTCAAATTTACCTCGCTTGTATGAAAAATATATTGGGCATGACAACAACCGTGATTTTTTTATGACCAATATGGCGGAGTCCAAAAATATGAGTCGTCAACAATACATCGAATGGATGCCTCAGGTTTTATACAATCACCATCAAACAGGTCCTCCAGGTTCGGTAGTGGCTGGCCCTCCCTACCGCGATCCCTTTAATTATGTCTATGATCCTTTACTAGTTACAGGCATTGATGCATTGGGGGCAGCGATGAGTAGTCGTTTGAATGCAGAAGGAAAGCCTGGGTATACGATGAAAGGGGGTTCGGTGTATTCTACTTGGTGGAACGGAGGTTTAAGAACCACCGCTTATTACCACAATATCATTGGACTATTGACAGAAATTATTGGAAGTCCTACACCTTCCACTATTCCACTCGTACCTCAAAGATTAATACCAAACAGTGCAAACCCTTTCCCCATAACGCCTAGAAAATGGTATTTTAAAAATTCGATTGATTATTCCATTTCATTAAACTATGCTGTATTAGATTATGCGGCTAGATACAAAGATGAATTATTGATGAATATTTATACCATGGGTAGACATAGTATTGAAGCAGGAAGCAAAGACAGTTGGACACTATCGCCAAAAAAATCAGACTTAATTACAGAATTATTTAAAGCAGATAAAAAAGAAGGTAAATCAGATACCATCCCTCAAGTCTATTATGATAAAGTATATAAAAACCCAAGTTTCAGAGATCCAAGAGGCTATATCCTTCCAATTACACAATCTACAACGGCCATTGCCTTTATCAATATTTTAATTCAAAGTGGCATTAAGATTGAAAAAGCAACTGCTTCATTTACCGTGAATGGAAAAAATTATCCAGTAGGATCTTATATTGTTAAAACCAACCAAGCTTTTAGACCTCATGTATTGGATATGTTTGAACCACAGGATCATCCCAATGATTTCTTGTATCCAGGGGGTCCTCCAGTAAGACCTTATGATGCAGCAGGATGGACGCCTGCTTTTACTATGGGCATTGATTTTGATAGAATCTTAGAAGATTTCAACGGACCATTTGAAACCATTCCTTATGGCCAAATACAAAAACCAATAGGGCGTATTAACAAACCAACAAAAGAATGGGTGGGCTATACTTTTCCGACCAATGAAAACGCAGCCTATATAGCAGTGAATGAATTTTTAAGCGCTGGTGTGGAGGTTTTTAAAAATAAGGATCAATATTATGTGGCGAGTAATAAAAATATAGATGCACAAATTGAAAAATTAAGTGAAGCGCAAGGTATTAGATTTACCAGTGTCAATCAAAAGCCAGAAGGCATGAACGATAAAGTAAATGCACAAAGAATTGCTTTATGGGATAAATATGGTGGATCTATTTCTTCTGGTTGGGTAAGATGGATTTTTGAAAACTACCATTTCCCTTTTAAAATAATTTATCCAAAACAAATTGATGCGGGTGGTTTAAGGGATCAATTTGATGTAATTGTTTTTGTGGAAGGAGCCATTCCTGCGCTAAAGGCCGAAGCGCCTTCTCCTTATGAAGACAAAGAGCCAGTGACAGAGGAAATTCCAACCGAATTCCATTATATGTTGGGAAAAATCAACACAGAAAAATCCATTCCTGCTTTAAATGAATTTTTACAAAAAGGCGGAAAAATTATTACCATTGGATCGAGTGCAAATTTGGCCTATCATTTGAATTTGCCTGTTAAAAATGCCTTGGTAGAAATGGTCAATGGCAAAGAAAAAGTTTTACCTGGTGAAAAATTTTATATTCCTGGAAGTGTGATGCAAATAACAGTGGACAATGAATACAAAGCCAATTGGGGCATGAATAAAAATGCAGATGTATATTTTAATGCGAGCCCTGTATTTAAATTATTGCCCGATGCCATTGCACATAAAGAACTAGTTCCACTAGCTTGGTATGCCAGCGATAAAACTTTAAGAAGTGGCTGGGCATTCGGACAAGCCTATTTGCAAGACGGTATTGCTGCCTTTGAAGCCAAAGTGGGCGCTGGCAAGCTTTTTGTGTATGGTCCTGAAATCACATTCAGAGGACAAACCCATAGTAATTATAAGATGCTATTCAATCAATTGTATCAATAAAAAATAGTAAAAGAAGTAATCGTTATCAATTAATTCAATACTGTTTTTTTTGCAAATGCCGGTCTGATCACCCAGGGTTGATTATTGGGTTTTCTGATGACCAACCAATAAAAAAAGAAACTAGTGGTAATTATCCTCATGACGGCTACTGTCCATACTGGAAGGCTATGGCTTAAATCAATTAATAAACCATCATCAGGAAATTTGCCATATCCAACCAAGGACGGCAATCGATACCAATAATAACAGGAAACGCCAGCCGCAGCAAATAGGCTGATGAGTTTTCGTTTGTGTTGAACCTTAACCAATCTATCTAAATTATAATAAATAATAGCAGTAATGGCCAAGCCTACTATTGGGATATAATAAACACTAAATAAATTTTCAAGGTTAGTTAAATTGTTTTCGTCGGGCACATGAAACCAACCCCAAATAAAACCCGGTAAGCCGCCAATAATCATCAAACCACTTAGTACATTGTATTCGGTTTTATGTGAACTTAATGGATTTACATTGGGCGTTGAATCGGGACAAGGAATGACACAGTTCATACAATTTTCACAATTGGCATTGGGCATGGACATAAATACATTACCCCCATATAATTTTTCAACTGGATGTACGGGACACAAACCAGAACACCAAGCGCTTTTCCATTCGTAAAAAAATCCTAAGGTCACCCCAATGACGGCCATGCTTATAATTAAAATTCCTGTGGCTAATCCACTTCTGTTAAATACAGCATGCCTCAAAGGCACAATAATGAATAAAGCAAAAGTGGCGATCACATTTAAAATGCCAATTTGCTTAGCAGTTAATTTTTTTCTTTTTGACAAACCCAAATGTCTTGGCAATAAATTAGTCGTGGCCAATGGACAAACATTTCTCCAGATGCCTAATGCTACAACAAATATAAAAGGGGCTATAGGAATTAAAATATTCCAAAAAAGTAAAATACCAATGGCCGGGAAAAACAATAAACAGGTTAACATGACCGCTCCTATCAACCAAACCAAAAATTGAACCATTCGCCAAATAGTTTTGGTTTGATTAGACAATTGAGCACCTGATTTAAACGCAGTAGAAGACATAATTTTCGATTGAAAGGATAAAACAATTTTATTTTCAAAACGAAAAATAGGATTTATGAAAAATTAAAAATATGATTTACATCATAGTCCTTAGGCTCAATAAATGACTTTGCTCTTTTTTGCTAATCGTTATTTCTTGCAAAAGATTTTGGAATGAGCAAGAGGTTTTTTTGAAGGGTTTGTTTTAAATGCCGCTTCACTAATTGTCCCATGGTTTTTGCTTTATGGTAGGTAGATGCTTCTTTGAAGTGTTGGGTGAGACTAGTTTTTAGTGTAGCAATTTTTTCTGGTGTTGAAATATGGTCTGTGCACATGATGTCAAATAAATCATTCATCCTATACCTAGCGGATGCCAATCTAAAGGTCATCATGGTTCTTTCTTCAGCTTGGTATTGTGCAATAGATTCTTTATCCAAATGAGCAGTTACGATATCTACAAAGGCTTTGTTTTCTTTAAAAAATTGAGGCAGGTATAAATTTTTTCTTCCTTCATAAGATTGTTGATCAAAATCAATGGCACGAATCCGATATTGAAAATCCTCAATGTCTGGAATGATATTAACTACATAGTTGTAAGAACGCATGTCACCAAGCAATTGAACAAAACATCGCTCATTAAATTTTACAAATTCTTTGGCGAGTCTGATTAAATTGGTGTTGGAATTGTTCAAATGATCAGCTATAAAAATATCTCCAGGAATGCCAGGTATATGTTCTTCAACCAAGGTGGTTTGATGGGTAAAATAAGTAATTCTATTGGGAGAAAGTAGGTGTTCTAATTCTAAACCATACACCCTGCTTGCATCTGCTTGCTTAATGTAGTAGTGATCATAATTGTCATTAAATTTATTTACAATTCTAATTCTAAAGGGTTGACTGTTTCCAAAATAACAAAAATCAATTCTTGCTACATCCAAATGATTGATGATAGTGGTGTCACCTTCTGTTTTTAAAATCGCATAAATTTTCACCAAGCCTTCTCTTAAATATTCCCATTCTTTCATATCAAAAGACAATTTTTCCCAACTACTTGGATTGCCTTTTTTATCTTTTAAAGGAATAGAATAAGTATAGCGCTGCAAGTCCTGATAACTTACTGGTAGTTTAACTTCTCTTCCATAACGAACCAAGTAGGCACGTAAATCTTTTTGAATAGGGAAGATGGGCTTTTTTTTAGAAGGCTGTTCAAGTTCCCCCGACATCTGGATATGGTCAAAAAAATGATTCAAAAAATAGTATTACCTAAATTTACGATTTTGTAACGCTTCTCAGTAGTTTAATTTCTTACATTTGACTAAGCTGTAAAACATTTTTAATTGAATACAATTTATTGTTACGCCAATCATCAAATTAAGCCACTTGAAAATGCGGGTGTACCTGTATCCGATTTATTGGTGCAAAGAGGTTATGGCATTTTTGATTTTTTAAGAGTGGCTCATGGGAAGCCCTTATTCATAGATGATCATTTAGATCGTTTTTTTAATTCGGCCTCCATCATGCACTTACCCATCAAAGAATCAAGGGAAGAAATTAAAAAAATAGTCGCCACGCTTATTGAAAAAAATAAATTCGAATATTCGGGCATTCGTTTACTCATGGCTGGCGGAGATGCACCAGACGGCTATACCATTTCCCAGCCCCACTTAATTATTATAGAACAAGCCCTTGCTCCACCCATCCTTCAATTTTCTGAAAAAGGCATTCATTTGGCCAGTTATCCGTATCAAAGGCAGCTATCTGAGGTAAAAACCACCGATTATTTGATGGCTATATGGCTTCAACCCTGGATGAAAACTAAGGGGGCCCACGATATTTTGTACTACCAGGAGGTTTCGGTAAGTGAATGTCCAAGGTCCAATATTTTTATGGTCAGCCCCCAAAACAAGTTAGTGACCCCAGAAAATCATATGTTGAAGGGCATTACCCGAAAAAACATCCTCCAAATAGCAGTGAATTTGGGCCTAGAATTTGAGTGCCGAAACATCCCCCTAGAGGAGCTAAAATTGGCCAAAGAAGTCTTTATCAGCAGTTCCACCAAACGAATTTTGCCAGTGAGTCAAATAGATGACAAAGTATTTGAATTAAGCAATTCAAAATCAATAAGTTACATAATTTTTAATCAATTATGTTTACTCGAAACGGGCCAATGTTAACCCAATATTAACTAATGAGTATTTGTTAATGCTTTGTGAATTTATTTGACAAGTTTTAGTATAACTTTGCGGAATATTCCCAAAACAATAATAAATAACACAATGAAAAGATTTTTAAAACAATCTGTTTCTGTACTATTCGTCCTCTTCATCTCTATGATTAAGTTGAACGCACAAGAAACTACTGCGGAAATTCAAGGAACCATTACCAATGCTTCTGTAGGATTAGCTGGAGTTACTGTTACAGCAACACACCAACCAACTGGAACAAAATATGTGACTACCTCACGTGCTGATGGTAGATACAATTTAACCAACTTGAAAATTGGTGGTCCCTACCTTGTTCAAATTTCCTATGTTGGTTTTAAAAATGACCAACAAGACGATATTACTTTATTATTAGGTCAAGCCTATAAAGCTAATTTCCAATTAGCAGAAGCAACTAATACTTTGAAAGAAGTAGTCGTAACTTCTGGCAAACAAGATAAAATTTTCAACAACGCAAGAACTGGTTCTCAAGAAACTTTTAGTAGAACGCAAATTACAAGCATGCCTACTATTTCTCGTTCTTACAAAGACATCATCAAATTAACACCTACTTACAATGGTATGTCTTTTGGTGGTATGAGTTCTCAATTAAACAATATTACTGTTGATGGTGCGAACTTCAATAACTCTTTTGGTTTAGCAGGAGACATTGGAGGTCAAACTGGTGCACAAGCAGTTTCTTTAGATGCGATTGAGCAAATTCAAGTCAACACTTCCCCATTTGATGTACGTCAAGGTGGATTTGTTGGTGGTAATGTAAACACTGTTTCTCGCAGTGGTGCCAACAAAGATTTTGGTTCTGTGTATCAATACTACAAAAGCAAAGATTTGCAAGGATATGAAGTGGGTGCTTTGCCTGGTAGAATTACCGTACCAAAACAAGATTTCAATTATGATTTAAAAGGCTTCACTGTGGGTGGTGCTTTAATCAAAAATAAATTGTTCTTCTTTATTAATGGAGAGCAAGAAGAAAGATCAGCTCCAGGTACTTTATGGACTGCTTCTACACCATCTAGCCCTGCGGATGGTATCACTGTATCTGCTGCTAAAGCTGCGGATTTAGATGCTTTGGCTGCTTTCTTGAAATCAAAATACAATTATGATCCAGGGGCTTACCAAGGTTATTCTTATGCAGCAAAATCAAAAAGATTAACTGCGAAGATTGATTGGAATATTGATGTAAACAATACTTTTAGTTTAAAGTATAGCTATTTACAATCTTCAAACCAAATTCCTCCATCTAATAGTGGTTCATTAAGTCCAAGACAAGCAAGTGGTACTGCACTTCCTTTCTTTGGTGCAGGTTACGAAATCAACAACAATGCCAATGTATTTATTGCTGAGTTGAATACTAAGTTCTCTAACAAAATGAACAATAAATTACAAATAGGATATACTGCATTAAGAGATTACAGAAATGCATTGTCTGGCGCAGAATTTCCAATGGTGGATATCTTAGATGGTAACGGAAAAGGTTTTACCTCTTTTGGTTATGAATTGTATACCTATGGCAATAAATTAAATACAGATGTTTTCCAATTCAATGATGTATTGTCTATTTATGCAGGTGACCATGAAATCACCATGGGTACACAAACTTCTTACAAAAAATACTTAAATGGTTTCTCTCCTAACTACGAAGGGGTTTACCAATTTAATAACTTGGCCGATTTCTATGCTTCAGCTGCGGGTACTAAACCTGCTTACAAGTACAACTTATCTTATACTTTAGGAGCTGGTGGTTTCCCATTAGTAGGCCCTAAAGATTTTGAAGCTGGATTTTTTCTTCAAGATAAATACAGAGCCACAGATAAATTAACCATTACTTATGGCGCAAGATTAGATTATACTAAATTCTACAATACTTTCTTGTACAATCCAGTAGTGGATACTTTAAATTATTTCTACAACAAAACACATGCAAATACTGGTTCTCAACCTAATTCAGCGGTGCAAATTTCACCAAGAGTTGGTTTTAACTATGATGTAAATGGCGATCAAACCTTGCAAATCAGAGGTGGTCTTGGATTGTTCCAAGGGGCTCCTCCTTTTGTATGGATTTCTAACCAAGCTTCTAACTCAGGTATGGCCTTGTTTGGATCTTTCGCTAATACCAATACCAATATTTTCAATCCTGATGTGAATGCTTACCGTCCTCAAGCAACTGCTGGTTTAAGTAAATCTTATTCTATCAACGTGACCGATCCTAACTATAAATTCCCACAAGTTTTTAAAGCAACTTTAGCTGCGGATAAAAAATTAGGCAATGGTTGGACCGTAACTGCAGAAGGAACTTATACCAAACAAATCGATGCTTCTGTTTTCCAAAACATTGCACTTCCTTCTAAAGGCTTGATCAAATTAAGCGATGGTCGTTACAGATTCCCTTATACTACTTCATTCCCTTATGGTGGAACTCAAATGGGTGGAACTACCGTTGCAAGTGCAGGCAATCCTTCAATTGGTAATGCTATTTACATGACCAATTCTAGCAAGGGTTATGCAGCTACTGGAACCTTACAAATTCAAAAGATATCTAAAAACTTTATTGCCACTGCTGCTTACACAAGACAAGTAGCTTACGATGCATCTGTGAGTGGTTCAACTGCAGCAACTATGTGGGGATCTAAAACAGTTTCAGACAATCCAAACAACTTTACTGTTGGGTATTCTAACAACTATTTACCACACAGAATAATTGCTAGTTTGATTTACAAAACTGAATTATTTTCTAATACTTTAACCTCTTTCGGTTTTGTATATGAAGGCGCACCTAACTATGCTACTTCTTATTATGTGAATGGTGACGTGAATGGTGATGGTATTACTTACAATGATTTGATGTTCATCCCAGACAATCCATCTCAAATTAAATTGACCAATGCTTCAGCTGTAGCTGGTGTTGCAGATACAAGATCTCAAACTGAATTATGGAAGCAATTGGATAATTTTATAGCACAAAATCCTTATTTGTCTAAGCATACCAATGGTTTCGCAGAAAGAAATGCTTATGTATTGCCTTGGACCCATAAAGTTGATTTTAACTTTACACAAGACCTTATTTTCAATACAGGTAAAACAAAACATACCATTCGCTTAACTGCAGATATTTACAACTTAACCAATTTGTTGAACAAAGCATGGGGTACTTATTATATACCTACTACTACTGCTCCTTTAACTTTTGTTAAGATTGATGCTGATGGTAAAACACCTGTCTACTCTTTCCCTTATTTAGATGGTGCAAACAAAGTGCCTTACACAAGTGCTTACAAAGCAGATCCAAGTTTGGCTTCTCGTTGGCAATTACAAATTGGTGTTAGATACTTATTTAACTAGTACCAATTACTTGATATAAAAATCCCTCCCGAACAATCGGGAGGGATTTTTTTTATAGCTATTTTAAGAATGCACTAATTAAGCATGCTGCTTTTTCTTTTTTGATTTTACTTCTGTTATTATTTTTTTCACACGCATGTTTTTAAATCTAACCACATCTCCATGTCCTAAGAAACCTAAATGACCAGTAGTTCTTTTTAGTCCTGGATGTTCTTTGTGGTCTAATGTGCCATTGGCTGAAGCGGCAGCATAATCCCCATCTACAATGACGGTTCCATTTAAGGTGACTTTAATCTTTGTTCCATTCACCATAATTTCTTCCTGATTCCACTCACCTGTAGGTTTTAAATAGCCTCTTTTGGCAGGTATTACACCATAAACAGAGCCATGGGCTTGATAGGGTTGTATGTATCCATACGAAGGGTGTTCACTATCTAATACTTGAATTTCCATACCCAAATATGCGGCATCTCCTTCTAAGGGGGCGTGTACACCAATGCCATTGTTGGAAGCAGGTGTTAGTTGAAATTCAAAACGATAAATAAAATTATCATATTCCTCCTTGGTATATAAATTACCCACAGTGCCATCTTCGGGGCTCACCATTAAACTACCATCCTTAATCAAATAGCCTGCAGTATTGCCCATCCACTGGTTAATATTGGTGCCATCAAATAAAGAAACAAAACCTTCTTTTTGTTCTTCGGCGCTTAGTACAGTTGGTGTTTCATCAGGCAATTCTTTTATATAAATATTTCGGTAGGCTACATAAGTACCATGGGCTTGCAATTCAATTTGCTCTTTGGCGAAAATAGGTAGGTTGTGGTCCCAATAATTTTCAAGTACAATATTGTCTGTTACTAAAATGCCATTTAAATACACGGTTACTTTTTCGCCTTTCATAATAATGTGAAAAGTATTCCACGCTCCTATTTTATTATCTGCCACTACTAAGGGTTTGCTCACATGTTTTTGATTGTTGTATAAACCACCAGAGCCCACTTGTGCACCTACTTCACGTCGGCTAGTGTCCCAAATTTGAACCTGCGGCGTACCTCTTAAATAAATACCCGCATCTCCTTTCTCTGTAATTTTCCAATCTACATACATTTCAAAATCGCCATATTTTTTCTTTGTAGCTAAATTATCACCATGTCCAGTGAAAATTAATAAACCATCTTTGGCTATCCAATCTCCTTTTGTTTTTTCGTTGGCTATTTTTTCTGCTTCAAGTAAAGCAGAATCAGTCATTTTAGCCCTGGCAATGGGGTTGGCTACCAAGGCTTTCCAATGACTAAGGTCTTGACCATTGAATAAATTTTCAAAGCCATAATCATAAGGTAATGTTTTTAAATATGCTTGGGTAGTTGCCACTAAGACTGCACTGTCTTCCCCATGAATTAAGGTGATGGCTTTTTCAAGGTTTGCTCTTATTTCTTCCCCTCTGATATTTTTATCTGCTAATGCTAGCTTGATTAAAATTCTGGCTGCTTCTTTGTTAACCGCTTCATCGTTTAAAGACTTGCTTACAAATACAAAGCTGCTAAATCCAGGGATCTGTCCAGCCTCAGCCAATAAACTTCTTTTTTGAAATGGACTGCTGGCCTTTTCCATTTTATCTTGCAGCAATAAAATTTGTTGCGCATGAGTGACTGTATTTATTTTTTCTGGCACCGTAATTTTAATTTCAGGAAGCAGAAAATTTAAGTTGTCAATAGCTGCTTGAATATGTTTTTTTTGTTCGCCTTTCGCAGTAGCCAAAGCATTATTTAATGCTTCCTTAGACGCTGCTGAATGATTGCTGGCCAAGGCTCTTGCTGCATTGCCGCCAAAGGTTTCATCTTTTAATAATTTCGTTAACAATTTAATAGAGGCATCATCGCCCAACAAGGCAAGCTGTTTAATTAAAAATTCTTTGGCATAAAATGTTTGGGCTGCCGAATAAACAGAGGCAATTAAACCTGCCGTTTGTTTTTTTAATTCATTGTTTAAAGAAGCCTCATGCACCAATGCATTCAAGGCATAGCTAGATTTTAATTTTAAGGAATCGTCATTTAATAAATCCACCAATTGTTTCCATTCATTTTTTTGCCAAGTTTTCATGGTGGCAATAGCACTATTTATTTCTGCAATGTGTTGATAGGGAAATACCTCAATGGTTTTATAGATGGGTTCTTTTTGTGCCTGAACCTGTGTCAGGCTTAATAATAGCATTGCTATATAAGAGAAAATTATTTTCATTTTTCTGTTTTTATTTCATTTAAATATTCCAAGGACTACGCATGGCTGGATGGATTAATCTATTGGCTTCTTCATCATTGATAAATTCTTGGCGCACAGGATCAAATTTCAAGGTCCTGCCCAATTGCAAAGCTATTTTTCCCATATTGATGATGGTGCAAGATCTAAATCCATTCGACTCATTCAATGCAAAAGGAGTTCTGTATTTTACTGAGTTTAAAAAATCAGTTTCTTGAGGCTTGGGATCAGGCATCATGGCTAACTTTTCATTTAAATTAGGAATGTCCGATTTGAAACCTTTAAACAATTTTCCTTTAGGCCCTTCGATGTAGGCAGCAGTAGGATCCGTTGCTTCTCCATCTAAAATAATTTTACAACCATCCTCATAAGTGAAAGTTAATTTTCTAAAAGTACCACAGGCATCAGGATGTTGTTGCTCTGCATCTACCTCTACCATCATAGGACTGGTTTCATCCTTACCTAAAAAATATTGTATGGGATCTATATAATGTTGTCCCATGTCACCTAAGCCGCCACCATCATAGTCCCAATAACCTCTGAAGGTTTGGTGAACGCGGTGTGCATTGTAAGGCTTATAAGGGGCTGGACCCAACCATCTATCATAATCCAATTCTTCAGGAATAGGCTGTTCTTCCAATTTTGTTTTTCCCACCCAATAAAATTTCCAATCAAAACCAGTAGTCTTACTTACAGTGACCGTTAATGGCCAACCCAACAAACCAGACTCGACTAATTTTTTAATAGGCTTGACCGTGGTATTCATTCCATAAAAATTATCTTCAAATCGGAACCAAGTATTTAAACGAAACATTCGCTTGTACTGCTGAACGGCTTCTAACACTCGCTTTCCTTCGCCAATGGTTCTGGTCATTGGTTTCTCACACCAAATGTCTTTACCTGCTTTAGCAGCTTCAATGGCCATGATGCCATGCCAATGAGGAGGAGTGGCAATATGCACAATGTCCACTTCGGGTAGTGCAATCAATTCTCTATGGTCATGAAAAGTTTTTATTTTTCCACCCACTAGTTCTGCAGCGCTTTGCAAATGATTTTTATCTACATCACAAATAGCAACGACTCTTGTTCCTGCATAAGGTACATGTCCTCTACCCATGCCACCCAAGCCGATGATGCCCTTGGTTAATTGGTCACTTGGCGCTAGAAATCCACGACCCAAGACCTGTCTAGGTACAATTGAAAATCCAGCAACTACGGCTGCTGTATTTTTTAAAAACCGACGTCTACTGTTTTTTTCTACTGGTTTCATGTTATGTTGTTAAAGTAAAAAATAGAAAAATGAGCTTACTCATTGCGCTATTTATAAATGAATTTCCTTAGCTAAATTTATTCTTTTTTGCTTAAATTTGGTAGAATCCACTTATTTAAAATCACGCACATGAATGAGACCCACTTACATCTTGAAGAACATTTACAAAGCAGTGATTTATTGACCGATATTGTTATTGGGATGAGTGATGGATTGACCGTTCCCTTTGCCTTGGCTGCGGGTTTAAGTGGTGCAGTACAAGGTAATGTGAACTTAATTTGGATTGCGGGGATTGCCGAAATTGCTGCCGGTTCCATTGCCATGGGTTTGGGTGGTTTTTTGGCGGGCAAGACAGAGCAAGATCATTATGCTAGTGAATTAAAAAATGAATACTGGGAATTAGTACATAAACGCGACGTAGAAATAGAAGAAGTGCGTAAGGTTTTTTTAGCATGGGGCTTAACTGCCAACACAGCCGAAGAAGCTACCCAAGAAATCATTAAAGATGATAAGCGCTGGGTAGATTTTATGATGAAACATGAACTTGGGTTGACCGAACCTGATCCAAAAAGAGCAAGAAAAAGCGCCTTTAATATTGGCCTTAGTTATATTGTTGGAGGCTTGATTCCATTGAGTCCTTATTTCTTTGTAACTGATGCTATAGAGGGCCTTAAGCTTTCTGCCCTCATTACATTAGTTTGCTTATTTATATTTGGATTTTTTAAAAGCAAGATGACTGGGGTGAATCCTTGGTGGGGTGGTGTAAAAGTAATGATGACTGGAGCTTTAGCTGCCAGTGCTGCTTTTGGCATTGCTAAATGGATTCAAGGATAAAATTTCTTTTATACTTTATTTAATTTTTAAACATCTATCTATCCTAGATACAGTAATTTATGTCTTTTTTGCAAGGCTAAAGGGTATACTTAATGGTTGAATTTTAGGATTTTTCAATAAATTTTTTTATATTCAATTTTGCTTTTAAGACCAAACTAAAAAACCAACGATTATGTCAAAAAACATTCAGACCAACAAACTATTTGTGGCTAGCTGTTTAGCCCTATTAGTTACCTCCCTTTCCTTTGGTATAAGGGCAGGTGTGCTTAGCCAACAAGGCATTGATTTTCATTTAACTAATGCACAATTAGGAACTATTGCAGCTACTGCTTTCTGGGGCTTCCCATTAGCAATACTTGTAGGAGGAACCATTGTGGACATTATTGGAATGAAAAGATTATTGGTGCTTGCTTTTCTCTTTCATTTAGCAGGTATTGTGCTAACTATTTATGCCACAGGTTATTGGAGCTTATTTTTATCTACTTTATTAATTGGTATTGCCAATGGTACTGTGGAGGCTTCTTGTAATCCTTTGGTTACTTCTTTATTTCCACAAAATAAAACGACCAAGTTGAACCATTTCCATTTATGGTTTCCTGGAGGAATTGTGATTGGGACCTTAATTGTTTTCTTATTTAACAAAATTGGTTTAGGTACTGGCATGCAAGTAGGGGTGATGTTAATTCCAACTGCTTTGTATGGTTATTATTTTTCTAAATTAGATTTCCCAGAAACAGAACGTGTTTCTAGTGGTATTTCTGCTTCTGAAATGTACAAGAGCTTATTGAATCCATTGTTTATTTTCATGATTATCTGTATGTTCGGAACAGCCATTACTGAATTGTTTACTGGACAATGGATTGATGTGCTACTTAAGAATGTGAGCGACAACGCTATTTTATTATTAACGATTGAAACAGGGATCATGGTGATTGGCCGTGCTTTTGCCGGTCCAGTGGTACATCGATTCTCTCCTCAGGGGGTATTGTTAATTTCTGCCATTCTTGCAGCAGCGGGCTTGTATTTATTAGGACATACTACAGGTAATATGTTGTTTTTAGGAGCCATTATATTTGGTATTGGCGTTTGTTATTTCTGGCCTACCATGTTGGGTTTTGTATCAGAAAACTTACCCAAAACAGGTGCTGTAGGTATCAATTTAATGGGCGGAGCAGGCATGTTTGCTGTTTCAGTTTATATGATATTTATGAGTGGTTTTTATGATAAATTGGTGAATGCTAAAATTCCTGCAGGTACTTCAGAGGCAGATTTAGCCAATGTAACCAATGAAGCAAAAAAATTAGCTGGACCTGAAGTAATCAATGCCACTTTATTGATTCCCATTATCTTAATTGTAGCATTCTTAGGATTGAATGTTTACATGAAAAATAAAAAAGCAGCAACTGCTTAATTGTATAACTACTTTTTAAAAGTATAAATAACCCTTGCCTATTGATTGCAAGGGTTATTTTTTGTTTATAATCTAATGGTAGATAAAATTTTGAATGGCATCTGCTAACATTTTGGGACTTTCTTCCATTGGAATATGTCCTACATTTTTTAGAATGACCATGGAATTGTTTTTTAGGTCTTTTTGAAATAAATAAGCATTGGCTACCGAAATTAATTGATCTTGATCTCCCCATATGATTAGGGTGGGTGCAGTTATGGTTTTGATTGCAGTGGCATCTTGTGCTACTCTATTTTGAAACAAAGCTAAAGCAGCACGTCTATTGCCAGTCCTTAATAACATTTCATGATATCTATTGATCGTAGCATCGGTAATGAAGGAGGGATCATAAAAAACATTTTCTAAACTTTTTTTAACTAAAGACTTAGGCGTAACCACCAATAATAAATTATTAATAATGGGCATACTGGCTATTTTAAAACCCAAACTTCCTTTTTCATTTTTTATGGGATAGCCGGCTGCATCGATTAAAATAAGTTGGCTTACTTTATCGGGATGCGCTACTGCATACTGCCAGGTGATGGCTCCTCCCAATGAGTTGCCACCTAAAATACATTTGTTGATGTGTAAGGCTTGTAAGAAAGAATCAATAAATAAAGTATAGTAAGCGCTAGGGTATTTATTTTCGGGATTGGGTCCGGTAAGGCCAAAGGCAGGCAAATCCATTCGGATAATTCTTTTATGGGTTGTAGTGACCAGTATTTTAACTAAGGAATCCCAAGTATGCAGCGAAGCAGAAGTGCCATGGATCAATACCAAGGGTAAGCTATCTGTTGGATTGCCTTCTGATCTATAATGTACCTGCATGCCCATCAATGGCATAAAGGAGGAAGCCCCGGTGGCGTATTTTAATTTAAGCTTTTCTACGGGAATGTCTTTTTGTCCAAATACGGTCAAGCCAACCACTACTAACAATACAAAGGCTACAGCAATAGAAGCTACTGCTTTACTAATTTTTTTCATTTCTGTTTATTTTTTTGAAGCTACTTTTAAAACAATGGTATCTGAAGCAATATTTTCGGTATGGTAATTACCAAAAATAATTTTTGCTTTTGGAAATGTTTTTTGAATTAATGCAGCATCTTTATTGGTGATACTTGTTTGACCAAGGTACAATTCATTTATATTAACCAATGATTTTAATTGCAACAAACCCTTTAAACTAATTTTTGTTCCCACTAAATTCAAATAATGTAATCTTTTTAAATTTTGAAAGTTCGATAGTTGATTGTCTGTAATAGTAGAATGTTCAATACTTAATTTTGTCAATGAATCGCAATAACTAATGGCATTAGCCAATGAATTGGAAAACATAATGCCAGGCATTTTTAACCATACAATATTGGGGCTGACTGTTTTAATCAGATTGTCAATGGTATCATTGGTTTTTACCACATTAATAAAATTAGCCGTTAAATAATTGGAGTTCTTGGCTACTTGTAAAATGGTTACCCCCATTTTGGTTAAATTGTTGAGACTGGCTTGATTGGCGAGTTTAATTTCATTGGTTGGCACATCATTGTTCAAAGCTTTTGGCGAATTTTTTTCAAAATTGGCTAAGACCATTTGAATATTGCCTGGTTGGGCCAAGTCTTTTACTTTTTTATCAAAATAGCCACCACTGTTAATCCACCACTCTATCAATACTCTTTCTTTTTCTGTTATTTGCGGCTTGCCCTTGGGCGGCATATGCTTTTCATCTAGTGGATCTAAAATTATTTTTTTATACAAGGGACTATTCAGCGCGCTACCTTGGTGAAATACTAATCCGTCTTCTCCTCCTTTCAAAATCCATTCTTTACTGTCTAATCTTAATTTTCCTTTTTGTTTGATGTCTGAATGACAGCCATAACATTTTTCTTCTAATATGGGTTGAATGATGTCCTCGAATAAGATGGCTTCTTGTACGTTTGAAAAATTAGGCCTTGCTTTAGTGGCCTTTTTTGATTTCAATCCCTTGGTTAAATAATCAGCACCATGGGTAAGGGTGCCTCCAAAATGACCTGTAAGGAAAATCAAAACCAATAGCGTAATAGCCGCCCATTTTAATTCTCTTGCTTTATTCTTTTTTGTGAAATAGACGCCAAGTAAGGATACAAGTGCTAGAAAGATACCTAACCATTGATGGTAAAATAATGTCTGGGTATCATATTCAACATTTGTTGATAAGGCCAATCCACTAATGCAGGTGACTATAGCGGAGCCAGCCCCAATTAAATAACTAAAGGGAACAATGTTTTTAAACAAAACATATTTTTCTTTTTGAGCCAACCAGTGTATTAAAATGGCAAACAACAATATGCCAATGGGTAAATGAACCAGTAGCGGATGAAAATGCCCAATAAAATTAATGATGCTGTCCAATGAAATTTATTTAATAAGTGAAATTAACTTTGTTGATATCGTTTTCTTAATAGCTGCATCATGTAAACATTGATCTCCCATTGATTGGCCAATGGTTGTTGCGTATAGGGCATCGTTGGCATATAATTGGGGGGACCAAACTCAGTTAAGAAAGTAAGGGAGGAGGCGCCATTTTTAATTTTCATTTGTACCACTGCATCCCACCATTCCAAATGCTTTTGGACTTCTGCTGACCATTCGGGGGCACGCGGGTCATTCACTTGTGGCCCTTCTGCATGACCAACGCGCGCATGAATGTGATCGGTTCTAGACAAGGCCAATTGAACAGTTTGCGCTTGATCATGCAATAAAGATTCATGTACATTGCACCAATGTGAAATATCTAGCGTGATTCTTAATGCAGGATTTTTTTCCATGAATGTATTCGCATTGGGAGCTGAATAAAGCATTCTTGATCGATGTGTTTCGTGCAGAATAGGAATACCGGAATTTTTAGCTTGCTCCAAAGTATAGGCAATGATTTCATTGTTTATTTCAAAAGGGAAATAATCCTTCCCCGAATGACAATTGACATACAAAGGTTTTTGTTTCATGTTTTGTAGAAGACTGCTTAACATTTGTTTAAATGCAGTAATATGTTTCCTTGGGTCTACCTCTCCAACACCAATTAAAAAGCCAATAGATAAATCATGTTTTTTTAATGCATTAAATAATTCTTCTTGGTCTTTGTTTTCCATAGGCCACCACATTTCAATGCCGTCGTAGCCTGCTTTTTTTGCTTTGGCACAGAAATCTTCTACGCTTCCTTCATAGCCCCAATTGGTGGCTAGTACAATAGGTTTAAAATTATTCTTTGACATCTTGGTCGGATTTGCTTTAAGTAAGGCTAAAGGACTAAAGCTTAACGCAGCTATTCCAGTAGTGTTGGTTAAAAATTTTCTTCTATCTATTTTCACAAAAATTGAATTGTTTAAGCAATGATTTCGTTGATGACCCTGCCATGCACATCCGTCAATCTAAATTGTCTTCCCTGAGAAGCATAGGTTAACTTTTCATGATCAAAACCCAATTGATTTAAAATGGTAGCTTGCATATCATAAGCTGTTACCTTACCGCTGATGGCACTGTAGCCAATCTCATCTGTTTCTCCAAAACTACTGCCTTGTTTAATGCCACCACCTGCCATCCATGTAGTAAAGGCTTCTGTATGATGGTCTCTTCCTTTGAAAGGCATGGTTTTTCCATCTCTATTTTCTTGCATGGGGGTTCTTCCAAATTCTCCACCCCATACAACTAAGGTTTCGTCTAATAATCCTCTTTGTTTTAAATCCAATAATAAGGCAGTGATGGGCTTGTCTATATTTCTACATTTATTGATAAATCCAATGTCAATAGCCGTGCTACCATCGGTGCCATGACTGTCCCAACCCCAATCAAACAATTGAACAAAGCGCACGCCCTTTTCTACTAGTTTACGTGCCAATAAAACATTGTTGGCAAAGCTTGCCTTGCCTGGGGTAGTACCATACATTTCTTGAATGTATTCAGGTTCGTCATTGATGTTCATTACATCAGGAACAGAGATTTGCATTTTAAAAGCCATTTCATACTGGGCCATTCTTGCAATAATCTCTGGATCTTGAAATTCATTATAGGTCAATTGATTGGCTTCGTTGATGGCATCAATGGATGCCTTGCGTACATCTCTATCCATGCCTGCTGGATCTTTTAAAAATAAAACCGGATCACCTTCGTTGCGGCATTGTACACCTTGGTACACCGAAGGTAAAAATCCATTGCCCCAAACACTTTTTCCTGCATCAGGATTGTTGCCACCTGAGGTAAGTACGACAAAACCAGGCAGGTTATTGTTTTCGCTGCCTAATCCATAAGTGACCCAAGAGCCAATACTGGGGCGGCCTAAGCGAGGCGAACCTGTATGCATCAACAATTGTGCAGGTCCATGATTGAATTGATCGGTTTGTACTGCTTTTAAAAAACTAATCTCATCGGCTACGGTGGCTAAATGCGGAAGATTGTCTGAGATCCAAGCACCACTTTGTCCTCTTTGTTTGAATACGGCTTGTGGCCCTAACATTTTTGGTACCCCACGTATGAAAGCAAATTTTTTTCCTTCTAATAAACTTTGCGGACAATCTTGGCCATCTAATTTTAGTAAGTCGGGTTTGTAATCAAATAATTCTAATTGAGATGGAGCGCCTGCCATATGCAAATAAATCACCGATTTCGCTTTACCAATAAAATGCGGCGCACGTGCCATCAATGGATTGGTATTGGTGAAATTGTTAAAGCTATCCTTATTGCCTAACCAATCACAACCTTGTAACATCGACCCCAGTGCCATGGCACCAATGCCTGAAAAGCATTCCTTAAAAAAATACTTTCTTGTAATTTGTTCTGTGGTAGCAATGGTTGCTTCTTTAATTATTTTTTTATTTTCTTTACTCATCTCCTTAATTTTTTGTCAAAAATTCATCCGTATTTAAGAGCGCAGTAGCCACCATGACTAAGGCTGCGGCTGCAGGATCTGCTTTTTTATCTCCGGTGATTTGTTCTGCTTTTAAACTGTCTTGACTGTATTTTGCAAAAGCGGTATTGTATAATTTTTCAAATACTTTTTGTTGTTCTGCCGAGATGGATTTATTAAAAGCCAACTCATATCCTTTGCTAATTTGTTTACTTGCATTGAGCGGCACCAAATTTTTAATTCTTTGTGCAAAATGTTGTGCTGCTTCTATGTAGACCGAATCGTTCAATAAATTTAAAGCTTGCAATGGGGTATTGGTTCTAATTCTTCTTACGGTACAAACTTCTCTACTTGTGCCATCAAAACTGAGCATCGATGGATAAGGAGCCGATCTTTTTAAATAGGTATACAAAGCTCTTCTGTATTGATTGCCCTCTTTGCTAAGGTTCCAAGTGGCGCCATTGTAGGGCGATTTCCAAACGCCTTCTGGTTGATAGGGCATCACACTAGGGCCATACATTCTATTACTCCACAATCCACTCACGACTAAAGCTTGGTCTCTTATTTGTTCTGCAGAAAGTCTCATACGAGGGCCTCTTGCATAGAACTTATTGAAAGGATCTTTGACCATTGCATCTTTATTAAATTTCGAATCCTGTTGATAGGTAGCACTCATCACCATTTCTTTGATTGTTTTTTTCAAACTCCAATGATGCGTATTCATCAATTGATAAGACAAGTAATTCAATAAAGATTCATGGGTAGGCGCAATGCCCTGGGTGCCTAAGTCTTCTAATGTTTCTGCAATGCCTTGACCAAACAATTGCTCCCAAATTCTATTGGCAATAGTTCTAGAGGTAAGTGGGTTTTTTTTATCCGTTAACCAAATGGCGAGTCCAAGTCGATTGCGTGGTGCACCTGCAGGTAGTCCGCCTAAGGAAGCAGGCACATCTGCTACCACTGTTTTTCCTTTCACCAACCAATTACCTCTTTCAAAAACATGGGTAGTTCTTGAAAGATTGAATGGGTTTTCCATCATGATGGGTGTTTCTGTAGCACTTGTCGGATAAAGTAAAGCTTCAAAGTTTTGATAAGCCATAGCATAACCTGGTAAATCTTTTCCAGGGAAGGGTTGTGTAAAATGAAACCAATCAAATTGTACTCCATTTTCTTCCGGGCTTTTTAATTGCGCATTGCTATAGGTTAAATAAAAACTATGTCTACCAATGGTTTGAGGGATGCCAATATTGGCAATTTTCCAATTCCCTTTTGAATTTTCAACAGGAATGTTTTTTACAATTTCTCCATTTACAGAATCGATGCGTATTTGAAATTGTCCGTCCGATTTCCAACTGATGTATCTATAATACAATTGTGTAAAACCAGTGAGGTCTATATTTTTTAATTTGGCCGAACCTTTGTTTCTAAACTGCAACCATTTGGTATCTGCTAAGGCGCCGTTTTTTATTTCCTCTGCTACCAAAGAATTAATGGCGGGTTGTCCTGTTTTAATAAATTGAGTGATTTCTTTTGCTCTATTGGGTGCATTGTTCTGCAACCAATTTTTTAAGGCAATAAATTTTACGCTATCAGTATTGTGAAATTCTTTGAGCACTGGATATTCTGCCCAAGTATCTTCATCACGCGTATTGTTGAACAAGGCTAAGAATTTATAATACTCATCCTGTCTAAAGGGATCGTAAGGATGGCTATGGCATTGCACACATGCAAAACTAGTGCCCATTAAACTTACCCAAGTAGTGTTGACTCTATCAATGACAGCAGCTGTTCTAAATTCTTCGTTGTCCGTACCGCCTTCATCATTGGTTAAAGTATTGCGGTGGAATGCAGTGGCAATATATTGTGCATCGGTAGGATCAGGTAATAAATCTCCAGCCAATTGCTCGGTTAAAAAAATATTGTAAGGTTTATCTGTATTGAAAGCATCAATCAACCAATCACGGTATCTCCAAATATTTCTCGCATCATCTTTTTCAAAACCCTTGGTATCAGCATATCTAGCCATGTCCATCCACATGCTGGTCCACTTCTCCCCATATTGAGGCAAGGACAATAAAGTGTCAACCAATTGTTCATAAGCATTGTCCTTGGTACTTGCTAAATATTTTTTGGCGATGGCCTCCGGGGCGGGCATTCCAATTAAATCTAAACTTACTCTTCTTAAAATCGTGGGCTTATCTGCCAATGCAGAAGGTGTTAATTTTTCTTGTTTTAATTTTTCATAGATGTACTCATCTATATTACTTTTTATCCATTCAGGTTTTCCAAACATGCCAAACAATCCTTTTTTTACATTTGGAATAATAGGTTCTTTCACGGGTACATAGGCCCAATGGTCGCCCCATTCTGCCCCTTGATTGATCCATTTTATTAATAAAGCAATTTCATCGTTGTTTAATGGAGGATGTTTGTAAGGCATGCGCTCCTCAGGATCTTTTAGATAAAGACGCTTGATCATTTCACTATTTTGTGCATCACCAGGAATGATGGCCAATTTTCCAGATTTACTTTTTGCAAGTGCATCGCTTCTAAACAATAAACTAAAGCCACCTTGTCTTTTCACACCCCCATGACAAGTGATGCATTTTTTATTTAATAAAGGCTTGACTTCTGCATTAAAATCAACTTTATTATTACTAACAAAATAGCTGGAAACAACCGTCACCAAAATAATAGAAGAAACCACGATCCAATAAGCAGTTGGAATTTTAATAAAACGCATAAGGGCTTTCGTTAACGACAATTAAGTTAGCCCATTTTTCATAAAAATCAATAATAATTGGGTATTTTTAAGTTCAGTATGCTAAGCAAAATTGAACTCAATTTCCATTTAAAAAATACGATACATGAAAAAAATATTTTCGCTGTTGTTGATGGTCGTTTCAACTACTTTAATGGCACAACAAACACAAAAACCTCCTTTGCATGGGAAAAATTGGATGGCCATCACTGGCAAACCATTGGCAGCTACTGCAGGGGCTAAAATTTTTGAGCGCGGAGGAAATGCGGTAGATGCAGCCTGTGCGATGTTGGCAGCCACTTGCACGATGTGGGATGTATTAAGTTGGGGAGGAGAAACACAGGCTTTAATTTACAATCCCCATACCAAACAAGTCATGGCCATCAATGCCATGGGCTTTGCACCAACTGGTGCTACGCCTGCATTTTTTAAATCAAAAGGCTACAACTTTCCTCCTGAGTATGGTCCATTAGCGGCAACTACCCCTGGTACACCAGGAGGTTTATGTTTTATGTTGTCCAACTATGGTACTATGAGTTTGAAAGATGTATTGGCACCTGCCATGGAATTGGCAGCAGGCTATCCTATAGATGCGCAAACAGCCAATAGTATGGAAAAAGGGAAAGAAAAAATTAAACAATGGCCTTACAGTAAAAAAGTATTGTTGCCGCATTTGGGCCAAAAAAGAGAAGCGCCAGAAGCCGGTGAAATTTTTGTACAAGAAGATTTACTCCACACTTTAGAAAAAATGGTGGATGCCGAACAAGCTGCCTTGAAAAAAGGGAAGACAAGAAAAGAAGCTATTGCTGCTGCTTATGATAGATTTTATAAAGGAGATATTGCAGATGAATTTGTCAGAGGCGTGCAAGAACAAGGCGGCTTAATTACCAAACAGGATTTAGCCAACTGGCAACCTGTGGAAGAAGCCCCAACGCATATCAATTACAAAGGCATCGAAGTATATAAATTACAACCCTGGACACAGGGCCCTGCCTTATTACAAGCCTTGAATATTTTAGAAAATTTTGATTTAAAAAGTATGAGTTATAATTCTGCTAGATACATTCATACAGTGTATCAAGCAATGAATTTAAGTTTTGCAGACCGTGATTTTTATTATGGAGATCCTCGCTTTGCTATTAATCAACCCATGAAAGGATTGTTAAGTAAAGAATATGGGAAACAAAGAGCAAGTGAAATTAATTTTGTCGCCAACAATCCTAATGTAGGACCAGGCGATCCTTATCCCTTTGAAGGCAAACAAAATCCATTTTTAGATTTATTAAAATCAAGAGGGTTCAAATCCAATACAGATAGTAGTAAATCAAAAAATAATTTTTTACCTGCACATGATGCCATTGCCGCTAATGAAAATATTAATTTACCTGATGCTGCTTACATGGATCGATTGTGGAGAGGCACCACCACCGTAGAAGCTGCGGATAAAGAAGGTTGGGTAGTCTCTGTAACCCCTAGTGGCGGCTGGTTACCAGCAGTCATTGCAGGCAATACGGGTGTAGGCATGAGTCAAAGAATGCAAAGCTTTGTTTTGGATTCTACTATCAATCCATTCAATGTGGTAGCGCCAGGAAAAAGACCAAGAGTTACCTTAACGCCAAGCATGGCCATGAAAGACGGCAAACCTTATTTGGCTTTTGGTGTGCAAGGAGGAGATACACAGGATCAAAATTTATTACAGTTTTTTTTAAACATGGTTGAATTTGGAATGACTGTTCAAGAGGCAACAGAAGCAGCTAACATCAATACCAATCAATTGTGGTTGTCTTTAGGCGGCTCTAAAATTGAAGATAGAAAGCCTAAGCCAGGCAATTTATTGTTAAACAACAATGTGCCAGATTGGGTGCGCAAAGAATTGCGTGGCATGGGTTATACTTTAAGTTTTGAGGAAAGAACCAATGGGCCCATCAATGCGATTTTATTGGATTGGAAACACGGAAGTATCTGGGGCGGTAGTTCACATCATGGGGAGGACTATGGCATTGGATGGTAAGCTTCATCAAAGAATAAAAAAAGGGCCTCGAAAAATCGAGACCCTTTTTTTATGTTTAATCTTTTTTATCTAGCGCCTACAAAATAGTCTACTACAAAAACCTTGTCCATATGTGGTTTTAAAATAGTTTGAAAAGCTTTGTGTGCTGGGTGTAATTGATAATCTGCCAAATCTTTTTCATTGCTAAAGGTTAAACTAAAGCAATGGGTAAATCCTTGATCTAGGTGTTCAGGACTCATGTTTAATCCCCATTCCATATTTTTTACCTGCGGCACGGTTCCATACAAATGATTGAAGGCTTTTACTACAGAATCCACAGAAGCTTTGCTAGAACTAGCTTTGAAGGTAAATAAAACCACATGTTTAAGTTCTTGTTTTTTTGTTTTTGTAGTTTGTGCTTGTACATGTTGGAAACTAAAAAAACCGAGCGTAAGCATTAATAATAATTTTTTCATAGTTGGTGTTTGGTTATAAAAAGATAATAGGATCATCGCAAATTCTGAATCCTTCATTAAATGTATTCATAAAAGCAACATCTTGTAGCGTTAAGCTAAAAGATGTTGCCTCAAAATTTTCAAGTAATCTTTCTCGCTTCGAAGATTTTGGGATGGTGGATATGCCTAATTGTAAATTCCAATTTAAAATGATTTGAGCCGGAGTTTTTTGATATTTTTCACAAAGTGAAACCAATCTTGGGTCATTGAATTTTTGTCCTCTGGTGATGGGAGAATAAGATTGCAATTGAGTACCTTGCTTTTTACAATAATTCATCAAATCTTCTTGAAACAACCAAGGGGTAAATTCAATTTGATTGACAGCAGGAACTATATTGGCATAAGTTTTTAATTCTTCTAAAAAAGGAAGTGTGTAATTGGCTACCCCAATGGCACGTGCTCTTTTATCTGCATAAATTTTTTCTACTGCTTTCCAGGAGCCTGCTCGTCCTTCTTTGATGGGCCAATGTATTAAATACAAATCCACATAGTCTTGACCTAGCTTTTTTAAACTATCATCAAAAGCTTTAAGCGCTTGCTCATAGCCATGATCGGTATTATTTAATTTGGTGGTTAAAAAAAGTTCCGATCTATTAATGCCCACATTTTTTATCGCATTGCCAATTTCTTTTTCATTTTCATACATACTGGCCGTATCAATCAAGCGGTAGCCAATTTCAATAGCAGTTTCTACTGCTTGTTCGGCTTCTTGATGGTACATGTCATACACCCCTAAACCCAATAGGGGCATGCTTATGCCATTGTTGAGCGTAGTAGTTCCTACCATTTCTCTAGGCCCAATAATTTTTTGCCAAGATCATTCAGTACTGCAGTTTCATATTTGGTTTGCTCCCAATTTCTTGGATCGCCAGGAAAGGCATAACCTTCTGGTGCAATTCTATGTTTCCAAGAATTCACTCTCCACGCTGTTAAAGCTGGATTATTTTCTTCTGCTGGCATCATAGATAAATATTGTGCAATACGTACTTTGTCTGTACTATTATTGGCTCTAATACCATGTGGTTCTAAACTATTAAAAATTAATAAGTCACCTGCTTCTAATTTTACTTTAGTGGGTGTGAAGCCAGTCGTATCTGGTTTGAATCTATCTCTGTCTTCTGGTTGTGTTAACTTCCACGCATCATAAGTTCTAAATAATTCAGGAATACATTGAAAGCCGCCCATGTTTTCATCGGTTTGATCGGCTAGGGCTAATACACCTTGCACATTCACAGGTTTTGTTTCTGGATCGTAATCCCAATGAATAAATGCTTTGTATTCATGTCCTGGTCGAATAGGAAAATTTAAATTGGCTCTATCAATAGATACCCATAATTTTTCTGTACCCCAAATATCTACGAAGGCGTCATATACTTTTTGCATTTGACGATTGTTCCATAAGTGTTGGTTATTGTAGCATTCTACCATGCCTGTACCAGCAAGCTCTTTCATTTTCATTTCAGCTCTTGGTGCAGTGTACCATGTTTCTTTATTGTTGGGGTCCTTCTCTTCAAACTCCCATAAGAAAGCCGCAGTCGCTAGTGCTTGTTCACGAGGCACTGCATTTTTAACAACAATATATCCATTGTGTTTCCAGAAGGTCCAATCTTCTTCGCTTAGTACACGTAGTGGTTTGCCATTAGAGCGGTCATTTAAACTAGTGGCACTACTTTTTGCAGTTGAAGGGTTTCCGGGAATGTCTTTGTGAGCATTATTGGGCACCATGGTGGGTACCATATTAGGCACCATTGATTTATTTTCCATAGCAATCGTATTTGAAACTAAATTTAAATAATTTAGTTTGAATTATGCTAAAAATTAAGCAAGGATGCGTCCATCTTCCATATGGATGATGCGGTGGGTGCGCTCTGCAAAGCTAGGGTCGTGGGTAACAATTAATAAGGTTTGATTAAACTCAGCACTTAAGCGATTGAATATATCAAAAACCATATCGCTATTTTTTTTATCTAAATTACCAGTGGGTTCATCGCCCATAATAATATGTGGGTCATTAATAAGGGCACGGGCGATGGCTACTCTTTGCTTTTCTCCACCCGATACATGATTGGCTTTTTTCAAGGCCAAATGCTCGATACCTAAAA
>CANFXV010000002.1 GCA_947451115.1 Bacteroidota bacterium
AAATGCAGTTTTAAAATATTCATCGCCCATTACACTTAAGGCCCCTTGCGTACTTCCATGATAACCTCCTATAAAAGAAATAATTTTTGTTCGCTTCGTCACACGCTTGGCCAACTTCATCGCACCTTCTGTTGCCTCTGCTCCACTACTGGTAAAGTAAACCGATTGTAAATTTTCTGGAAGTAAATTGGTTAATGCTTTGGCATATTGCACTTGTGGTGCTTGTATAAATTCTCCATATACAATGACATGCATGTATTTTTCCGCTTGGGCTTGAATGGCCTTGATCACCTCTGGATGACTATGTCCAATATTGCAAACGCTAAATCCAGCAATCATATCTACAAAAGATTTTCCATGCACATCCTTTATATAGATGCCTTCGGCAGAGGCCACTTCAATACCAATAGGTTTATCGGAGGTTTGTGCTAAATGCTGAAAAAAGAGTTGTCTATTATTCATACGGGAGATAATAACTATTAAATTGCAGTACAAAAGTCGCATTTTTATGGCAACCATACTCAGCGTTCAAGGAAAAGATCCACAATTTGGTGAAAATTGTTTTATAGCCCCTAACGCCACCATCGCTGGAGACGTAACCATGGGGAATGATTGCTCTATTTGGTTCAATGCCGTGCTAAGAGGTGATGTACATTTTATTAAAATGGGCCATAAGGTAAATGTGCAAGATGGCGCTGTCATTCATTGTACCTATTTAAAACATCCTACTACAATTGGCAACAATGTTTCAATAGGGCACAATGCACTGGTACATGGTTGCACCATACACGACAATGTTTTAATTGGCATGGGTAGTATTGTCATGGATGGATGCGTGGTGCATTCTAATTCCATTATTGCAGCGGGTGCTGTCGTATTAGAAGGCACAATAGTAGAAGAAGGAAGTATTTATGCAGGGGTGCCCGCAAAAAAAGTAAAAACAGTTTCAGAAGCATTAATCAATGGCGAGATCAATAGAATTGCTGACAACTATGTAAAATATGCTAGTTGGTTTGAGGCTTATAATGAGGCTAAAAAATAAATACAGAAATTAATACATAGGCCCTTGCATGCCATGCCATAAATCGACATAGCTATAAAAGCGGGCTTCACTTATGATTCCTTTTTCTACCGCAGCTTTTACAGCACAGCCTGGCTCATTCATATGTTGGCAATTGTTAAACTGACAATCATTCATTTTAGCGCGCATCTCCGGAAAGTATTGTGCGAGTTCTTCTTTTTCTAAATTCACTAAACCTAGTTCTCTCATACCAGGTGTATCAATCACCGAACCGCCTTCTGGCAAATCATACATTTGCGCAAAAGTAGTGGTATGTAATCCTTTCCCACTCCAATCACTTACTTCTTGAGTGGTTAAATCTAAATGCGGAAATAAATAATTTATTAACGATGATTTTCCAACGCCACTGTGTCCACTGATCAAGGTGGTTTTGTCGGCCATTAATTTTTGCACTAAATCCAACCCTTGTTTTTTCTCAACACTTATTAAATGCACTTGATAACCGATGGCCTCATACATTTTTTTCATGGTTGCATAGGTCTCCATTTCTTTAACGCCATAGATATCCGATTTATTAAAAACAATAATAGCCGGAATATGAAAGGCTTCGCAAGAAATTAAAAAACGGTCTATAAAACCCTGAGAAGTTTTAGGTGATTTTAAAGTAGCGAGTAAAATGGATTGATCTAAATTGGACGCAATAATATGTTGTTGCCTTTTATTGTGGGGAGACTGCCTAGCCACATAATTGTTTCGATCTAAAATAGTGTCTATCATCACTGTGCCACGCTCCTCATCTTCTAGTTCATATTCCACCCAATCGCCTACCGCAATAGGGTTGGTAGAAGTGATATTGTCTAACTTAATCACCCCTTTGATACGGGCCTGATAAAACAGTCCCGCTTCGGATTTGACCGAATACCAGCTACCGGTAGACTTATAAATACGTGCTTTCATGCGCTACGAAGATAAAAGTATTTGTTAAGAACTACACTATCCAAAAAAGCAGCACAAATTCAATATCTTTGCGCCATGAGTCAATTTGCACATGATAAAGTGGTCCCCTATGGCCAAAGCAATGCCGAAAAGAAAGAGCAAGTAGCCACTATGTTTGATTCTATTGCCAAAAGGTACGATTTCTTAAACCGTTTTCTGAGTCTTGGGATTGATCAGGGCTGGAGAAAAAAAGCCATTGGCTATTTAAAAGATAAAAAAATAAATCATCTTTTAGATATTGCAACCGGCACTGCAGATATGGCCTTGATGGCTTATAAACAAATTCATCCCCAAAAAATTACGGGCATTGATATTTCAGAAGGCATGATGCAGTATGGAAGAATTAAAATTCAAGAAAAAGAGCTTGCTGATAAAATACAATTAAGTTTGGGTGATAGCACAGCCATTCCTTTTGAAGCTTCCACATTTGATGGCGCCATGGTGGCTTTTGGAGTTCGTAATTTTGCTGATTTAGAAAAAGGCTTATCAGAAATTCATCGTGTATTAACCCCAGGAAGTAAATTAGTGATTTTAGAATTTTCACAACCTTCTAGTTTTTGGTTCAAACCCATTTATACCTTTTACATGAAATGGGTGACCCCTACCATTGGAAAATTATTTTCAGGAAACAAAGCCGCCTATACTTATTTAAAC
The DNA here is from genome assembly GCA_947451115.1 of Bacteroidota bacterium. GTDB lineage: Bacteria > Bacteroidota > Bacteroidia > Chitinophagales > Chitinophagaceae > Sediminibacterium. The sequence goes on from CANFXV010000002.1 coordinate 2,672, forward strand.
GAAAGTGTGATTGCGTTTCCTGAAGGTGCTGCTTTTTTAACTATATTAGAGCAAGCGGGATTCAGTAATGTTTCGCAAGAAAAATTAAGTTTAGGCATATGCAGCATTTATTGCGGAAGCAAATAATTTTATTGGTTGCTTTATTAAGCATTGGCCTGGCTGCCTTGTCGCAGACAGACGAAGTATACCGCCCCTACAATGATGAGCGACCAATTTACCTTGGATTAAATGTTGGCTTAATAAATGGATACATGAACTTTGAAAGAGGTAATGCTTTTTTAAATCCAAGCCCTGGAGATGCCAATTGGATTTCTAATTATAAAAAATTTAATGCTTTTTGGAATATGGGATTAAGTGCTAATTTAAGATTAAGCAACCATTTTTTATTAAGGGTTAACCCTAATTTACTTATTGGACAAAAGGAATTCCAGTTTACAACAAAGCCAAATACTATTGATACTTTTAGAATGAAAACCAATGCTTCAATAATTAATTTGCCCATCGCTTTAAAATTAGAATCAGACAGGTATAATTTTTTTAAACACCCCGATTTTATGCGCCACTATGTTTTTGCCGGGGTAAAATTTGATTATGATTTGTCTGCAGGTAAAACACCTGACATTATAAAAATAAGTAAAGCATTAACTTCTTACCCAAATCCCGTAAGTACAGCAAATTTTTTAAGTTCCATAGATTATGGGTACGAATTTGGATTAGGTCTTAGCTTTTATTTTCAATATGCGACCATCTCCCCTGAAATAAAATTTAGTTATGGCCAGAAAGACATCCAAAATAAAAATACACTTTTGAATAGCTTAGATAAAGTAAGTTCTAATTTTATATACTTTACTATTCATTTGGAAGGAGAATCTTTCTTTTTGAAAAATTAAAACAATGCATACGTACTTAATTAGAAATACAAATATTGTTAATGAAGGTAAAACCATTCAGGGCGATGTACTGATCAAAAATGGTCGTATAGAAAAAATAGCCAAGCTAATTAATACACAAGAGGCAGTTATTGAGCTAAACGGAGAAGGTCAGTTTTTATTACCAGGTGTTATTGACGATCAAGTGCATTTTAGAGAGCCTGGCTTAACACATAAAGCCAATATATACAGTGAGGCCAAAGCCGCAGTAGCTGGAGGGGTGACCAGTTTTATGGAAATGCCCAATACCCAACCTCCGGTTTTTACACAAGCTTTATTAGAAGATAAGTATGCCATTGGCTCTAAAACCTCCTTAGCCAATTATTCCTTTTACATGGGTACTTCTCAAGACAACTGGGAAGAAGTTTTAAAAACCAATGATAAAAAAAATGAGGTATGTGGCATTAAAATTTTTATGGGTTCTTCTACGGGCAATTTATTAGTTGACAATCCTTTAGTTTTAGAAAAGATTTTCGGCGGTGCCGAACTTTTGATTGCCACACATTGCGAAGAAGAAAGTTTAATTAAAAAAAATAAAGCGGCCCTAGAAGCCATCAAACCTGAATTGGAACCTTCAGATCATCCCATCATCAGAAACGAAGAAGTTTGTTTTGAATCGTCCTTCAAAGCCATTCAATTGGCTCAAAAGTTTGATGCTCGCCTGCATATCTTACACATCAGCACTGCCAAAGAATTACAATTGTTTTCTAATTTAAGACCCTTAGCAGATAAAAGAATCACAGCAGAAGTTTGTGTGCATCATTTACATTTTACGTCGGAGGATTATGCCCGCTTAGGCAATTTAATCAAATGTAATCCTGCCATTAAAAGCCCTGAACACAAAGCAGCCTTATGGCAAGGCTTATTGAATGATCAATTGGATGTGATTGCAACAGATCACGCCCCACATACTTGGGCCGAAAAGCAAGAAACATACGCCCATGCGCATGCAGGTCTGCCTTTAGTTCAACACCCTTTACTACTCATGTTGAATTATGTAAAAGAAGGTAAATTAAGTATGGAAAAAATGGTCGAAAAAATGAGTCATGCCGTAGCTACCTGTTTTCAAATTAAAGAACGCGGCTTTATCAGAGAAGGCTACCATGCCGACTTAGTTTTAGTGAAAGAAATGCCCTACACCGTAAGCAAGGAAAATATTTTATACCATTGTGGTTGGAGCCCCTTAGAAGGCATGACCTTCCCTTATCAAGTGCGTAGTTGTTTTGTGAGTGGTCATCTTACTTATCATGAGGGTGTTTTTAACGAGGCAGAAAAAGGGCATCGTTTGCAATTTGACAGAGCTTAATTAGTAAATTGTCTTATGCAAGTTGATAAAATTACCTTACAAGACATTGGACTATTTGACACCGAAGGAAGCAATGGCCTACTCACCCATCTAAATTTTTGCAAAACTAATGGTGGTAAAGAAAAATTAGATCAATTTATACTTAGTCCTTTAACCTCCATCAATTCCATTGAGCAAAGACAAAATGCCATAGCGCTTTTTATTCAAGAGATTGATTTTGTTCGTTCCATGGGCATTACCAATGGAAGTAGTTTAGTAATTGAAAAGTTTTTTGAAACTAGTTTTAAAAGTATACCTGTTCAAATTAGTTTACCTGGGGCTTATTGGTACAGGTACCTAAATGCTTCCGATTATTCTTTACTAAGTTACTCCTTAGAGCATTTGATTATTTTTTATCAAAATTTACAAGCCTGGGTAGCCGTTTTTGAAAAAGAAAAACAAAATCAAACCATTCATAATTTAGTACAGGCCATTCAAAAATATACCAGCCATCCTAGCTTAGCGCAGCTGCCCAAAAAACCAAAAGTAGACAACCCGCAAGAATTATTGTCGCTTTGTTATTTTTTCTTTTACCAATACAAAAACAATACGCGTCATTTATTAAATAGCTTTTATGAATTAGATGCCTATTATAGTATGGCAGAAGCGGCCAGTCAATATCATTTTGTTTTCCCAAATTGGCATCAAGGCCATCAAGCTTATTTTGAAGTAGAAGGCGCCATTCATCCATTGGTGCCTAACCCCATTGACAATGCCATTTCCTTGACACAAAATAGCAATCTATTATTTTTGACGGGGGCCAATATGGCGGGCAAGAGTACTTTTATTAAAACCATCGGTATTGTTATTTATTTAGCCCATGTGGGGATGGGCGTACCTGCTAAAAAATTAAGCCTCTCCTTATTTGATGGATTGATTACCAACCTAAACATCGCAGACAATGTAGTCAAAGGAGAAAGCTATTTCTTTAACGAAGTACACCGTGTAAAAAATACCATTGAAAAAATAATGGATGGTAAAAAATATTTTGTGCTGATAGATGAACTTTTTAAAGGGACCAATATTCAAGATGCCATGAAATGCAGTACTGCAGTGATTGAAGGCTTGCAAAACTTAAACAATAGCTTATTAATTATTTCGACCCATTTGTATGAAATTAGTGATGGGCTAAAAAAATATGCCAATATTCAGTTTAGTTATTTCGAAACCGAAGTAGATCAAAAAGAATTAATCTTTCATTATCAATTAAAAGAAGGTGTTAGCCAAGACCGATTGGGCTATTTGATTTTAGAAAGAGAAGGCGTGGTGGACCTGCTAGATAAGATAGGCAAAATCAAGTATTAATACCTTAACCTACCCCAGCTTAAGCATTTAAATTACAAGCAAAAAATGCTTGTAAAAATAAAAGGTGCTGCCTTATTGGGCATTGATGCCATTACCATCACCATTGAAGTAAATGTAAGTATGGGTCAGGGCTACTGCATCGTGGGGCTGCCCGACAATGCAGTCAAAGAAAGTTTAGACCGAACCGAAACTGCCATTAAAGCCAATGGCTTCCATATGCCAAGAACTAAATTGGTCATCAATTTATCTCCAGCCGATTTAAAAAAAACAGGGGCCGCTTTTGACCTACCTATTGCTATTGGCATTTTAGCTGCATCGGAACAATTGCCTGCTGCCCATCCTTTGGAAAATTATTTGATCATGGGTGAACTTGGCTTAGATGGAAACTTAAATGCGATCAAAGGGGTATTAGCCATGGCCATGCAAGCAAAAGAAGAAGGTTTTACGGGTATCATTGTACCCAAGGCCAATAAAATGGAAGCTGCCATGGTGGATCAACTAGCTGTATTTGCTTTTGATCACCTCATGGAAGTCATTGAATTTTTAAAAGACCCTTTGTACATCCCTGCTGAAAATTCCATAAAATACAAGCCCAATTCCTTTCCCTCAAAATCCTATACTGGCCAACCAAACCTTCAAAATATTTCCGATTTTTCTGAGGTAAAAGGTCAATACTATTGCAAACGCGCACTTGAAGTAGCCAGTGCTGGAGGTCACAATATTATTATGATTGGTCCACCTGGGGCAGGTAAAACCATGTTGGCCAAAACAATGGTTTCTATTTTGCCTCCTTTAAGCAAAATGGAGGCTTTGGAAACAAGTAAAATATATAGTGCTACGGGTAAATTGAACATGCATCAACCATTGCTGTCTCAAAGACCATTTAGACAACCCCATCATACTTTATCCGCCATTGCCATGATTGGTGGTGGCAGTTTTCCACAACCAGGTGAAATTTCCTTGGCGCACAATGGTATACTTTTTTTAGATGAGCTTCCAGAATTCAATAAATCAGTACTTGAAGTATTAAGACAGCCTATGGAAGAAGGCACTGTAGCCATTGCAAGAGCTAAAATGAGTGTTCAGTTTCCAGCCAGGTTTATGTTGATGGCTTCCATGAACCCCTGCCCTTGCGGGTTTTACAATCATCCCCAAAAGGAATGCCATTGCAGCAGTACTGCCATACTAAAATATATGCATAAAATTTCTGGGCCATTGTTAGACCGAATTGACTTACATATAGAAGTGGCCCCTGTAATGTATGAAGAGTTGAGGGCAAAAGATGAAACAGATAGCTCGGCAATGGTTGCTTTAAGAGTTAAAAAAGCAAGGGCCTTACAATTACAGCGATTTGCATTGGATGAAGGGGTATTTACCAATGCCCAAATGAACAAAAATCAAATTAAAAAATATTGCATTGTGGATCCACCCGCAGAAAAATTGTTGAAAGAGGCCATGGAAAAGTTTCAGTTAAGCGCAAGAGCCTTCGATCGAATTTTAAAAGTAAGCAGAAGCATTGCAGATTTAGCCGATAGTGAAAATATTCAAATCCACCATATCAGCGAAGCCATTCAATACAGAAACCTAGACCGTTCTAATTGGGGAAAATTCAAAAACTAATCAAAAAAATAGGGCTGAATAGCTAGTTTAATACTGCCCAGTTTTGAGTAAAACCAAGGTACAAGCCTCCATGGTTTGTATGCCCTTTTTTTCTGCAAGTGAAGCCAGTACTGGGTTTTCCGTGCCCGGGTTGAATATAATTCGGCGAGGTGCAAGGGCAATAATAGCCTCCAGATACTCCGTCTGCGCTGTGGGACCTAGGTACAAGGTAACTGTATCTATGCTTCCTTGTTTGGGCCATTCATTAATAATGGCTGTTTCGTGTATGAATCCTTTTTTGATGCCGAAGGGATAGACTGCAAAACCTTTTTCTTCTAAAAGTGCAGTGGCTAAAAAACTATAACGTTCAGGATTGGGTGTGGCGCCAACCACTAAACTAACTGGAGTTTGCATGATACAAAACTATTATAAAAAATCAACACATTTAATATAGTTACAATAAAACAATGTAATTTTATATTTCTAAATTAAATAACCCTTTAAAAATAACCCTCATGGCAAGCAAGAAAAAAGCAGCAAAGAAAAAAGTAGTAGCAAAAAAAGTAGCCCCTAAGAAAAAGGCAGTAGCCAAAAAGAAAGTAGCGGCTAAAAAAGCAGCTCCAAAGAAAAAAGTTGTAGCTAAGAAAAAAGTAGTAGCAAAAAAAGCAGCACCTAAAAAGAAAGTTGTCGCAAAGAAAAAAGTAGCCGCAAAAAAAGCAGCACCTAAGAAAAAAGTAGTAGCCAAGAAGAAAGTCGTAGCTAAAAAAGCAGCACCAAAAAAGAAAGTTGTCGCTAAAAAAGTAGCAACTAAGAAAAAAGTAGCTGTAAAAAAAGTAGTAGCCCCTGTTACACCAACAGTAGCAGTCGTAGCACCAACACTTTTTACTGAGCCAACTACTACGCCAACAGCATAGTCAGCTTATTGAATTTATAAATCCCGTACCGATTCCGTTTATTCGGGTTAGACGGGATTTTTTATTTTAACTAAAAACAACCTCATGCGTAAATTATTAATGTTTTTATTTTTCCCCTTGCTGCTTCAAGCACAAAACAATTCCATTGCAGAAAAAACCAAGTCCATGGAATTACATCAAGGGTATTTTAATTATTACTGGGATGCTGGACAGGGAAAAATATATGTAGCTATTGATAAATTAGAACTCCCATTTTTATACGTCAACTCGTTGCCTGCCGGTCTAGGATCTAATGATATCGGGCTTGACAGAGGTCAGATTGGGGATAGCAGAATTGTCTATTTTCAAAGAGTAGGTAAGAAAGTTTTGCTTACCCAACCCAATTATGATTATCGTGCCATCACCAATGATCCAAGAGAGCAAAAAGCAGTAAATGAATCTTTTGCACAATCCATACTTTTTAGCTTCAGCGTAGAAGCAGAAGAAAACAATACCCTCTTGATTGATGCTACTCCTTTCTTTTTAAGAGACGCCCATGGTGTGTCAGACAGAATTAGAAAAATGAAACAAGGTACTTACGCATTGAGCGAACCAAGGTCTGCCATCTACATCAAGAATACCAAAAACTTTCCAAAGAATTCAGAATTCGAAGCCACCCTTACTTTTGTTGGGGGCGCCGACGCAGGTAGATTCATTCAAACCATTGCTCCTTCTACAGAAGCACTGACCGTAAGAATGCACCATAGTTTTGTAGAACTTCCGGACAACAATTATACACCCAGAAATTACGATATAAGAAGTGGCTATTTTGGCAACAGTTATTTTGATTATGGAAGTGACATCAGTGAGCCCATTCAGAAAATGGTCATCAATAGACATCGTTTATTTAAAAAAGATCCCACTGCCGCTTTGAGCGAACCAGTGAAACCTATTGTTTATTATCTAGACAACGGTACCCCCGAGCCAATTCGATCTGCCTTATTGGATGGTGCAAGATGGTGGAATCAAGCCTTTGAAGCAGCCGGCTATAAAAATGCTTTTCAAGTAAAAGTATTACCAGATTCTGCAGATCCGATGGACATTCGGTACAATATGATCAATTGGGTACATCGTTCCACAAGAGGTTGGAGTTATGGATCGACCATCTCTGATCCAAGGACTGGAGAAATTATCAAAGGTCAAGTTAGCTTAGGCTCCTTACGTGTACGTCAAGATTATTTAATATTCACCGCTTTACTTTCTCCTTACATCGATGGAAAACCTGTAACAGACAAAATGAGGACCGCTGCTTTGCAAAGATTGAGACAGTTGGCAGCGCATGAAGTGGGCCATACCATTGGCTTACAACATAATTATGCATCTAGTTACAACGATCGTGCTTCTGTAATGGACTACCCACATCCCAATGTTTTCGTGAATGAAAAAGGGGAAATAGATTTTTCAAAAATTTACACTAACGAAATTGGCGCCTGGGACAAACGCGCAGTACTTTATGGCTACCAAGATTTTGGGAAAATAAGCGCCGACGAAGAAAAGGCTGCTTTAGACAATCTATTGGCAGAAAATTCTAAAAATGGTTTATTGTTTATTGCAGATGCGGACGCAAGAGCTGCAAGTGGCTTTCACCCTTATGCGCATTTATGGGACAATCAAGCTGATGCAGTGACTGGTTTGGACCAAGTATTGGCTGTAAGAAAAAAAGGATTGGAACAATTTGGTGAATCAGCCATCAGCAATGGCACACCACTTAGCAAATTAGAAGATGTATTAGTTCCCCTATACAATTACCACCGCTATCAATTCGAGGCGGTGACCAAGTTGATTGGTGGCATAAATTACAATTACAGTGTTCGTGGTGATATTAATCAAATTAAACCAACTATTTTAAGTAATGCAATTCAACAAAGAGCATTGAATGCAGCAGTAGCTTGCTTGTCTGCAAGTACACTCGTATTGCCTGAAAGAATTTTAGCATTGATTCCTCCTCGCCCTCCGATGTATTATGGCGTGGGTGAATTGTTTGATAAAAGAACAGGCATGAGCTTTGATGCTTTGGCTGCCGCAGAAGCCTTGACCGATTTTGAACTAGGCTTTTTATTCAATGTAGAAAGAGCCAATAGATTGGTACAAAATAAAGCCAGGGCCAATACCTTGGGCTGGGATCAAGTATTAGATGTGATTTTAGAAAAAACCTGGTATACTAAAATGCCAACAGGTTTAGAAGGTAGCATTCATTTGCAAACACAGGCATTAACCTTGACATGGTTGTTAGGTTTGGCACAAAGCCCTGAGGCCAATTATGAAGTGAGAACCATTTGTAATGATCGAATCCAACTGTTAAAATCTAAATTAGAAACTTTAGCAAAAACAGATCTTGCCCACAAAGCACAATACAATTATGCTTTAGAAAGAATTATAAATCCTAAAGACATCGTACTTCCTAAGCCTACCATCATCCCTCCGGGCGCGCCCATTGGATGTGATCTAGATTAGTTTATTAATTAAAGTCTTATTATATATAAAGACTTTGAAAGATTCCCCACAAAAAAACCTCCTCGATTTCTCGAGGAGGTTTTTTTAAAAATCATTAGAGCTTGTTATCATTAGCGTGTTCAAAAAACGAGGGGCCCGTTTATGGGGTCCCTCGAAAAAATCATTATTATTAATAAATAAGGGCCTTAAATTCTTTAAAGGCCCTTATTTATTAAATGAACATTCTTATAGGTTCTTCTAAATTCGCTTTTAAGGTTTGTAAGAAGGCAGACCCTGTTGCACCATCTACCACTCTATGGTCACAGCTTAAAGTTACATTCATCACATTGCCAGGTACAATTTGACCATTTTTTACCACAGGCTCTTGCGCAATACCACCTACTGCTAAAATACAAGCATCTGGAGGATTGATGATAGCCGTGAATTGATCTATGCCAAACATACCTAAATTAGAAATCGTAAATGTGCTTCCTTCCCAATCTGAAGGTTGTAATTTTTTATCTTTTGCTTTTTTAGCAAACTCTTTTACGGAAACACTTATCTCATCCAAAGAAAGCCCATCTGCATAACGAAGTACAGGCACTAATAAACCTTCGTCCACTGCTACTGCAATACCAATATTCACATGATGGTTTTCACGAATCACATCACCCAACCAACTGCTGTTTACTTTAGGATGTTGTTTCAAAGCAAGTGCCACCGCTTTAACAATAAAATCGTTGAAGCTAATTTTAACAGGGGCGGTTTCATTTACTACAGTTCTTGCAGCAATGGTAGCGTCCATATTAATTTTCATAGTTAAATAAAAATGCGGAGCCGTAAATAAGCTTTCACTTAAACGTCTTGCTATAGTTTTACGCATTTGTGAAACAGGCGTATCTACAAAACTAACTTGACCCACAAAATTACTTCTAGTGGTATTTGATTTTCCTGCAGCAGTATTGCTAGCAGGGGTATAATTTTCTAAATCAGTTCTAGTAATTCTTCCGTGTTCGCCGCTGCCTTTCACATATTTTAAATCGATGCCTTTATCTTTTGCGATTTTTTTAGCCAAAGGAGAAGCAAAAATTCTTCCCTCATTCAACACTTGCGTACTTGTGCTTGATGGTGCTGGACTTGCAGCTACTGCTACTGTTGCAGGTGCTGCAACAGCTGTTTTTGGCGCTTCTACGGCTGCTGCACTGCTAGGTGCTTTGATAGATTTTACAATGCCCTCAATGTCTAAGCCAGGTTGGCCAATGATACATAACAATTGGTTGACCAAAATTTTTTCTCCTGCCTGTGCGCCTTGATACAATAAAATTCCATCTTTATAAGATTCCAATTCCATGGTGGCTTTATCAGTTTCAATATCTGCCAACACTTCACCTTTGGTCACCTTGTCGCCTACTTTTTTATGCCAACCTGCAATCACCCCTTCGGTCATCGTATCACTTAAACGCGGCATCAACACGACTTCTTCCATGACACTTAAATCAGCCACTGGTGCAGCAGTTTCAGCAGCAGTAGGAATGACTTCCGCCACTGTGACTGGTGCACTTGCAACAGCACCATTAGTATTTTGTGCAATTAAAGCAGAAATATCTTCTCCTTCTTTTCCAAAAATGGCCAATAAATCATTCACTTGTAATTTTCCACCTCTTGGAGTGCCTATATGTAATAAAATGCCATCTTGATAGCTTTCTAATTCCATGGTTGCCTTGTCCGTTTCAATCTCGGCCAATAGGTCGCCTTTTTTAACGGTATCCCCCACTTTTTTATGCCATGCAGCCACCACCCCTTCGGTCATGGTATCGCTTAAACGGGGCATTAAGATAACTTCTGCCATAGGTAAAAGTAAGTTTTGTAATTGAGCCGTGAAATTACGTCAAAATTGTTTTTTTTCCCACCATAAAAAGCAATTTTATAGCAAAAAGCATCAAATTTCAGGCTATTTGAGCAAAAGAGTGGAATCTATTGGCCTTGAGCCAAACTATAGGCTTTCTTATCCGCCCACATATTCAAAATTTCTAGGGAACAGATTTTAAAATCCATGGCCAAGGCACGGTATAAATCAATCACTTCGTTTTGAGACATTGGCAATTCATTACTTGTCTCAAATCTGCAATAATATTGATTCACCAAATTGGTAAAAATAGAGCCTGAAGGCCAAACCTGTGTTCCTCTATTGGTAATCGTTACCAATTTTAGGGCCTCACTTGTGTGGCTTAAACATTTATCGGCAATCACTTGTGGTTGATCATTACTTTCTATAAAAAAATCTACCCCAACAATTTTATGATGATCATTTAAATCACTTTGCAACATAGGATGATGTTCCAATTTAAAATTGGTGGGTGTTACATAAAAATTAGGCAACAATGGTTTGGGATTATGTTTGGGTTGCTTTCCAAAATTATCAATGATGGCTTGCGCAAAAACAGTGGTGTTCACTGAAGGAATTGTTTTGTCACCAAAATCACCGGTATGTATGCCTGACTCTAAAGTAAACAACAAGGCATTCTCAATCATGATGGCTTGTTCCATCAAACCTAAATGTCTTAGCATGCTTAATCCACTTAACAACAAGGAAGTTGGATTGGCAATGTTTTTTCCTGCAATATCTGGTGCAGTTCCATGCACTGCTTCAAAAATAGAAATATGATCCCCAATATTGGCAGACGGCGCAAAACCAAGCCCACCCACTAATCCAGCGCATAAGTCACTTACAATATCTCCTTGTAAATTGGTTAAAACGATTACATCAAATAAATCGGGGCGGCTCACTAATTTCATGCACAAATCATCTACAATTACATCATCTGCTTTTAATTCAGGGTACTCTTTGGCTACTTCTTTAAATACTTCTAAAAATAAACCATCCGTTAATTTCATGATATTGGCCTTGTGGCCACAAGTAATTCTTTTGGCTCCTTTTTTCTTGGCCATTTCAAATGCATAACGAATTACTTGTTCACTACCTGGACGTGTAATAAAACGTCTGCCTAAGGCTACATCCTGCGTAAGCATGTGTTCAATACCTCCGTAAGTATCTTCGATGTTTTCTCTTACAATGGTTAAATCAATCGCAATACCTGCTTTACTAAAAACGGTATCAACGCCACTTAGGGTTTGGAATTTTCTATCATTCGCGTAAGTATTCCAAGTTTTTCTCGCAGTTACATTCACACTTTTTACCCCCTTGCCCTTGGGCGTTTCCATCGGACCTTTGAAAAGGATACCTAAGGCTTCAATGGTATCTTTGGCTTGAGGGGTCATACCGTTGTTAAACCCTTTATCAAAAACCCATTTACCCATGTCTACAAAATCATAGTCTAAGGGCACTTTGGCCGCATTAAAAATGGTTATCACTGCTTCCATAATTTCGGGTCCAATGCCATCACCTTTTGCTACTGCGATCTTCATTTTTGATATATTTTAGCTTGAAAACCAATTCGAGGCCAGTCCTAATTCATTAGTTTTCGCAAAGTTACACGACTTATGGGGTCTTATAAAAAAATTGACTGCCTTTTTATAGAAGAGGCGCAAATATTTGGTACTTTTATCCCGCAGTATTACCTGCCTTGTACAATTGACAGTTTCCCTATGGTCTCAAAAATTTCAGAAGGTGTTGAAGTAAGCATAGAAACCTTTTATCAAAAGGATTACAGCAATCCTTTGCAAAATGAGTACATGTTTGCATATCGCATCACTATTGAAAATCACAACGCTTTCCCTGTTAAATTACTCAACCGCTATTGGGAAGTTTTTGACAGCAATTCAGAACATAGGATTGTGGAAGGCGAAGGCGTTGTGGGGGTTCAACCCTTAATTATGCCGGGCAAGCATTATCAATATGTGAGCGGCTGTCATTTAAAGAGCGAATTGGGAAAAATGCAAGGGCATTATACCATGGAAAATATCGAAACCAGGGATCTAATCAATGTCAATATCCCTGCTTTTAAAATGGTAGCGCCAGTTAAATTAAACTAAGCATAAAAAGCAAGACACTTGCCTCTTCTGTGCTGCTATAAAACTTACTTAAATAGCCAGTTTATTTCTTTTAAAAAACCGACCTTTGCCCCATGAAGATTTGTATCGCTCAACAGAATTATCATATTGGCAATTTTGAACAAAACACGCATAAAATTTTATGTGCTATTGAAGAAGCTAAAAAGCAAGGTGCAGATTTAATTTTATTTAGTGAGATGAGCGTTTGCGGCTATCCTGCCCGAGACTTTGTAGAGTTTAATGATTTTATCCATCAATGTTATGAAAGCATTGATACCATTAAAGCTGCCGCGGATACCATTGGCGTTTTAATTGGCAGCCCCGCGCGCAATCCCAATAAAAAAGGAAAAGACTTATACAACGCTGCCTTTTTTTTGTACGAAAAAAAAATTGTTGCAGAAATACACAAAACCTTATTACCTACTTATGATGTATTTGATGAGAATAGATATTTTGAACCGGCGGATGAATGGAAAGTAGTTCCATTTAAAGGAAAAAATTTAGCCATCACCATTTGTGAAGATATTTGGAACTTAGGCGACAATCCTTTGTACCGCATTTGTCCCATGGATAAAATGATGGATCAACATCCTGACATTTTATTAAACTTAAGTGCTTCTCCTTTTGATTATACACATGATGAAGATCGAAAAGCCACCATTAAGTCGAATGTATTAAAATATAAAATTCCCTTGTTTTATTGCAATGCCATCGGTAGTCAAACCGAAATTGTATTTGATGGCAGCTCCTTGGTTTTTGATAAAAATGCCAACTTATGTGGCGCTCTTCCTATGTTTGAATCGGCCTTGGCAGTTTTTGATTGTGCCGATGATGGGTCTATTTTAGCTCCAATTTTAGAACCTGCAGCAAGTGTTCCAAGCAAGGAGCTGAATCCTATTAAACTAATTCCCGAATTAAATATTGATCAAGTATACCAAGCATTGGTTTTAGGCGTGAAAGATTATTTCAATAAAATGGGATTTAAAAAAGCAATTTTGGGTTCCTCTGGAGGCATTGATTCTGCTGTGACTTTAGCCATTGCATGTGAAGCCTTGGGTAAGGATAATGTATATGCCATTTTGATGCCCTCTCCTTATTCCACCGAACATTCTGTTAACGATGCAGTTCAGTTAAGTAAAAATTTAAACAATACTTACGACCTCATTCCCATCAAAGAAGTGTATGAAAGTTTTTTAAACACTTTAAAACCCTTGTTTAAAGACCTTCCGTTTTCTTTGGCAGAAGAAAACATTCAAAGTAGATCGAGAGGTAATTTATTGATGGCCCTCGCTAATAAGTTTGGTTATGTATTGTTGAACACTTCCAATAAAAGTGAATTGGCCACTGGCTATGGTACTTTGTATGGAGACATGGCAGGTGGCTTAGGCGTTTTAGGTGACTGTTATAAGATGCAAGTATATGAACTAGCTAAATACATCAATCGCAATAAAGAAATAATTCCTGCAAATATTATCACCAAAGCACCTAGTGCAGAATTGAGACCCGACCAAAAAGACAGTGATAGTTTACCTGCTTATGAAATTTTAGATCAGATTTTGTTTCAATACATTGAAAAAAGAGCAGATCCTGCTGTTATTAAATCATTAGGATTTGATGCTGCCTTAGTGGATAAAACCTTGAAGATGGTCAATACCAACGAATACAAAAGGAATCAATTCTGTCCCATCATTCGAATTTCACCCAAAGCATTTGGCGTAGGTCGCCGTGTGCCCATTGTGGCTAAATATTTAAATTAGTTGCCCTAATTTTATAAGGTACGATTCTTTTAAAAACTTATATTGTACCAACAATAATTTCAATTGTTTTATGAAAAAAGTATTTTTTTGGGGTTTAGGCTTGTTTTTACTTTGCCTATGCTTAAGTAGTCAAGCACAACTTGAATCCACTATTTTGCCAGGAGCTTATCAAACAGCCGAATACCTTCCATGGTTAAAGAATAAAAAAGTAGGTGTGTTTACCAACCATACTGCCTTGATCAACCAAAGACACTTAATTGATACTTTATTATCTGCCGGCATTACGGTTCAAAAGATTTTTACCCCAGAACATGGTTTAAGAGGTACAGCAGATGCAGGAGAAATCACCAAAGACGGTATTGATTCAAGAACAGGCATTCCCATCGTTTCCTTGTATGGCAACAAATACGGGCCTAACGAAAACGATTTAAAAGACATTGATATTTTGCTTTTTGACATTCAAGATGTAGGTGCTCGATTTTATACCTATATTTCTTCCTTGCAATATTTTATGGAAGCGGCAGCGGCCAACCATAAGCCATTGATCATTTTAGACAGACCCAATCCCAATGGACATTATGTAGACGGGCCTGTACTTGAAAAGCCTTACGCAAGTTTTGTTGGGAAAAACACCATCCCCATTGTTTATGGCATGACCATTGGCGAGTATGCGCTTATGTTGAAAGGGGAGCATTGGATGAAAGACAGCAGGAGTAATGATTTTACACTCACTGTTGTGCCTTGTAAAAATTATGACCATACTAGTTATTATACTATAAACATTGCGCCTTCGCCCAATTTAACGAGCATGAATGCCATCTACTGGTATCCCAGCACTTGTTTAATTGAAGGAACAATTGTAAGTGAAGGCAGAGGCACGGATCATGCTTTTGAATACCTTGGCCATCCATTGATTGCCAATAAAGGCTTTGAATTCACCCCCATCTCTAAAAATGGCGCGCAAGCACCAAAATTAAAAAATCAAATTTGTTATGGCTGGGACCTATCTCAAAGAAAAGCGCCAACCCATAAAATTGATCTTGAACTACTCATCGAAATATATGATGCCTTCCCAATAAGAGATTCTTTTTTTCTAGGTTCCAACGTTAAGGATCCCCGAAGTTACTATTTCAATAAACTTGCAGGCACAGCCAATTTGATGGAACAAATCCAAGCTGGGCAATCTGCTAAAGACATCAGAGCTAGCTGGCAAAAAGGAATCACCAAGTTTAAAAAGATTAGAAAAAAATATCTACTGTACAAAGATTTTGAATAATAAAAAAGGTCCCCCGTTTTTCGGGGGACCTTTTTTATACAATGCTAGTTTTGATTAATTTCCAATAATGGGAATCATTAATTTATGAACTACTTCATTCAAAGCTTTCACGCCTTCTTTTTTAATGGTTTCATATTTCTTTAATTGATCCTCCGCTTGTGCCTTTAATTCTGCATAAGTTTCTTTTACTTGTTTAGTAGGGGCTACATAGCCTGCTGCTGCAGATTCAAATATACCTGACAACTTATCATCCAAACGAATAGGGAAGTTTAAAACATCTTGAATACTCTTCGCCTTGGTTTGGTGTAAAGCTTCTTCAATAGTTTTCAGGCTAGAAAGTAGCAACTCGCTTTGCTTTTGGAAATTACTATCCTTGGTTTTCTTTTGTAAAACTTGCACCTGTGTGCGAATTTCCTTGATGCCTTTCATGGCTTTGATAATGTCGCTGAAACTAGCAGACACTTCTAATAAGAATTGCTCCTGTGCTTTAAGGTCGGCATTGGATACTTTGTAATTAGGATCAGCGATGAGCTCAAAAGGATGAGTCACTGAATCTTGATCAATGCTTACTTTAGCAAAGTATTTGCCTGGGGCAGCCAATACAGGACTAGTAGTGCCATTCCAGAAAATTAAATCTTCTGCAGGTTTCTCAATTTCTTTGTGGTACAAATTCCAAGTAAATTGTTGCAACCCGTTTTCTACGATGATGTTTGATTTTTCTTTTCCAGTTTCTTTAGAACTAAAATGTCTAACTAATTTTTTTTGCTCGTCTAAGATATCAATTTGAACAGTAGTACTATCAGTGATATCTTTCAACCAATAATTAATCACTACACCCTTTGGAGGATTAATCCCCACATTGGCCGGCATGCTTGCTCTGGCACCGCGATTACGACGTCCTCCCATTTGAGGTGGTACACGGTAGGCATTGGCTACTGGGAATACCTTTGAAGTAGTTGCATTACTTGCTTGGTAATTCTCGATAAAAGACATGTCATCTAAAATATACAAGCTTCTTCCTTGTGTACCCACAATTAAATTATTGTCGCGTACAAGTAAGTCTGTAATAGGTGTCATGGGCAAATTCAATTGCAATGGCTCCCAAGATTTTCCATCATTGACAGATACATACAATCCGTATTCAGTACCTGCAAATAAAACGCCCGCTTTTCTAGGACTTGCCACGATACATCTTGTAAAATGTAAAGGATTAATTCCATTGGTAATTTTTTCCCAAGTCTCCCCATAATCATGCGTTACATATAAATAAGGCGCAAAATCATCTAATTTATATCTAGTCCCTGCAAAATAAGCGGTCCCTTTTCTAATAGGATCTATTTCTACTCTATTCCACATCATCCATTGTGGGACATCTTTAGGTGTCACATTTTTCCAATGCGCACCACCATCTTTACTTACATTGATTAAGCCATCATCACTTCCTGTCCATAATAAATCTTTTTCCAAAGGAGATTCAGCTGCTGTAAATATGGTACAATAATACTCTACACTGGTATTGTCTTGTGTAATGGGACCGCCAGAACTTTTTTGTCTGCTCTTATCATTGGTCGTTAAGTCTGGAGACAATTGCGTCCAACTTGCACCATCATTTTCTGAAGCGAATAAATGATTACCTGCTGTATATAATTTTTTAGGGTTGTGCGGAGAAAAGAAAATGGGATGATTCCATTGAAAACGATATTTCTGTACATCTGCTCCAGCGCCCATAGGATTATCAGGCCATACATTGACTACCCTATTCTCTCCTGTTTTATGATCGTATCTTGTGATTAAACCACCATAAGAACCCCCATACACTACTTCGTTGTTTAAAGGATCTGCTACAATATAACCACTCTCACCACCAGCCGTTACTTCAAAATCACTTTCTCCAATATAAGCACCATAAGAACTTGATAGAATTCTGAAAGCAGAATTGTCTTGTTGTGCGCCTAATACTCTATAAGGAAAATGGTTGTCTGTGCTTAAGCGATATACTTGAACGGTAGGTTGATTCATCACTGTGCTCCAATTTTTGGCACCATCTAAACTTACTACGGCGCCGCCATCATCACACAAAATCATTCTTTTGCTATTTTTAGGATCGATCCATAAATCATGGTGATCTCCATGTTGTGTTCTTACTGCTGCAAAGGTTTTTCCTCCATCACTAGACACCATGAAGTTTACATTAGGACAATACACTTTATTTTCATCTACAGGATCTACAAATACCTTGGTATAATACCAGGCACGTTGACGTATGTTATTGTCGCTATTCACTAATTCCCAAGTTTTTCCTGCATTTTCTGATACATATAAACCGCCGTCTTTATTTTCAATTAAAGCATATAATTTATCTGTATTAGATTTTGCCACCGCAATAGCTGTGATTCCCCAAACACCTTTTGGAAATCCTTTATTGGTTTTGATGGAAGTCCATGTTTCTCCACCATCCGTACTTTTATATAAACCAGAGCCCGCTCCACCACTTTCTAAACTATAAGGGGTACGAATCAATTGCCATGTGCCTGCATACATTATTTCAGGATTACTTGGATCAATCACTAAATCACTTGCCCCTGTTTGATCATTTACATACAATACTTTTTTCCAGTTTTGTCCACCATCAGTACTTTTAAACACCCCTCTTGTTTCATTGGGCCCAAATAAATGCCCCATCACTGCGGCCCAAACAATGTCTGGATTTTTTGGATGTACAATAATTCTTACAATATGTCTGGCTTCTTTTAAGCCTAAATTTTTCCAAGTTTTTCCATCATCAGAGGATTTCCACATACCTCCCAAACCCTCACTCACATTACCTCTCATGGTACCTTCCCCCTCGCCCACATAGACAATCGATTCATTCGAAGGCGCTAAGGCAATGGCCCCAATGGTGCCGCCAAAAAAGCCATCAGAAATGTTTTTCCAATTGCTACCTGCATCTGTAGTTTTCCAAACACCTCCACCGGTTGCACCCATGTAAAAAGTATTTACATCGGTAAAAGAACCTACTCCAGCTGCAGCCCTTCCGCCTCTGAATGGCCCAATCAATCTAAAGTTTTGTGCTTTGATGATTGGATCCTGCGACAAACTTGTTGTTACAGCAGGCGTTACTGCTTTTTTCTTTTGTGCTTCTACCTGATTGACAAAAATCAAAGTGCAAAATGCAACTCCGATCAATAGAAATTTTTTCATACTATTTATTTTAAAATAATTAAAGGAAAAGAATATAAATCCTAAATTAATATTAGGATTTATATTCCGCAAACCCGTTAGGGTTTGAAAATCATTAGAGAAAAAGAATTTGAATCCTATATTTCTACTAGGATTCAAATTCTTGATATTTATTTTATAGATTCATAATCCTTAAACTTAACTACAGGTGTGGCTTCTACTAATTTTCTAAAATCAGCCCAATCTTTCGTAAAGAAATCATTGGCTTTCACAATGACTGTTTGTATAGCTGTTTCCGCCTCTTCTAATTTTTTATCTTCTTGCTCACCCGGCATTGTATTTTTTCCAAAGATCAACATACTCGCGTCTCTTATGATTGAAATAGGCGTGATGACATCTACTGTGCCATATCCTTGCTTCTCTTGTTTTTTGCCCATGATGTATTCACGCAATGCTTTAGATTTTGCACTTATGGCTTTGTGTGCTTTATTTAAAGTATCCAAGCCCTTGTCTTTTTTATCTTTCCATTCGGTTTTTAATTGCGTCAACAAAGCATCAATTTCATCTAATTGATCCAAGACATTATTGAACTTGTCTACACTTGGCTGATGCTTGGCTAATAATGCATCCTGCTTTTTTACTACTTCAGTAATATTGGCTAATCTAGCATCGTCTTTCACTTCAATCCAAGTAGAATCTTTTTGGTTGTTGGCGGTCACCACTACTTTGTATTTACCAGCCAACACATCACGGCCTTTAAATTCTTTTTCTTCCTCTGGATCTGCAGCGCCTGCTTCTTCCATCATTCTTCTTCCGCCTCCACCAGATTTTGGCATACCTGCAGCACGCTTACCTTTTTGCTCAAAGCCCCAGTACTGCCTGTTAAAACCAGAATCAACTTTAAAGCTTAGATTTCTAATTACAGAATCTTGCGCATCTTTAATTTGCACTTTCACTTTTTTAACGCTATCCATTAGGTAAATCGTCAATGGATAACCTTTAGGTCGATTGGTTCCATCATACATGCCCCAAGTACTCCATTCATAAGTGGCATTTTTATATGCAGCATTGACAACCGCAGTAGGTGCTGATACAAAAAATGATGCGGACTTCCCTTTGTTTTGTGCCAACTTACGCAATGGTTTAATATCGTCTAATACCCATAAGGCACGACCAAAAGTAGCAATGGCTAAATCGGCTTCTCTTTCTTGAATGGCAAAATCATAAGTAGACACAGAAGGATAACCATTTTTCCATTGTTGAAAACTCTCGGCATTGTCTAAGCTCACATACATGCCTTGTTCTGTACCTACAAAAAATAAATTAGGTTCAACTATATCTTGAATAACTGATAAGGCATAGCCAGTTACTTTGGCTGTGCTTAAAATATTGGTCCAAGTTTTTCCAAAATCCGTAGATCTAAATACATAAGGAGCAAAATCACCTTGTCTGTAATTATTCGCTACTACAAAAACTTCATTGGCATGGTAAGTGGAAGGTCTAATTTGAGGAATCCAAGCCCCATTTGGAAGGCCTGTAATATTGGCTGTCATATTTGTCCAAGTTGCTCCACCATTAGTGGTCATTTGAACATTACCATCATCGGTACCTACCCAGATTAAATCTTTTTGAACAGTGGAAGGCGCAATACTGATAATGGTACAATGATTTTCGGCACCAGTGATATCTACACTTAAGCCACCATTATTAGTTTGATCAATTTGTGCACTATCATTGGTGGTTAGATCAGGAGAAATCACTTTCCAAGCGGCACCTTTATTTAAACTCTTGTGTAAAAATTGAGAACCAAAATAAATAGTTTTTTTATCGAAAGGATCTTGTGCAATGGCTGCATTCCAGTTAAAACGCAATAGTGTTTTTGCATCTGGTGCTGGAGGTTGGATATAAGCATTTTCTCCAGTAGCTGTATTGTATCTACCTACAGAACCACCCTGACTCATGGCGTATACCCAATTGGCATCTTCCGGATCTGGTGCTACATCAAATCCATCTCCACCCCATAAATTATCCCAATAGAAATTTTTAATACCCCCTTCAATATAGGTATAGGCCGGGCCTCTCCAAGAACCATTGTCTTGCATACCGCCCATGACATGGTAAGGAATTTCATTGTCTACATTGACATGATAAAATTGACCCACTGGAATTTTCTCGTCAAACATCCAAGTTTTTCCTCCATCTCTTGTAATGCCAATACCGCCATCGTTACCATCTAAAATTAATTTATTATCGGTAGGATGAATCCAAAAAGCATGGTGATCTGGATGAATACCACTGTAAGGAATAATGGTTTCAAAACTTTTTCCAGCATCAATACTTTTTACTACTGTTTGACTAATGTACCATAAAGTGTTTTCATTCAGTGGATCACAAATAATGTCTTGGAAATAAAAAGGACGGTTGTCTACAATCGATTTTTGTGCATTCACTAAGGTAAAATTGTACCCACCATCATCACTTTTGTACAAGCCACTTTTAGTAGATTCTACCAATGCATACACTCTATTTGGATTTGATTTACTAATGGCAATACCTACGCGCCCTAAATTACCTTCCGGCAATCCATTTTCTTTGCCCAATTTGGTGAAATTTTTTCCACCATCAATGGTCATATAAATTCCACTTCCTTTACCACCACTTTCTAAATGATAAGGGTTACGATAATGGTGCCACATGGCAACGAATAATTTATTTGGATTTTTTGGATCCATAATCATATCTCCCACACCAGAAGTATCATTGGTATACAATATTTGATTCCATGTTTCACCACCATCTGTTGTTTTGTATACGCCTCTATTTTTACTTTGTCCATAAGGATTTCCAATGGCTCCAGCATACACTGTACTTGGATTGGTTGGATCGATAATGACTCTATGAATATTTCTTGTTTGCTCCAAGCCCATTCTTTTCCAAGTTTTTCCGGCATCCAAAGTTTTATAAATGCCCTCTCCTATACTTACTGAATTTCTTGGATTGCCTTCGCCTGTTCCTACCCATACCACACTTGGATTGGATTGTTGAATGGCCAATGCACCAATGTTTAAAATAGGTTGCTCATCAAAAACTGGTGTCCAACTTACTCCACTATTGCTTGTTTTCCAAACACCACCAGAGGCTGCCCCTATCCAAATATTATTAGGATTGGCTACTTCTGCATCAATAGTAGTCACACGACCACTCATAGAAGCGGGCCCCACATTGCGTGGCTTCCAATTTTTAAATACTTTATTGATGTCCACTTTTGCTTCAGTAGCGGCTGCTACTGGTATTGATTTTTTTGTTTTTTGTGCAGACAAATGAGTCGCTGAGAAACTTAAAGTCAATGCTAAGAATCCGGTCGTAAGTATACGCATGGTTAAATATTTGCTTATTTAAGAATAATGAATGTCTAAACTATCCATTTTTGGCCAAAAAATGAGGAAAAAGCAGAGAAAAAACGGCCCAATTTGATGTATGGTATGGGTTTCAATTAGGGTTTACAATCGTTCAATTATTCCGGCGATACCCTGACCACCACCCACACAGGCAGTGACAATGCCGTATTTTTTATTCAAACGCTCTAAATCGTTCAAAATTTGAACCGTTAATTTGCTGCCCGTGCAACCCAAGGGATGTCCCAAGGCAATGGCCCCTCCATTAATATTTACTTTATTCATGTCTAATTCAAGGGTCCTTATCACGGCTAAAGATTGTGAAGCAAAGGCTTCATTCAATTCAAATAAATCAATTTGATCCTGCTTCATGCCTGCTTGTTTAAGCACTTTTGGGACAGCCGCAATAGGTCCAATGCCCATAATTCTTGGATGCACACCCGCTGAAGCACAATTCACTAAACGGCCAATAGGTTTTAAACCTAAAGCGTTCATCATTTTTTCACTCATCACCATGACAAAACTTGCTCCATCACTTGTTTGGGAAGAATTTCCTGCAGTCACGGATCCTTTCAAAGCAAAGGCTGGCTTGAGTTTGGCCAATGCTTCTAATGTAGTATCAGCTCTTACGCCTTCATCGGTATCTACTGTATAGCTTCTTGTTGCTCTTTTATTTTTTTCGTTGACATAGGTTTCATTGATTGTAATCGGCAGGATCCCTTTTTTAAAAAACCCATTGTCAATAGCCGCTTTTGCTTTTTGATGAGAAGCCAATGCAAATGCATCTTGGTCTTCTCTTGAGACTTTATATTCATTCGCTACTGCTTCGGCAGTTAAACCCATTGATAAATAATAATCGGGCTCATCTACCGTAATAGAATAGGCAGGCACTGTTTTCCATCCCGCTGTAGGCACCATGGACATGGATTCTGTGCCGCCCGCAATGATACATTCTGCCATCCCTGTTCTAATTTTTGCAGTGGCCATGGCAATACTTTCTAAACCACTGGCACAATACCTATTGATGGTAATGCCTGGCACTTCAATGCCTAAGGCTTTAGCTGCAATGATTCTTCCAAACTGCAAGCCCTGCTCGGCTTCTGGAACCGCATTGCCCACAATAACATCGTCAATTAAGGTAGGATCCAAATTGGGCATGGTTTGCACCAAACCCTTGATTACTTCAATGGCCAATTCATCGGAACGCATGAATCTAAAACCCCCTTTTTTACTTTTTGTTACTGCAGTTCTAAAACCTGCGACGATATAAGCTTCTTGCATAAAATAAGAATTTTGAAATAGTCCATCAATGGTTGCCTAAAGGTAGGCCTTTTTATAAAAAGTTGTTTATGCAACTAAATATTTCATTGTAAATTTGTAGTATGCTATATCCCTTGCTCCGAAACAGCTTATTTATGCTACCGCCAGAAACTGCACACCAGGTTTCTATGAAAGGTTTGCAATTGGCTCATTCCCTGCCAATGATTAAACATCAATTGGCCAATCGCTTTCAATACCATGAAACCAATTTAGCAAAAACCTGTTTTGGTCTCCATTTTCCTAACCCTATCGGCTTGGCCGCAGGCTTTGATAAAAATGCAAGTTATTTAGACGAATTGGAAATGCTAGGGTTTGGCTTCGTGGAGATTGGGACAGTGACCCCCAAACCACAAGCGGGTAATTCAACTCCTAGATTATTTAGGATACCAGATCAAAAAGCATTGATCAACAGAATGGGTTTTAACAATGACGGGGTTGAAATAATTGCCAAAAGATTAAAGGAGCGAAAAGAAAAGTCTAATTCAAAATTAATTGTAGGGGGCAATATTGGAAAAAATAAAGTGACCGAAAATAACGATGCTTGGATAGACTACTGCACCAATTTTAAAGTATTAGAAAATGTGGTTGATTACTTTGTTGTGAATGTAAGTTCTCCCAATACACCAGGCTTACGCGCATTACAAGAAAAAGAATCTTTAAGAAAAATATTTGCGGAATTACAAAATTTAAATAAAAACAATAAGCCCATCTTATTAAAAATTGCACCCGATTTAGAACCATCTGCTTTAGATGATATTATTGAATTAACCAATGAAATAAAAATAGATGGACTCGTAGCCACCAATACCACCTTGGATCGTAGCGGATTGAAAGGATTGAATATGGAAAGAGCCATCAAAATTGGCGCGGGTGGTTTAAGCGGCCAGCCCTTACTAGAAAAATCTACAGGAATCTTAAATTACTTGCACCATGGTATTGGTGGACGCATCCCCATCATTGCCAGTGGTGGTATTTTTAATGGCGCAGATGCCCAAGCAAAAATAAATGCTGGTGCTGCCTTATTGCAAGTTTGGACGGGCTTTATTTATGAAGGCCCTTCCATTGTTAAAAATATATGTCAAAGCCTAAGCGCAAATAAATAATTATGATTACGATTCAGGTATTTTGCTTTAACGCATTTCAGGAAAACACCTATGTTTTATACAATGAAAAAAAAGAAGCCATCATTGTGGACCCAGGTTGTTATACCCGCATCGAAGAAAAAATATTGACTGATTTTATTTCCGAACAAACATTAACCCCAAAACTATTATTGAATACGCACTGCCATTTAGACCATGTATTTGGTAATAATTTTATACACAACACTTATGGATTAACGGCTATTTTGCATGCCAATGAACAAGTTATATTGGATCGCTTGCCAGATGCTGCAGCCAAGTATGGTATTCCTGTAGAAGCTTACAAAGGACCTATTCAATATGTAGAAGACCAAGCCATGATTGACTTTGGAAAAGACAGCTTTGTAGTACTACTTACCCCTGGACACTCACCAGGAAGTATTTGTTTTTACCATGAAAAACAAGATTTCATTTTAGGCGGAGACTTGATATTTAAAGACAGCGTAGGAAGAACAGACTTTCCAGGCTGCAATCCACAAGACCTCATGAAGAGTATCCGCGAACAAATCCTACCCCTACCTGATACTTTATCTATTTACTCAGGACATGGGCCTATGACTCAATTGGGAAGAGAAAGAAAAATGAATCCTTACATCAAACACTTGCTTGCCTAGTTAACAATTTGATAATATAGATTAGACTTCGACTTGTGGCATTTAAAAACTAATTTTGAGTAAGCATAAACCCTATGGAAGCACCTTTAAAGATATTGATTGCAGATGATGAAGCGGACATACTTGAAATCATAAGTTTTCATTTGATTAAAGCAGGCTTTGAAGTGATCACTGCAAAAGATGGTAGCGAAGCCATAGAGAAAGCCAACCAATTTTCACCCGATTGTATTATTTTGGACATCATGATGCCCAAGAGAAATGGCTTTGAAGTTTGCGAATACCTTAGAGGCAACCCAAGCTTTGATAAAACATTAATTGTGCTTTTAACTGCATTGAATGACGAAACTTCACATATCAAGGGTTTGGAATTAGGTGGAGATGATTTTATCACCAAGCCCATTAGTCCAAAAGTATTAATAAGTCGAATTAGCGCATTGTTTAGAAGATTACAACCAAGCACTGGTCAAAAAATAATCAATATCAACGATTTAAGCATTGATATTGCTCAATACAAAACCACCCTCAAAGGGGTGTCTCATGTTTTAGCAAAAAAAGAATTTGAATTACTTTATTTGTTAGCGGCGCAACCTGGAAGAGTATTTTTAAGAGGTGAAATATTATCACAGGTATGGGGCAACGATGTGATTGTAGGTGACCGTACTATTGATGTACACATTAGAAAAATCAGAGCCAAATTAGGTATTGATTGCATTACCACCGTCAAAGGGGTTGGCTACAAGTTCGATTATTAGCAATAAATAGATAACTTCGCCCAAGCATTTTTACATTTACACAAGGGCTTATATTTATTATGTTTAAAGGAAAAAATCTTTCACCCAAACAATTGGCGGCTTTAACAGCCTTGCTCTTAGCCTCTTTAATTGCAATTAGTATTTATATTCTATTTACTAAATGGGAATTACTCTTGATTTATTTTATTGTAAGTTTTGCCATTATTTATTTTTTATTGTATGAAATATTAGAGCGTTTCATTTATCGAAAAATTAAATTGATTTACAAATTGATTGCCCAAACTAAGGCTAGTAAAAGAGAAGAAGCTTATCAAAAATATATTTTGCCACAAAAAGGCATTGACGATGTGAGAGAAGATGTGGAAGCTTGGGCAGCCCAAAAAACAAAAGAAATTCAAGACTTACAATCCAATGAAGCATTTAGAAAAGAGTTTTTGCAAAATCTATCTCACGAAATCAAAACACCCATATTTGCCATTCAAGGTTATTTAGAACTATTGGATGATGACGCGATATACGATCCAGCCACTGCTAAAAGATTTGTAGGGAAAGCACAAGCCAATGTGCAAAGATTGGTACAATTGGTCAACGATGTTGATTCTATTACCAACCTTGAAATTAACAAAGACCCTATTTTAAAACAGTCTTTTATTATTCAAGATTTAATCACAGAAGCAGTGAATAATTTAAATGTAAAATGGATCAAAAAAAATATTCAATTTCATTTCAAGAAGGGCTCCGAAACACCTACGCATGTATTTGCTGATAAAAATAAAATTTATCAAGTGATTGTAAATATACTTTCTAATGCGACTAAGTATGGTAAAATTGATGGTGAAATTATAGCAAGCGTATACGCCATTGAAGGACAAAAGATATTGATTGAATTTAGCGATGATGGTATTGGCATTGCAGAGGAACACATACCTAGGTTGTCTGAACGTTTTTACAGAACTGATGATGCTAGAAGCAGAGACATTGGGGGTACAGGACTTGGCTTGGCCATCTGCAAACACATCATTGAAGCACATAACGAAACCATGCACATCAGAAGCAAATTAGGAGTAGGTACTACCGTTGGATTTACCTTGGCCAACAAGGCCTGATAAAGGTTTTTTTTCGTTACTTTGTATTCTAATAATTTTTAATGCAAACTATTCTTGTAACAGGGGGTTGTGGTTTTATAGGCGCCCATACCATCGTTGATTTGATTCAACATGGATTTGAGGTGATTTCCGTG
The DNA here is from genome assembly GCA_947451115.1 of Bacteroidota bacterium. GTDB lineage: Bacteria > Bacteroidota > Bacteroidia > Chitinophagales > Chitinophagaceae > Sediminibacterium. Next base: position 29,923 of record CANFXV010000002.1, read on the forward strand.
GACAACCTATCTAGAGCTTCCGAACATTCCTTAAATGGGATTGAAAAAATTACAGGAAAAAAAATTAAGAACTACGTTATTGACCTTACCCATAAAGCAGCAACAGAACAAATTTTTATTGACCACCCTAGCATCATAGGCATTATTCATTTTGCCGCTTATAAAGCAGTAGGCGAATCGGTGGAGATGCCCTTAGATTATTACGAAAACAATTTATTTTCTTTGGTGCACTTATTGCAATTGGCGGTGAAATACAATGCAAAACATTTTATATTTTCTTCTTCTTGTACAGTCTATGGCAATCCTGATGCCATACCAGTCACCGAACAAACAGCTTTAAAAACCGCCGCCTCTCCTTATGGCGCTACTAAGCAAATGGGAGAAACCATTGTACAAGATAGTACAGTAGCACATCCCTTGTCTAGCATTTTATTAAGGTATTTTAATCCAGTGGGCGCACATCCTTCCATTGCCATTGGCGAATTACCCATTGGTCGTCCACAAAATTTAGTCCCTGCCATTACACAAACTGCCATCGGTAAATTACCAAAAATGCAAGTACATGGCAACGACTATGCTACCCGCGATGGCAGTTGCATTCGCGACTATATACATGTATGCGACATCGCACACGCACATACTTTAGCTATGCAGTATTCCATAAAAAACAACCAAGTCCATCATTGTGAAGTATTTAATTTAGGCACTGGCAATGGCATTTCTGTGCTAGAAGCCATTGAAGCTTTTGAAAAAGTATCAGGTGTAAAATTGAACTATGAAATTGGGCCAAGAAGAGCAGGCGATATTGTAGCCATCTATGCCAATAACGATTACGCCGTTAAAAAATTAGGTTGGACCTGTCAATTTGATTTAGAGGAAATGATGCGTACCGCTTGGGAATGGGAAAAAAGTCTCGCTGCTAAATAAAGATCGAATTATTGCCTCACGAGCATCTTCTCTGCATTTTCTGCTACTTGCAATGCTTCAATAAATTCTTCAATCTCTCCATTGATGACTGCATCTAAATTATAAGAAGTAACCCCTACGCGGTGGTCTGTGACTCTTCCTTGTGGCCAATTGTAAGTTCTAATTTTTGCACTCCTATCTCCCGTACTTACCAATGTTTTTCGATGTCTTGAAATTTCATCTTCTTGTTTACGCACTTGCTCTTCAAATAATTTAGTACGCATCATGGTCATGGCTTTTTCTCTATTACCTAATTGAGAACGCTCTGTTTGACAAATAATAACGGTACCTGTGGGTATATGCGTCAACATTACTTTGGTCTCTACCTTATTTACGTTTTGTCCACCTGCACCACCACTTCGAGAGGTTTCCATTTTTACATCAGCAGGGTTCAATACAAAATCTACCTCTTCTGCTTCTGGCATGACCGCCACGGTGGCAGCTGAAGTATGCACCCTACCTTGGGTTTCAGTAGAAGGAACACGTTGCACACGGTGCACGCCACTTTCAAATTTCATAGTACCATATACATCTTCACCCATCACTTCTAATATCACTTCCTTATACCCTCCCACAGAACCTTCACTCTCACTTACTAGTGCCACTTTCCATCCTTTTTTCTGACAATACCTTGTATACATTGTCAGTAAATCGCCAACAAATAAACTCGCTTCATCACCCCCGGTACCTGCTCTTAATTCAATAATGGCATTCTTGTCATCCTGCGGATCTTTAGGTATTAATAATTTAGTCAACTCCTTTTCTAAGCTTTCTTTTTCTGCCTCCAATCCTGGCATTTCTAATTTTGCCAACTCGCGCATGTCGGCATCATCCCCATTCAAAGTTTCTTTGGCAAATTTATGTTCATCCAGGACTTTAATATAGCGCTCATAAGGAATAATGATCTTTTCTAAGGAACGGTACTCCTTGCTCATTTTCCCAAATTCAACTTGGTTATTGATGATCTCTGGATTGGTCAAAGCCACCCCTACCTGCTGAAATCTTGCTTTTATGGCTTCTAATTTGTCTAACATAGTACTTTTTAGGTGAGCAAAAATAGCTATTTTAGTTGTCAATATAAAACAATCTAGTCCCATGAAATATTTAGCCTTCCTTTTACTTTTTATTGCCACCAATGCTGGGGCACAAGCCATTCACTTTAAATCGGTGTTGGTAGATACGCATAATGATGCGCTGACCGCATGTATTGAGAAAAAAGTAAGTTTAGATCAGGACTTAACTGGCATCAACCATTCCGATTTAAAAAGATTCAAACAAGGCGGACTAGACTACCAATTGTTTTCGGTATGGTGTGATGGAAACAAAGCCAACCCTTATGCTTGGGCCATGAGAGAAATGGATACTTTAGATGCAGTGGCTGCGCGCAATCCTGATAAAATTGTAGTGGCAAAAACATGGAAGGACATACAAAAAGCCTTGAAAGAAAATAAAATTGTAGCACAATTTGGTGTGGAAGGTGGACACATGATTGAAGACCATATTGATCGCTTAGATACTTTTTACAAAAGAGGGGTACGTTATATGACCCTTACTTGGAACAATTCTCCTACTTGGGCAAGTTCACATGTAGATGAGCATGATCCAAATTATACTGGACCAAAAGGATTGACTGCTTTTGGAAAACAAATCATTCAACGTATGAATAAATTAGGCATCATCGTTGATATTTCTCATGTGGGCGAAGCTACTTTTTGGGATGCCATAAAAACAAGTACCAAGCCTGTGATTGCCTCGCATAGCAATGCTTATTCTATTTGTCCTGTGACCAGAAATTTAAAAGACGATCAAATATTGGCTGTGGGGAAAAATGGAGGCGTGATTCATCTTAATTTTTACGCTGCTTTTGTAGATAGTACTTTTAATAAAAAAGATGCGATTTTTAGAACTAACCACAAAACAGAAATGGACTCTTTATTAAATGCAGGCATTCAAAAAGAATATGCGCAAACCATGCTGGCGGATAAATATGCTGCTGAAAGCGATGCCAATAAGCCTGACATAGAACTACTAATGAAACATTTTGACCATATTGTTAAATTAATTGGCGTCGACCATGTGGGCATTGGTTCTGATTTTGATGGTATTGATTCTGCACCCAAACAATTAAAAACCGTATTGGACTATCCAAAGTTTACACAAGCATTGATTAAACGTGGTTATTCTGATACAGATATTGCAAAAGTATTGGGAGGGAATTTCCTTAGAGTGTATAGAATAAACAATCCTCAATAGAAAATTTGAGGATTGTTTATTCCTCATCTAATGATTTATTTAAAAAAATAATTTTTTTAATAACTTAATAAACGCTGCATCATTTCTTCTAACCTTGAATTCGCTAAATATTGTTTTTCTAATGCTAAATTAAATGGAATAGGTGTATCCAAAGAAGCACAACGCATGACAGGTGCATCTAAATATTCAAAACAATGTTCACCAATCCAAGCACTAATTTCTCCTGCAATACCACCGGTTAAATTGTCTTCATGCAATAACAATACCTTACCAATGGCTTTGACTACTTGCGCTATCGCTTCGTAATCTAAAGGCGCTAAGGTTCTTAAATCTAAAATAGATATGGAGGCTTCCGTATGCACTGCTTGATATTGCAAGGCCCAATGCACACCCATGCCATAAGTAATAATACAAGCCTCTTCTCCTTCACATAATAGCGCAGCCTTACCAATAGGTACTTGATAATATTCATCAGGCACTTCTGCTTCAATACTTCTGTATAACGCCTTGTGTTCAAAATATAAAATTGGATTGGGGTCGGCCAATGCTGCAATCATCAATCCCTTAGCATCAATGGGATTAGATGGATACACCACTTTTAATCCAGGCACATGGGTAAACCAAGCTTCGTTACTTTGAGAATGAAAAGGACCCGCCCCTACGCCTGCCCCCGTAGGCATGCGCACTACCACATCTGCATTTTGTCCCCAACGGTAATGAATTTTTGCCAAATTATTCACGATTTGATTAAAGGCCACTGTTACAAAATCTGCAAACTGCATTTCTACTACCGACTTAATGCCTTCTAAACTTAAGCCCAGGGCTGCACCCACGATGGCACTTTCACATATGGGTGTATTGCGTATGCGTTGTTTTCCAAATTGCTGTACAAAACCTTCTGTTATTTTAAAAGCACCGCCATATTCTGCAATATCTTGTCCCATTAAAATCAATTCAGGATACAATACCATGGACTGCTTCAAGGCTTCACTAATGGATGCTATAAATCTTTTCTTGGTTAAGATGGGATGGTTCAATTGCTCCAAATAAGGAATGGTCGTAGGAACCATGGGCGCAAATACATCTGCAATTTCTTCCTCCACCATGGGTGTAAAAGAGGAAGACTCCATGGCCAATTGTAAATCATACTCAATGCTTTGCTTGAGTTCATTTCTGATATCCGCTACTTGCATTTCAGTAAAAACTTTTTCACCCACCAAATACTGTTCGTAATTTTTTAATGGATCTTTTCTAGACCATTTTTCCATTAATTCTTTGGGAACATATTTTACTCCACTTGCTTCCTCATGGCCACGCATTCTAAAAGTAGTGCATTCAATTAAATAAGGTTTCTGATTGTTGATGCAATAATCTCTAACTCCTTTGATGGTTTCATACACTTCTAAAATATTATTGCCATCAATGCGCACACCCTCCATACCATAGCCTTTGGCGCGGTCCACTAAATTTTCGCAGTGGTATTGTTCGTTGGTAGGCGTGCTTAATCCGTATCCATTATTTTCAATAATAAAAATAACGGGCAAACCCCATACTGCTGCTACATTTAAAGCTTCATGAAAATCACCTTCGCTGGTGCCTCCTTCTCCAGTAAATGCAAGTGTGGCTTTTAGTTGGCCTCTTTGTTGATAGGCTAATGCAACACCATCTGCGATGGCCAATTGTGGACCTAAATGTGAGATCATCCCACAAATATGATGGGCTTTATTGCCAAAATGAAAACTACGTTCTCTGGCTTTACTGTAACCATCTCGATCACCCTGCCATTGTTTAAACAAATCTACCAAGGGCATTTTACGAGTGGTAAAAACGCCTAAATTTCTATGTAAGGGCATGATCCATTCATTGGATTCCATAGCAAGGGTGGCCCCCACCGAAATGGCTTCCTGCCCAATCCCACTAAACCATTTGCTAATTTTTCCTTGACGAAGCAATAGCAACATTTTTTCTTCTATCATTCTAGGCAAAAGCAAAGAACGATAAAAAAATATAAGCTGCTCGTTTGTTAATTTACCCCGCTTAAACTCCATTATAATTTTTATTTAAAGGGATAAATCTCCTGCTTAATCCCTTGAGTTTAATTTGCTCAATAATTTTAAAATTTCTAAGTACAGCCAAACTAAAGTGACCAATAAACCAAAAGCGCCGTACCACTCCATATACTTTGGTGCCCCCATTTCAGCAGCACGTTCTATTGAATCAAAATCTAATAAAAGATTCATTGCAGCGATACCTACAATAAATAAACTAATGCCAATGCTAAGTGGAGAGCTATCAAAAGCAAAACCCATGTTCACTCCAAACAAACCCAAAATCCAAACAATTAAATAAAATAAACCAATGCCCATGGTCGCAGACATGATGATGGATCGCAAGCGATTGGTGACATTGATGATTCTGAAATTATACAAAAGAAACATAGACAAGGCTACCCCCAAGGTTAAACCCACTGCATGTAATACAATATTGGGATAAGTTTTTTGGAACATGGCATTAAAAAATGCACTAATGCCTCCAATAAATAAACCTTCTAAAATTCCGTAAGCAGGTGCAATGTAGCCAGCCCAATTGGGTTTAAACATCATCACTAATGCAATGACAAATCCTCCAATGGCGCCCACCAACATGAATGTAGTAGCGCTACTTGTATTGCCCTCGGCGTATAAATTCCATACATACATAGCCGCAGCCATCACCATCGCTAATAAAAAACCAAATTTATTGATGGTACCGCGCACACTCATCACACCAAAGGAGTCTGCTGTGCTGTTTAAACTTTTATCAAATATTTTTTCTGTAAGTGTAGGGTTACTTGATTTAAAAAAGGCCATAAAATATTAATTTAATTTCTACTATAAAAATACAAAATACTTTGAATTCCTCCCCTAAAAAAAGGTTAATTCATAGAATGCTTTAGTCCCGGATATTGTGTCAATTTTTCAAAATGATAATTGGGATTACGTTGTAACAAAGCAATCATTTTATCTAATTGAATGGAGTCTACGGAAGTTTTGAACATATGATCGTGCATTAAAATAACAAGGTGGTTTTTGGTCACCGTTTGGTTTAATTTAAATAGGCTATCCACCAATGCTACTATGGCTTCTGGGCTTTGAACGGGTCTGCCTTTTTTATTGAATCTCCATTCCATGTCCCAACCAATAATATTGAATCCAGCACTGTCTAATAATCGAACCAAGGGCCTCACCAATCCACTTGCTCTTTCTGTTTCTTTGATGTTCCATGCGTTATTGCCAGGCAATCTTAGGATATTGTTTTTAGGTTGAAGCAATTTTTGGGCAAGCATAAAATCCCTGAGCGCCGCCCTAGGGGCATGATAAAAAGCCTTGTACTTCCCATAAGCATGTGAAAAACTATGGTTGCAGAGGACAAATAAGCTGTCTTTTTCTAGTATATTTTTGTACAATTTTTTGCCTGCATTGCTTCTAGACTGATGCAGGCCCACTTCAAAAAATGTAGCGGAGGCATTATGATTGGAACATACGACTATACTATTCTTAGTACCCAATACTGGTCCATCATCAAAGCTCAAATAAACGTGTTTAATTAGGCTGTCTTCCACCCTTATAAGCGGTCTATTCAAAGCCAATTTTGAGGGTGTCGAGGCCTCCATCTTTCCCCCCATGGGTAGGAAATGAACTAAAAATTGACTGAATAGATATAAAATGGTGCTATGAGCCATAAAACCAGTGGATTAGAGGCGCAAAGTTAGACAAGAAAACTATAAAAAAAATTATAAAAAGTTAAGGTTTTAGCCCCATGGCTTTGTACCTTCGTGCTCCAATAAAAAGCAATATGCAAAAAGAAGTTGTTTTACAAGACGTCGTGATCAAATTTGCGGGAGATAGCGGAGATGGAATGCAATTAACAGGTCAGCAATTCACCAACAATACCGCTTTATTAGGTATTGATTTGGCCACCTTCCCAGATTTTCCAGCAGAAATTAGAGCCCCATTAGGTACCCTACCTGGAGTGAGTGGTTTCCAAATTCATTTTAGTTCTAATAGAGTTTATACACCAGGAGATATTTGTGATGTTTTGGTAGCAATGAATGCAGCCGCTTTAAAAGTGAATTTAAAAAGTTTAAAAAAAGGTGGAAAAATTATTGCCAACATCGAAGGATTTGATACCAAGAATTTACGTTTGGCTGCTTACCCTGATGGCATTAACCCATTGGAAGATGGTAGTTTGGACGGCTACGATTTAACTAAAGTAGATGTGACCAAATTAACGCGTGAAGCCTTGAAAGCCTATACCGAATTGGGTATCAAAGAAAGAGATCGCGCAAAGAACATGTTTGTATTGGGTATGATTTACTGGTTGTACAACAGAAATTTAGATACCACTATAGATTATTTAAAAGACAAGTTCAAAAAGAAAGAATCAATTTTAAATAGCAATATCGATGTATTAAAAGCAGGTTATTTTTACGGAGAAACTGCAGAACTTTTTTCTTCAAGATACAAAGTAGAAAAATCTAAAATGGATCCAGGTACTTACAGAAGTATCATGGGAAACCAAGCTTTATCCATGGGTTTAATTGCAGGATCTCAAAAAAGTGGACTGCCTATTTTCTTAGGTACTTATCCAATTACACCTGCTACTGATATTTTACATGAATTAAGTAAGTATAAAAATTTTGGTGTAAAAACTTTCCAAGCAGAAGATGAAATTGCAGGAATTAGCGCAGCCATTGGTGCCAGCTACGGCGGATCAATTGGTATGACTTCTACTTCAGGACCTGGTATGGCATTGAAAACTGAAGCCATGGGACTAGCCATGATGTTGGAGATTCCTTTAGTCATCATCAATATTCAAAGAGGAGGCCCTTCTACAGGTTTGCCTACCAAAACTGAGCAAAGTGATTTGATGCAAGCTTATTATGGTCGTAACGGAGAAGCCCCTATACCTATTATAGCAGCTTCTACGCCAAGTGATTGTTTTTACATGGCTTTTGAAGCAATTCGTATTGCCATTCAACACATGACTCCAGTTATTTTATTAAGTGATGGATATATTGCCAATGGTGCTGAGCCTTGGAAATTCCCTAGTGCAAGTAGCTTACCAACCATTGAAGTGAAATTTAAAAAAGGATTGGACGATGGGGAAGAAAAATTCCTTCCTTATAAACGCGATGAAAAAGGCGCAAGACCTTGGGCTATTCCTGGAACACCAGGCTTAGAGCATAGAATTGGTGGATTGGAAAAACAAGCAGAAACTGGAAACGTAAGTTATGATTCAGAGAACCATGAATTCATGGTCAAAGCCAGAGAAGCTAAAGTAGAAAAAATTGCAGATTACATTCCTTTACAAACGATTGACTCTGGTGCAGAAAAAGGAAAAGTATTGATCTTAGGATGGGGATCCACTTATGGAACAATTAAGAGCGCAGCCCTACAATTACAAAGCCAAGGCAAAGAAGTAAGCCATGCACATATCAAATACATGCGTCCTTTCCCTAAAAACTTAGGCGATATTTTAAAGAATTTTGAAACAGTAGTGATTCCAGAAATCAACAACGGACAGTTAATTAAAATTATTCGCGATAAATATTTTGTAGACGCTAAAGGTTATAATAAAATCATGGGCGTTCCTATTACTAAGCAAGAATTAGTAACCGCAGTAGAACAATATTTGTAAAATAATATTTTATACAGAAGCGTCTCTAATTTAAGAGGCGCTTTTTTTTGCCCCTTCCTTACAAAAATTAAGTAAGCCACAAGTAGCACATTTAGGATTTCTAGCTAAACAAGTATATCGGCCATGCAAGATGAGCCAATGATGTGCAGTATGGACTAAGGCTTTAGGAATATGTTTAATCAACTCTTTTTCAACAGCCAAGGGGGTGGTTGCAGTCATGGGTACTAAGCCAATTCTTCTACTCACTCTAAATACATGGGTATCCACCGCCATATTGGGTTGTTTGTCCACTACACTGGTAATTACATTGGCCGTCTTGCGTCCAACCCCAGGCAAGGTAATCAAGTCCTCTACGGTCAAGGGCACTTCCCCATTAAAATTTTGCAACAATAAATTACTCATGCCAATTAAATGCTTGGCTTTGTTATTGGGATATGAAATGCTTTTAATAAGTGCAAACATTTCGTCAAAACTAGCCTTGACCATTTTTTGAGGAGTAGGAAATTTTTTAAAAATTGCAGGGGTTGTTAAGTTAACACGCTTATCCGTACACTGGGCCGACAAAATAACAGCGACTAATAATTCAAAAGGATTTTGATACAACAATTCTGTTTCAGCAATAGGCACTTGCTCTTGAAAATAATCAAGCACCCACTGATAGCGTTCTTTCTTTGTCATTTTTTTTCAACGCTTGTATTGCTGTCTTCAAACAAGTACACTTCTTCCCCATCTCGCTTTAACAAATAGCGTTCTCTTGCAAATTTTTCAATGGCTGCAGGATTGTTTTGTAAATTTTCTAACTGCTTTTTGGTATTTGAAATCTCTTCCTGGTAATATTTTTTGGCAGCTTCTAATTTATTCAACTCTGTAGCTCTTTCTCTTTGTTGAAAAAAATCACGTTGATCAAAAAAGATCATCCAAACCGCAAAACATAAAGCCACTATGAAATAGCGATTGGTAATGAATGGTAATATTTTTTTAATTAGGCCCATAAGGTAGCGGTAAGTAAAATTAGGCAATTTCTGGCAAAAAAAGAGGAGCCCTAGTGAGCTCCTCTTTCTATATCAATAGTGTGAATCGATTATTTGTTGCCAAACTTTAATTTTCCTTTGGTTGGGAAAACGCCAGTCTCACCTAACTGTTCTTCGATACGAATCAATTGATTGTATTTAGCCATACGATCGGTACGAGAAGCTGAACCTGTTTTGATTTGACCACAATTCAATGCCACCGCTAAATCTGCGATGGTGGTATCTTCTGTCTCACCACTTCTGTGTGACATAATGGTATTGTAGCCATTGTGTTGTGCAAGTGTAACAGCATTGATGGTTTCAGTTAAAGTACCAATTTGGTTTACTTTAACCAATAATCCATTGGCAATTTTTTTATCGATACCAGTTTGAATTCTTGTTACATTGGTCACAAATAAATCATCCCCTACCAATTGGCAACGGTCGCCTACTGTTTCCGTAAGGTTTTTCCAGCCTGCCCAATCGTCTTCGGCCATTCCATCTTCAATAGACACGATTGGATATTGTTTCACCCATTTTTCCCAATATTTCACCAATTGGTCGCTGCTCATTTCTTTACCAGAACTTTTATGGAAAACGTATTTTTTCTTTTTCGCATCCCACAATTCACTATTGGCTGCATCCATCGCAATCGCAATTTGCGTACCTGTTTTGAAACCTGCTGCATGGATGGACTCCAATACTGTTTCAATAGCTTCTTCATTGCTTTGAATATTAGGTGCAAATCCACCTTCATCCCCTACGTTGGTACTGAATCCTCTTTTCTTTAATACGCCTTTTAAGCAATGAAATATTTCAACACCCCAACGCAAACCTTCACTGAAACTAGGGGCGCCTACTGGCATGATCATAAATTCTTGGAAGTCAATTTTATTATCTGCGTGTGCCCCACCATTTAAGATATTCATCATTGGCATCGGCAAAGTTCTTGCATTGGTGCCCCCGATATATCTGTACAATGGAAGGTTGGCTTCTTCAGCCGCCGCTTTGGCTACCGCCATACTTACCGCTAAAATTGCATTGGCACCTAATTTACCTTTGTTGACAGTGCCATCTAAATCAATCATGGTTTGATCAATCTCCGCCTGAGCAGTAATGTCAAATCCAGTAATCGTTTTTGCAATTAAGTCATTTACATTTTTAACTGCTTTTAATACGCCTTTACCTACATATTTTTTCTTGTCATTGTCTCTTAATTCTACTGCTTCATGGATACCTGTGCTTGCACCACTTGGTACCGCTGCACGACCCAAGGCGCCTTCATCTGTTAATACATCTACTTCAACAGTAGGATTGCCACGGCTATCTAAAATTTGTCTAGCACGCACTTCAATAATGTAACTCATGTGTTTATTTTTTTAGTCTAAAATGTCTGTTTTAAAAGTAGACCGCAATTTACACCCTTTTTTTTAATGGGTAAGCAATTTGAATATTTCTTCTAAACTTGCATTGTGTTTTTCTATTAAAGCCCCAATAGGCTCATCAGCAACCAGTTTCCCCTGATGCAATACTAACACTCGATCACAAATGGCAGTCACTTCTTGTAAGATATGGGTAGAGAATAAGATTAGGGCCTCCTTGCTTAAAGTTTGGATCAAAGCCCGTATTTCAATGAGTTGATTAGGGTCCAATCCGGTTGTAGGTTCGTCCAATAAAACCAATTTGGGTTGATGAATGATAGCAGCGGCAATACCCAATCTTTGTTTATAGCCCTTGGATAAACTGCCAATTTTTTTATGTTGCATCATACCCAAGCCTGTCTGTTCAATCACTTGTGTAATTCTTTGAGCTGCATTATCTAAGCCATGGACCTTAGTTAAAAAATGTAAATATTCTTTGACATATAAATGCTCGTACAAGGCATTGGATTCTGGCAAATAGCCGATTATTTTTTTTGCCTCAATAGCATCTGGATGAATGGGGATGCCATTAATTTGAATACTTCCTTGATCGGCAGCTAAAAAGCCAGCCATCATTTTAAGTGTCGTACTTTTCCCAGCGCCATTGGGGCCAAGAAAACCGACTACTTCTCCTTGTTGCAGATGAAAGGAAACCGCATCCACGGCCAATTGAGCGCCATAACTTTTTGACAATTGTTCTACCACTAATGACATAGCTCAAAAGTACTTAGATAATCTGAATCTCCGTACAAGCAAGGTTAGAATTATACTTCTTCTGATGATTCAGGCAAGTGATCGTATTCTCCCTTGGATGCATAGCTGCCGAAAATATAAAAACCAATGCAGATGGGTGTAAATACCAATAATATAATGACCCATTGCAAAATCACATTCGATTTCACTGCTACTGCAGCATGACTGATTTTTTCGTTGGCTTGATATAATAGAAATAAAATAAGTACGGGCGCCATTAACATCCATACATAGCCAGCTAATTTTTTAATTGTATTCATCTTAATTTTTTTAATGTTTGATTAACGATTGAATGTGTTTTAGTCCATCACATTTTTATCTATCTTATTGGTTAAGTAAATTAAGCCAATCACAAAGCTAACCGCAGCCACACCAATGGGATACCAAAGTCCAGCCAAGGAGTCCCCTTTAGGATGGGCAGAAGTTTTGGTAAATTCCACAATCAAAGTGCCTAAGAAAGGAACCAAGCCTCCAAACACTCCATTGCCAATATGATAAGGTAGTGACATGGAAGTATACCTGATTTTAGTAGGGAACATTTCTACTAAGAAGGCAGCAATAGGTCCATACACCATGGTTACATATACAATTTGAATAAAGACCAACCAAATCATTTGCCAATAATCATGATGGCCTAAGGTTTTTTCCACGACCACATTAGGCTTGGCCGATTTTGATATATAAATATTGGGATTCAATGAATCAATCGCTAGCATTGGATTATAGGCCCCTTTTAATTGGAAAGTATCTGTTCTAATGTATTTAAAAACTGCGCCATCTGTATACGCGGTGTCAAAACTTTGCGTTAAATAAATTTTAGTATTATCCTTGCTATCCACTTTTACTTTGGCGGGAGACGTGATGGTATTCGTTAAATCAATTTTATCAATTCTATTTTGTGTATTAGAGATATTTAAAAAGGTTTGATAGATGGGTCGGTAAGTACATATGGCCAATAACATGCCCAAGAGCATGATCCATTTTCTACCAACTTTATCACTCAGCCATCCAAACAAAACAAAGCATGGGGTTGCCATTAAAATAGCTACCAGCATAATATTTCTTGATTGTATGAAATCAATTTTACAAACTGTTTCAATAAAACTTTGTGCATAAAACTGACCGGTATACCATACCACGCCTTGTCCCATAACAGCACCAAACAAGGCCAACAAAACCATTTTAAAATTTCCTTTTTGCCCAAAGCTTTCTTTCAAAGGATTGGCTGAAGTTTTTCCTTCTGTTTTTAATTTAGTAAACATAGGTGACTCGCTCATCTTCATTCGAATCAATATAGAGATACCCACTAGTAAAATTGATATCCAAAATGGATACCTCCAACCACCCCACTCTGCACTAAATTTCTCCACCCCTTGATTGGACCTGACCAAGATAATAATGCCTAGTGCCAAAAATAATCCAAGTGTTGCAGTGGTTTGAATCCAGCTGGTCCAAAAACCTCTTTGTCCTGCAGGAGCATGTTCTGCTACATAAGTAGCGGCCCCACCATATTCTCCTCCTAAGGCCAAACCTTGTAATAAACGTAGTATCAATACCAAAATAGGCGCCGCCCACCCAATAGTGGCATAGCCAGGCACTAGTCCGATGGCAAAAGTCGATCCTCCCATTATGATTAATGTCAGTAAAAAAGTATGCTTACGTCCAATTAAATCACCTAGTCTTCCAAAAACCAAGGCGCCAAAAGGTCGTACAATAAAACCAGCTGCAAAAATAGCCAAAGTGCTTAAAAGCGCTGCTGTGCCTGCATTTTCAGGAAAAAATTGCTTTGAAATAATGGTGGCTAGCATCCCAAAAATGTAAAAATCATACCACTCTATTAAGGTGCCCACCGAAGAAGCGCCTATCACAAAAGCAATATTATTTTGTTTTTTTTCTTGGCTCATAGTTTATTTGTTTGCAAGTGAACTTTCAAGTTAAATATTTAAACTGAAAAATGTAAATTTGGTAATCATTATTTATTCAATCAAAGATTATGAGCTACCCCTATCAAATTAAGACCTTAGCAGCCTATCACGAAGCTTATAAAAATAGTATCGACCATCCTGAAAAATTTTGGGGAGCCATTGCAGAAAATTTTACGTGGCGAAAAAAATGGGATACCGTTTTGGAATGGAATTTTACAGAACCTAAGGTAGAATGGTTCAAGGGTGGAAAATTAAATATTACTGAAAATTGTATCGATAGACATTTAGCAAAAAATGGTGACAAGCCTGCCATTATTTGGGAACCCAATGATCCATCAGAACATCATCGTATTATTACTTACAAGCAATTGCATTTAAAAGTTGCACAGTTTGCACAGGTGCTTATAAATAATGGCGTTCAAAAAGGTGATCGTGTTTGTATTTATATGGGTATGATACCCGAACTAGCTATTGCTGTATTAGCTTGCGCGCGCATTGGTGCCATTCATAGTGTAATTTTTGGAGGCTTCTCTGCGCAAAGTATTGCAGACCGTTTAGACGATGCCAAAGCCACTTATATTATTACTTGCGATGGAGCTTACAGAGGCGCTAAAGATATTCCATTGAAATCCGTGATTGATGATGCACTCATCGGCAATAAGACCATAAAAAATGTAATCGTTTGTACAAGAACTAGAACCGCAGTGTCTATGTTAAAAGGGCGTGATCTTTGGTGGGAAGATGAAATTAAAAAAGTAGAATCACAAGGCATCACTTCAGTAGATGCTGTTGAAATGGATGCAGAAGATCCTTTATTTATTTTATATACGTCTGGTTCAACAGGTAAACCCAAGGGCGTAGTGCATAGTGTGGCTGGTTATATGGTCTATACCAATTATACTTTTGTGAATGTTTTTCAATACCAACCCAATGATTTATTTTTCTGCACGGCAGACATTGGTTGGATTACAGGACATAGTTATATAGTGTATGCACCTTTAAGTGCAGGCGGCACTTCTTTAATGTTTGAGGGCATTCCTACCTTTCCCGATGCGGGAAGATTCTGGGATATCATTGACAAGTTCAAAGTAAATATTTTATATACCGCACCTACGGCCATTAGATCATTGATGGGTTTTGGATTAGGCCCAGTGCAAGGACATGATTTAAGTAGTTTAAAAGTTTTAGGCACCGTTGGTGAACCCATTAATGAAGAAGCATGGCATTGGTATGATGAAAATATTGGGAAGAAAAAATGTCCCATTGTAGATACTTGGTGGCAAACAGAAACAGGAGGCATTATGATTTCTAATATGGCAGGTATTACAGAAGGCAAACCAGGATGGGCCACCTATCCGATGCCAGGTGTGAAAACTATTTTAGTCGATGATAAAGGAGATGAAATAAATACGATGGAAGATGGTTTGTACCGTGGTAATTTATGCATCACCCAACCATGGCCTGCCACTATACGAACAACTTATGGAGATCATGAAAGATGCAGAACCAATTATTTTGCTACTTATCCTAATTTATATTTTACAGGAGATGGTGCTTTAAAAAATGAATTGGGACAAATTAGAATTACAGGCAGAGTGGATGATGTCTTAAATGTAAGTGGTCATAGAATTGGTACAGCCGAAGTAGAGAACGCTATTAATATGCATGCGGGTGTGGTGGAAAGTGCAGTGGTAGGTTATCCGCACGATGTAAAAGGACAAGGTATTTATGCCTATGTAATTTATACTGGCTCACATGGACAAAACACCCATGGCACAGCTGATATGATTAGAAAAGATATTTTACAAACAGTCACCAGAATTATTGGCCCTATTGCCAAACCAGATAAAATACAATTTGTATCGGGATTGCCTAAAACACGTTCTGGAAAAATTATGCGTCGTATACTGCGCAAGGTTGCTGAAGGTGAATTGAAAAGTTTAGGAGATACTTCGACACTTCTTGATCCTGCAGTGGTGGAAGAAATTGTAAAGGGCGTACTCTAACAATAAAAAATACTTATTGAAGTTGTCTTTACTGCTCCATTAAGTTTTTTAATTTTTTAGACAAGAAGAACAATACAATAGATGCGGTACCTGCCATAAAAACAAAGAACATAAAAAACTCATGTAAGTTGGTAATTTGGTAGCCTGCAAATGAAGTATGCTTGCCATTTTCAGGATACAAAGCACTAAATACGCCTGCTAATTTATTCGCAAAAGCATTGGCTGTAAACCATACGGCCATTAACAAAGAGGCAAATTT
This sequence comes from Bacteroidota bacterium, assembly GCA_947451115.1. Taxonomy (GTDB): domain Bacteria; phylum Bacteroidota; class Bacteroidia; order Chitinophagales; family Chitinophagaceae; genus Sediminibacterium. The sequence continues at coordinate 46,195 of CANFXV010000002.1, forward strand.
AATAGGCGCTAATTTATTCACTAAAGACAGGCCAATTGGCGACAAGCACAATTCTCCAAAAGTATGCATCATGTACATACCTATCAACCAAATCATACTTACTTTAATACCAGGCCCTACCCCATCAACGCCTGTGGCAATCCACAAATAACCCAAGGCCAATAAAAATAATCCCGCTGCCATTTTATAAGGAGAAGAGGGTTCGTGTTTGCCTAACTTAATCCAAAGCCATGCCATCAAGGGTGCCAAGGTCACCACAAAAAGTGAATTCAAAGATTGAAAAAAACTAGAGGGTACTGTAAACCATCCGACATTTCTTTGGGTTTGCTCTTCTGCAAAAAAAGTCAAGCTGGCACCTGCTTGTTCAAAGGCACTCCAAAAGAAAACCACAAAAAAGGAAACCACAAAAATGACCAGCACTTTTTGTTTTTCTATACTACCCAATGATTTATCTGTAAAAACAATAAATGCAATTAATAAAATACAAGCTAAGAGTAAATAAAATAAATAGCTCACCACTTTCACGTCAATGTAAACTAATGCAATCATAATTAAGGACAAGCCCAATAAAAACAAGAGCATCACTGGAATTTTTTGAAACCATTTAGGCGCATCCGCAGGCGCTTCGCCTAACAACTTGCCTTCTGGATCACGTAAATATTTTTTCTGAAACAATATTTGCGTCGCCACACTTAATAACATGGCCACTCCCCCTGCAAAAAATGCCCATTTAAAATCGCCCGACTTGCCTGTATCTCCAAAAAATCCACAGACAAAGGGCCCGATAGCGCCTCCTGTATTGATACCCATATAAAATATGGTATAAGCTGCATCTATTTTTTTATCTCCCTTAGGATATAACTGACCTACCAAACTTGAAATATTGGGCTTGAAAAAACCATTGCCTGCAATCATACAACCCATTCCAATATAAAATAAGGGCATGGCGAGTCCTGCATTTTCATAAAATTGTCCACAAAAGAATAGTACAAACTCCCCAATGGCCATCACCAAGCCCCCTGCAATGATAGAGCGGTTATTGCCCCAATACCTGTCGGCGATATAACCCCCTAAAAGCGGTGTTAAATAAATCAATCCTGTATAACTACCATATACTTGTGAGGCAAAAACTTTATCAAACAACAAGGCCTTGGTTAAAAACAAAACCAAAATAGCACGCATGCCATAGTAATTAAAGCGCTCCCACATTTCAGTGGCAAACAATACGTACAATCCTTTGGGGTGTTTTTGAGTGGAGGCCGACATAGTATGTGGTTATTTAATTGACCCAAATTAATAAAATCCATTCAATAAATTTTACTTTCGTGCTTCAAACCTAGATATATGAATATTTTAATCATTGGAAGTGGTGGTAGAGAAAATGCTTTGGCTTGGAAAATGGCGCAAAGCCACCAATCTGATGAACTATTCATTGCCCCTGGAAACCCCGGAACTGCTGCATTTGGAACCAATGTCCCCATTCAAGTGAATGATTTTGCTGCGCTCAAAGCATTGGCCCTCGAAAAAAATATTGAACTCATTGTGGTGGGTCCTGAAGAACCCTTGGTCAATGGGATTTATGATTTTTTTAATGAAGACCCTGCTACAGCCTCCATCAATGTGATTGGACCCTCTGCCCAAGCAGCTCAATTAGAAGGAAGCAAGGCCTTTAGTAAACATTTTATGCAAAGACATAAAATACCAACTGCTAGCTATGCAGAATTTACCCTTGAAAATTATGAGCAAGGACTTGCCTATATAAGCGCTCATGCCCTTCCCATTGTATTAAAAGCAGATGGACTAGCAGCGGGCAAAGGAGTCATCATAGCCACTACACACCAACAAGCGCTGACCAGTTATAAAGAAATGCTTCAGGACAAGCAGTTTGGCGAAGCCAGCTCAAAACTAGTCATAGAGCAGTTCTTAGAAGGTATTGAAGTAAGCGTCTTTGCCCTAACCGATGGTCATCATTACCAAATCATTGGCCATGCCAAGGATTACAAAAGAATTGGCGAAGGCGATACAGGATTAAACACAGGAGGCATGGGCTGTGTAAGCCCCGTGCCTTTTATGGATGAGGCCTTTATGCAAAAAGTGGAATCCACCATTATAGGGCCTACCATACAGGGCATCAAAGAAGAAGGCCTTGTGTATAAAGGTTTTCTGTTCTTTGGTTTAATGAATTGTGGCGGTATTCCTTATGTGATAGAATACAATTGCAGGTTGGGAGATCCTGAAACCGAGGTTATATTACCAAGATTGCAAACCGACTTAGTAAGTCTGCTAGCCGCTACCGATAATGGCACTTTGGAAGATGTGAATATTCAATACCAGGAAGGTGCTTATGCCACGGTTATGGCCGTAAGTGCAGGATACCCTGGAGCTTACCCAAAAGACATAGCCATCCAGGGCATTGAACTTGCCGCAAGTTTGCCAGAAACTTATGTATTTCAAGCTGGCACTGGATTTCAAGAAAATGAAGTGGTGACCAAAGGTGGAAGAGTTTTAACGGTCACTGCGACTGGGCCTAGCCTAAAAGCAGCCGTCATGAATGCACAAAAGGGCTTGTCAAAGATTCAATTTGAGGGCATGTATTTTAGAAAAGATATTGGCTACGAGTTTCCATAATTTTTTTTTAAAAAAATATTGATTCATTTGTAAAAAGCTTTGTAGTGTAAGGATTTTAGATGAATTTTGCTATATTCAAACTGAACTATTCAAATACTGATGCACAATGGGCTTATTTAACTTTTTTACGCAAGAAATTGCGATGGACTTGGGTACCGCAAATACACTAATCATACACAATGATGAAGTAGTAGTCAACGAACCTTCCATTATTGCTTTGAATAGAAACAATATGAAAGAAGTTTTGGGTGTGGGCAAGAAGGCTTTGTTGATGCATGAAAAAACGCACGAAAGTATTAAAACAGTTCGACCATTGAAAGATGGTGTAATTGCCGATTTCAACGCTGCTGAATTAATGATTCGCGAGTTGATGAAAATGATTTATCCAAAGAAGCCTTTGTTTCCTCCTAGTTGGAGAATGGTTATTTGTATTCCTTCTTCCATTACTGAAGTAGAAAAAAGAGCGGTACGTGATAGCGCAGAGCAAGCAGGTGCCAAAGAAGTTTATATGATTCACGAACCTATGGCAGCAGCTTTAGGCATTGGTATTGATGTGGAAGAGCCTGTTGGAAATATGATTATTGATATTGGAGGTGGTACAACAGGTATTACAGTGATCGCACTTGCGGGCATAGTTTGTGATCAAAGTATTCGTATTGCGGGTGATGAATTTACTGCAGATATTATGGAAGCCTTAAGACGTTACCATAGTTTATTAATTGGTGAACGTACAGCAGAACAAATTAAAATACATGTAGGCGCTGCTTTAAAAGATTTAGACAATCCTCCTGATGACATGCCAGTCAACGGTCGTGACTTAGTTACAGGTATACCCAAACAAATCATGGTCACGTATCAAGAAGTGGCAGAAGCATTGGATAAGAGTATTTTTAAAATAGAAGAGGCCATTTTAAAAGCTTTGGAAACTACCCCGCCAGAATTAGCAGCAGACATCTATCGCAGAGGTTTGTACATTACAGGTGGTGGTGCATTGTTGCGTGGCTTGGATAAAAGATTGAGTCAAAAAATTAAATTGCCTGTGCACATTGCAGAAGATCCGCTAAAAAGTGTGGTGCGCGGAACAGGTATCGCATTGAAAAATTACCAACGTTTTCCATTTATCATGAGATAATATCGAATGAAGAATATCATTGGGTTTGTTAGACAAAATTTTACTTTTCTAAGTTTCTTGATACTACAAATTGTATCACTGGTCATGTTGTCTTCCTACAATAAAACTTACGAAACATTTTTTGGAGGCTGGAGCAATCAAGTCACAGGTAATATCAATAAGCAATACAATAGCTGGTCTTATTTTTTTAATTTAAGAAATACCAACGCAGCCTTGATTGCTGAAAATGCAGCACTTAGAAATCAATTAGCGCAAAACTTTGTGCCATTTGATACGACTAAAAAAGCAGGTACCCTTGTTTTAAGAAAAGACAGTCTTGAAAAAACTAGAAAGTTTTTTTACTACCCAGCCAAAGTGGTGGGCAATACGTTCACGCTTCAAAAAAATTACATCATCATTGAAAGAGGTGCTTTACAGGGCGTAAAAAAAGACATGGCGGCCATTAGTCCTGACGGAAGTATTGTTGGTGTGGTGGTGGAAGTGAATGACAATTACAGCAAAATAATGAGCTTACTTCATCGCAACAGTAAGGTAAGTGCCATGTTAAAAAAAGACAAGATCGCAGGCAGCATAGAATGGGATGGAGACAACCCCAGTGTACTCGTCTTAAAAAATATCTCCAAGAGTGCAGCACCTAAAATTGGCGATTCTGTAATCACCAGTCCTTATTCTTCCAATTTTCCATCACAGTTAATGATTGGTAGAGTCACTTCTATCATCAAAGACCCTTCCAGCAATTACTTGACTTTGAATGTAAAATCAACCACGAATTTTTATAATTTAGAATACCTCTATTTGGTAGAAAATAAACGAATGGCCGATCAACAAAACATAGAAAAAAACGAGCCTAAAAATGAATAATCTCATAAAGAATTTTTTTAGGTTTGTCTTGTTTTTATTCATTCAGGTAGTGCTACTGAATGAACTGCCCCCATTGCATCAATTCATTACTCCTTATTTGTATTTTTTATTTTTATTGTGGCTACCCTTTGGTACCAAAAGAATTACTTTAACCTTACTTGGCTTTTTTACTGGTTATATATTGGACTTATTCACGAACACCCCAGGTTTGCACGCTGCTGCTTGCACCCTACTAGGTTATTTTAGACCCACCGTATTGAGTTTGCTATTGTCTCAAGAAGCTTCTGAGGAAATTAATCGAGAGCCTAGTATTGGCTCCATGGGTTGGGGACCTTATGCTTTTTATATTGTCTCTCTTACCTTCATGCATCATTTCTATTTGGTTTTACTAGAATGGTTACAATTTGGTTCCTTTGGCTATTTCTTAGGCAAAGTAATTGCTACTACTTTAATTAGCGTACTTTTAATTTTCATTGTGGAGCTGGCCATGAATCGAAGAAAAATAAAAAGATAATCCATCGCTATGTACAATTCCAATCGAGGCCGTATCATTCAAATTATTATCGGAATTGTTTTTGCCTTCATTATTGTTCAATTAATTAGCTTACAAATTTTTTCTTCCAAATATGTATTGGCCGCTAACAACAATGCGATTTTTAGAAAAATAATATACCCAGACAGAGGGATCATTTTTGATCGTAAAAAAAGAGCCCTGCTTGAAAATACCATCAGTTATGACTTAGTCGTCATCCCCAATGAAGCCAAAGGGGTGGATACCGCTACCCTATGTGCCATTCTTAAAATTGACAAGGAAGGGTATAACAAAAGAATGATAGAAGTGATTATAAAAAATTCAAGAGTTAAATTAGGAATTTTTGAACCTTTTCTATCTACAGAAGTATATGCTCAACTTACAGAGAACCTTTACCGTTTTCCTGGATTTTCTTTAAACGAAAGATCAATTAGGAACTATCCATACAATGCTGCAGCTCATGTTTTAGGTTATGTAGCCGAGGTAGATACCAAATTTTTAGAGAAGCATGCAGAAGAGGGCTATGAGATGGGAGATTATGCCGGCATGACAGGACTAGAAAAACAATACGAGTCTATCTTAATGGGGCAAAGGGGTGTGAAAAGATATTTAAGAGACAACAAAGGAAAAATTCAAGGAGCTTTTGAAAAAGGGCAGTTTGACACCATTGCCATTGCGGGAAGAAATTTATATACCAGCATGGATGTGGAAGTACAACAATTGGCCGAAAAATTATTACAACATAAAATAGGAAGTGTCGTAGCATTAAATCCTAAAACAGGATCTGTGATAGCCATGGCTTCTAGCCCAGGATACAACCCAAATTTATTAACAGGTAATCAAAGAAGGAAGACATTTGGTAGATTATTTACCGATACCGCACGTCCTATGTATAATCGTGCCATTAAAGGTCAATACCCTCCGGGCTCAACTTTTAAACCCATGGGCGCACTCATTGCCTTAGATGAAGGTTTGATAACCCCAAGTTTTGGTTACAATTGTTTTGGCTTGTATACTGCTTGTGGCGACCCCAGAAAATGTGAACATCACAATGCAGGCCATGCTGCCAATTTACAATTGGCTTTAGCTAATTCTTGTAACTCATATTTTTTACAAGTATTTAGAATGGCTATTGACAACCCTAAATACCACAATGCAAAATTGGGTTATTTGAAATGGAAGCAATACATGAATAGTTTTGGTCTAGGTCGAAAATTAGGCATTGACTTGCCCAGTGAAAACAGAGCAAGTATTCCTGATACGGCACAATACAATAGAGACTTTGGTGGTGCTAAGTATTGGAACAGTTGCTATATGCTTACCTTGGGTATAGGCCAAGATAGAATGACGGCCACTCCTCTACAATTAGCCAATGCGATGGCCTTTATTGCGAATAAAGGATTTTATTATACGCCCCATTTTATTGATAGTGTAGAAGAAGAAGATGAACTTGATAAACAATTATTAGCCAAGTTCAGGGCCAAGCAAGAAGTGACTAAAATACCTACTGAATATTTTGATATTATTAAAGATGGAATGCATGATGTAACTGTATATGGTACGGCTGCTTTTATTAAAGTGCCTGGGCATGAATTTTGCGCGAAAACAGGTACTGCACAAAACCCACACGGGAAAAATCACTCCTTATTTGTTTGTTTTGCACCTAAAGACAATCCTAAAATTGCAGTGGCCGTGATTGTAGAGAATGCAGGCTTTGGCGCCACTTGGGCGGGTCCTATAGCAGGACTAGTCATGGAAAAGTATTTGAATGATAGTTTAACCAAAGAAAGTAAAAACAAGGTGGAGTATTTATCCAATGTAGATCTAATGCCTTCGGCAATCAAAGATTGGTACATTAGAAACAATAAAACAGAAATGCTAACGCCACTCAATATCAATAACGATGAGTTTTCTGATATTTGGGATATGCAAATGATAGCAGAAACTTTACCTAGCCAACTTAAAATGGATACGATCAAAAAAACAGATAGTTTTCAAAAGAATCAGCTGCCCACAAAACCAAACCCAGTGGATCAAAAAAATAAAGAAAGCGCATTGAAACCAAATCAAAAAAAGAAAAAACATAGTTCAAAATAAAATGTCAGCAAAAACCAACACCGACTTTTCTAAAGGAACAGACCTGGCAGTTATTGTGCTCTACCTGCTCATGGTGGCCTTAGGTGTGCTTTGCATTTTTATGGTAGAATACAATCCTAGCATAAATTGGAGCAATTCTTTTTTAACTGCTAAAACAAATTTTAGCAAACAAATTTATTTTGCCATTTTCTGCGCCTTCATTGCCATTTTTATTTTGCTCTTGGATAGTAAAGTGTTTACTGCTTTAGCCAATCTTTCCTATGTAGCAGGCATCTTGTTGATGCTGGCTACTTTTGTATTAGGTAAAAACATCAATGGATCAAAAAGCTGGATTCCTATTGCAGGTGGCTTTAATTTACAACCTGCAGAATTGTGTAAAATATTTACAGCGCTTTTTATCGCCAAGTATATCTCCAAACCCGAAACCGATTTTAAAAAATTAAAGTCACATTTAATTGCAGGCGCTGCCATTGCGTTGCCCGCTGTTTTATCTATCATGCAACATGAAATGGGCCTAGCCTTAGTATACAGTGCTTTTATCTTCGCCATGTATCGAGAAGGGCTCCCTCCTGTCATTTTAGTGATACTGCTTTCCTTTGCAATTTTAGTCATTGCCACTTTATTACTTGAGCCAAGCGTTCTGGCTATTATATTGACTGCGATTGCTGCTTTAGTTATTTTTTCGATGATCAAAAAATTCAAAAAAAATAAAAATAAAATTATACTTGTCATTGGCATTTGGGGTATTTGCTTTGGTACGGTTCGCTTTGCAGTACCTTATATTTTCAACCATGTATTTGAGTGCTATCAAAGTACTAGAATTTACAGCATGGTGGGAAAAGAATATGATTGCGCACAAAATAAAAAATCTGCTTCAAACACCAGTGAACGCCATGGTAAAAAACCAGACGATTACAATGTCAAACAAAGTAAAATTGCCATTGGCTCAGGTGGATTTTGGGGAAGAGGTTTTTTAAAAGGCACGCAAACCAGGGGCAAATACGTACCCGAACAACATACTGATTTTATTTTTACTTCCTTAGGTGAAGCATTTGGCTTTGTAGGTACTTTTATATTTTTAAGCTTGTATTTATTTTTCTTGTTCAGGTTAATACGTATCGCCGAAAGACAAAGAAGTGCTTTTTCAAGAGTGTATGCCTACAGTGTAGTGGGAATTTTCTTTTTCCATATTGCAGTGAACATCAGCATGACCATTGGCTTGTTCCCAGTAGTAGGCATTCCTTTACCTTTGATTAGTTATGGTGGATCTTCCATGTTAACTTTTACCGTACTATTATTTATTTTATTAAGATTAGACGCAGACAGGCAAATGGTGCTTCGTTAATGCTTATTTTTGCTTCATGCGTATTCACCCTTTATCAGAAGGCAGTTTTTTTGTAGACCAGTCTAAGGTTTTTGTACCATTTGATAGCAGTCATCAACAAGCTGAAAACAGACCCAAGGTGAGTATTTTAGTAGAAGTGCAACCTTTTGTAGTCATTACCGAAAAGGACATCATTTTATTAGATACCGGATTAGGTTACCATAATAAAGAAGGTATTTTACAAATTCATGCCAATCTGATGTCACTAGGCATCAACCCCTCCTCGGTCACCAAAGTTTTTTTAAGTCATTTACATAAAGACCATCTAGGGGCCATCAGTTATTTGCACCCCATCCATCAAGAAAGGTATATCAGTTTTCCCTATGCGAAATACTATGTACAAAAAAGAAACTTCGATGAAGTCATAGAAAATTCAAAAGATCCCAATGTAAGAATACAGGTGGAAACGCTTGCTGGTTTCAGTGGGGTGGAATGGTTGACAGAAGACGAGGGCGTTATTGATGAACTCATCCATTATCAAGTAACAGGGGCCCACAGCCCATTTCATCAAGTCGCTTGGATCAAGGAAAATGGAGAAACCCTATTTTTTGGCGCTGATGTTGCGCCACAATTGCAACAAATGAAATCCAGGTTTGTGGCCAAATATGACTTAGAGGGTAAAAAGGCGATGGAATACCGGCGAGAATGGTGGGAAAGAGGTCGCAAAGAACAATGGACTTTTGCTTTCTACCATGATCTTCAGCATCCCACACATGTTCCTAGTCAAGAACTATAAAACGAACATTCATTAGGAATCAATGCTGGCAAGGCTTTCATGAAACAAAACTTTATTTGCACTACCTTTGGGAGGCAAATTATGTCAGTCACCAACAACAGCTATTCACAACAATTTAGAAGAAATGTATCTGATAAATACATTATCTACAATAGTTTATTTGCAGCATTGCCCTATTCTGGTGTTGCTAATGTGGGTGCTTTGCTTCCTATTCTTTTACAAACCTGTGAGGAAGGCTATGCCAAAGGAAAATCACCCAGCGAAATTATTGACTATTTTTTTAGCAGACATACACAAGTAGAATCAGAAACAGAAAAAATTGATCACTTATTTAAATATGTACAATACATAGAAAGACAAGTGGTTTTGTTTGATGCGATTGAAGATGCTGCCTTTACTTCGGTGAACGATATGGAAGGACCCGGCAGTGTAAAAACTTTATTAAGAGATGCCAACTTTACAGGTAAAAATCAAGCTTTAAAAAACAAACTTGAAAATTTTAAAGCCCGTATTGTTTTAACCGCTCACCCCACACAATTTTATCCAGCCAATGTATTAGGTATTATCCATGACATGGGGGAAGCCATTGGTAAAAATGATTTTCATACCATCAACCAGTACATTCAACAATTAGGCCTAACTCCCTTTTTTAATAAAAAACAACCCAGCCCTGCAGACGAGGCCTTGAACTTAATGTGGTATTTGGAAAATGTTTTTTATCATGCCATTGGCAATATATACAGTGGTATTGTGAATGAAGTATTTGATGGTCAATACACAGGCAACAACCCCTTCATTGAATTAGGCTTTTGGCCAGGTGGAGATAGAGATGGCAATCCATTTGTGAATGCTGCCACGACCATTAATGTGGCCAAGGGATTAAGAAGTAGTATTATCGTTTGTTATTATAGAGATGTTAGAAAATTAAAAAGGAAGTTGACTTTTTCAGGCATCGATTTACTGCTAACGAATCTAGAAGCGAAATTGTATGAAAATGTTTTTAGAGCAGATGAAAGTCATCCTATTGAAAAAGAAGAAATCATTGCGAGCTTAGAAGCCATCAAGAAAAAGATCATTGAGGAGGACCATTCCCTTTATTTATCTAGATTGGAAAGTCTTTTACATAAAGTAAATTTATTTGGCACACATTTTGCCTCCTTAGACATTCGTCAAGATAGCAGAATACACCATCAAGTACTGATGACCGTGCATGAAACCTTGCTGGCAAAAAATGGTAAGGGGTTATTTCCAAAAAATTATACAAGTTTAGCCACGGAGGATCAAATCAATCTTTTGAGTCAGCTTTCAGCTCAATTAAATCCAATCGATTTTACAGATACCATTACTAAAGATACTTTAGAAAGTATTTATGCCATTCAACAGGTGCAAGCCATGAATGGGGAAGCCGGTTGTCATAGATATGTGATTAGCAATTGTCAATCAGAACTAAATGTGATGGAATTGTATGCGCTATTTAGATTATGTGGATGGGACGAGCATATAAAAACAGTAGACATAGTACCTCTTTTTGAAACCATCGATGATTTAACTGCTGCAGAATCTATCATGGATAGCTTGTACCAACAACCTTTGTATGCCAAACATTTAACCCATAGAAATGGACAGCAACCCATCATGCTAGGATTTAGTGATGGCACTAAGGATGGTGGTTATTTACAAGCCAACTGGAGTATTTACAAAGCAAAAGAAACCCTTACTGCCATTTCAAGAAAACACCATATCATTGTTAAGTTTTTTGATGGACGCGGTGGACCTCCCTCAAGAGGTGGGGGCAAAACGCATCAATTTTATGCCTCCATGGGCAATCAAATAGAAAATGATGAAATTCAATTGACCATTCAGGGACAAACCATCACTTCTAATTTTGGTACCATACATTCTGCCCAATACAATTTAGAACAATTATTGACCGCCGGGATAAGCAATGAACTATTTGCAGATACTAAATTGCAATTGTCCGAACAAGACCGTTCTATTTTAGAAGAGCTGGGCAATATAAGTTATGCGGCTTATCAGCAACTCAAAGAAAACCCTTTGTTCTTACCTTATTTACAAAAATTTAGTCCCTTAAACTATTATAGTAAAAGTAATATTGCAAGTAGGCCTGCTAAAAGAGGTACCGGCAATGCTTTAAGTTTTAGCGACTTAAGGGCCATCCCCTTTGTAGGCAGCTGGAGCCAGTTGAAACAAAATGTACCAGGCTTTTATGGAGTAGGTACTGCCTTGCAAGTATTAAAAGAAAAAGGTTTATGGAATGAAGTACAATCCTTATTCAACAATATTTCTTTTTTTAGAACTTTGATTGACAACAGTATGATGAGCATGGTGAAGTCTAATTTTGCCATCACTAAATACATCGAATCCGATACTACTTTTAATCCTATTTGGCATACCATCAAAGAAGAATTTAAATTAACGACCCAGTTGTATTTAGAATTAAGCAACGCCAAAAGCTTAATGGAGGCAGACACGGTGTCTAAGCATTCCATTTTATTAAGAGACCGCATTGTGCTGCCCTTATTAACCATTCAACAATATACTTTGTGTAAAGTTCAATCGCCTGTTTTGGAAACTCAATTGATGGCAGCATATGAAAAATTATTGACCAGAACCATGTTTGGGGTCATTAATGCAGCAAGAAACTCTGCTTAATTTAAACAGCTCCCTTATCGTCTTTCCATTGCCACAAATGCAAGCAGGCATAGGTTTTAAAAGGGGCCCAAGCAGCCGCCTTTTTTAGCATTTTTGTTTGTAATTCTTTTTTTGTCGTATATTTTATTTTATACAAACCAATCATGGCCTGCTGTATGCCTAAGTCGTCCACGGCAAAAACATTTTCATGCCCTAAACTAAACATCAATAACATTTCTACGGTCCAGCTACCTACTCCCTTTATTTGGGTCAATAAGGCAATCACTGCTTCGGGCTCCATGGTGTACAATTGCTTGTCTGTGATCTTTTGTTCTATAAAAAATCTTGCAACGTTTTGAACATAGTTTACTTTAGAACTACTTAAACCAATACTACGCAAGGTTTCCACTGGAGTGTCCATGACTTCTTGCATAGATGGCTCATACCCATGGTACAAATCCAAAAAACGTAAAAAAATGATCTTGGCCACCTTGGTATTTAATTGCTGACTAATTATACTTGCAATGAGCCTAACCCCTGTGTTTTTTCTTTTCTTTAAAGTATAGGGCTTGGCCTTTAAAAGCGGTGCAAATTTTAGATCCTTTTTTAAATGTTGCTGATAAGTCATGGCTGTAAATTAAGGTGTTTTTATTTATTTGTCTTAACTTTTCAATACCATTAATTACTGTTTAAATTAAATTTTTATGAAAAAATATTTTCTACTCATGGCTGTCTTATTAAGTACAGGGCTTTTCGCACAAAATAAAGAGGAGCAAGCTATTCGCGCCATACTATCCAATCAAACAAATGCTTGGAACAAGGGGGATTTAGCCTCATTTATGATTGGCTATTGGGAAAATGATAGCTTGGTGTATGTAGGCAAGAATGGGCCTGCCTATGGCTATGCAACCACGCTCAATAATTACCAAAAGAATTACCCAGACACCAGTCATATGGGAAAACTAAAGTTTGAATTGATCAGTTTTAAGCCATTGAATAAGGACCATTACTTTGTATTGGGTAAATTTTATTTAACAAGAACAGTAGGTAATGCCAGTGGTTACTTTACCCTTTTGTTTAAAAAAATAAATGGAGTTTGGAAAGTCATTGCGGACCACAGTAGCTAATCAAAATTTTGATTTAGTCTATTTTAATGCCAATGGGATGACGCCATATTTTGTATAAAATATAAAGTAATCCTGCCAAGCTAAGCAAAAGAAAAATATAAAATACCATATTGCTTAATTGCCAATGATTGCCCACATAGGCATAACCCCACATCAAGCCAATACTACTATTCACAATCATCCACAATACAGTTAACCCAATGGTGCGTAGTATGCGATTTAAAAATTGTAGTAATTGTGGTTCCATAAAAATTGGATGTAGTTAATCCAAACTTTGTTTATTAGTCGCTGCCGCTTTTAATAAGCGATCAAATTGAGCAGGGGTTAAATCATTGTAGAAATAATACACAGGATCAACTTTTATATTTCTTTTGATTACTTCATAATGACAATGTGGCCCTGTGCTTTTTCCAGTACTACCAATGTAGCCAATGACTTCTCCACGTTTAATAGATTGTCCTGCTCTTACTTTTACGCGAACCATGTGTCCATAAAGGGTTTGATAACCATACCCATGATTGATGACCACTTTGTTCCCATAACCATCGGTATTAAAACCGGCAATTTGCACCACCCCATCTGCAGTAGCATAAATGGGTGTACCAATCGGGGCCGTAAAATCTAAGCCCTGATGAAAACGAATATCTTTATACAATGGATCAATTCTATAACCAAAGCTTCCAGCGATTCTATTTAAGTTTTTATTGCTTACTGGCTGAATAGAAGGAATAGCTTTTAATAATTTTTCCTTGTTTTTTACCATGGAATTAATCTCCACAAAAGATTTAGTTTGATAGGCCATTCTCAAACTCAAATTATTTAATTGACCGATCATGTTTTTAAGCAATTCAGCATTGGTTAAATTTTGTATCAATCGAACTTCCTTTTGCGCCTCCATCTCTTTCACCCTTGCACTGTCTGGAATAGGACTGGACTCAAAAATGGATCGATAAACTTCGTTGTCTCTATGTTCCAGTTCCGACATCTGCAATTCCAATTGCTTAAGTTGTGCCTCTAGTACACTGTAATTTTCCTTGTAAGTTTGGTTTTGCTGGCGCAGCAATTTTTCCTTTGGGGAATCAATGTATTGAAACAAAACCACCACAATAATGACTCCGGTAACAATAGAAGCTGCTACATAGCCAAAAAGCTGCAAAAGCCTTACCCGAAGGGGAACTTCTACCTTTTCAAATCGAAGGGTATGTGTATTAAAGAAGTATTTTATTTTCTTCATCTAAAAGTTCTATTATTTGACCTAAAAGGCCATAAAAAAGCCCTAAATCCTTACCTTTGAGGTCATTTTAAAAAGCATAACAAATATAGCTTTTAAGACCAACACAGCCTAAAATTAAGCTACATGAGGAAGAGCTCCGAAATAAGACAAGCATTTTTAGATTTTTTCGCATCTAAAGGACATGCCATTGTCCCCTCTGCACCCATTATTGTAAAAAATGACCCAACCTTACTTTTTACCAATGCGGGCATGAATCAATTCAAAGATTATTTCTTAGGCAATCAAGTGCCCAGTCATACAAGAATTGCAGATACACAAAAATGTTTGCGCGTTAGTGGTAAACACAATGATTTAGAAGAAGTGGGCGTAGATACTTACCACCATACCATGTTTGAAATGTTGGGCAACTGGAGCTTTGGAGATTATTTTAAAGGAGAAGCCATTGAATGGAGTTGGGAATTATTGACCAAGGTATATGGCATTGATCCAGCTAAATTATACGTCACCGTATTTGAAGGAGACGCCTCAGAAAATTTACCGGCATCCAGCGAAGCTTTAATGCATTGGAAAAAATGGGTACCTGATGAAAAAATTATTTACGGAAATAAAAAAGATAATTTTTGGGAAATGGGTGATACGGGTCCTTGTGGCCCATGTAGTGAGATACATGTAGACATGAGATCTGACGAAGAGATTGCCAAAATTCCTGGTCGCGATTTGGTGAACAAAGATCATCCGCAAGTCATTGAAATTTGGAACAATGTATTCATTCAATACAATAGAAAAAAAGATGGAAGTTTAGAAGCGCTTCCAAATAAACATGTAGATACAGGAATGGGTTTTGAAAGATTGGTGCGTGTAATTCAAAATAAAAAAAGCAACTACGATACGGATGTTTTCACCGGCACCATAGAAGCAGTAGAAAAGATTACCCATAAAACATATGATTACAGTGATACTAAAGAGGCAGTTGCTTTCAGAGTGCTTGCAGATCATATCAGGGCCATTGCCTTTACGATTGCAGATGGTCAACTCCCAGCCAATACCGGTGCGGGTTATGTGATTAGAAGAATATTAAGAAGAGCAGTGAGGTATTATTATTCTTATTTAGATTATAAGCATCCTTTACTGTATCAATTGATGCCCTTGCTCGCCGAACAATTTGCCCATGTATTCCCAGAACTAACAGGTCAATTAGACTTTGTTACTAAAGTAGTGAAAGAGGAAGAAGAAGGCTTCTTGCGCACTTTGGAAAAAGGATTGAAGCGCATGGATGATATTATAGCGGCTCATCCTAAACAAGCCACCATCGAAGGCAAATTGGTCTTTGAATTGTTTGATACTTTTGGCTTTCCTGTAGATTTAACCAGATTAATCGCCAGTGAAAATGAATTGCAAGTGGATGAAGCCGGATTTGAAAAAGAAATGTTGCAACAAAAAAACAGAAGTCGTGCGGCTACTGCCATTGATACAGGTGACTGGATACAAGTAAACCCTGATAAAGAAACCAATTTTGTAGGTTACAGTTCCATGGAAGCTACTGCCACTATTATTAAATATAGAAATGTAAAAGCCAAGGGCAAAGAAGCCTACCAATGGGTTTTAGCTGAAACTCCTTTTTATGCAGAGAGCGGTGGACAGGTGGGTGATATTGGCAGCTTTGAATTTGAAGATGGTACAATCATAGCAGTCACCGATACCAAAAAAGAGAATAACTTATTTATTCATTTTACGGAAAGCTTGCCTCCGGTAATTTCTAATACAGTTAAAGCAACTGTTAATACAAGTGCTAGAAAAGCAACTACCTTACACCATTCAGCTACCCACTTATTACATGCAGCACTTAGAAATATTTTAGGCAAGCATGTGGCACAGAAAGGAAGCTTGTGCAATACCGATCAATTGCGATTTGACTTTTCACATTTCGCCAAAATGAATGCAGAAGAAATAAGCCAAGTGGAAACTATGGTGAATGCAAAAATCAAAGAAAACATTCCTGTGGTCATCAAAGAAATGAACAAGGAAGAAGCCATTGGATTAGGGGCAATGGCCTTGTTTGGTGAAAAATATGGAGACAAAGTGCGTGTAGTGGTAATGGATCCAGCCTATTCCATTGAATTATGCGGCGGCACCCATGTGGGACATACGGGTGAAATTGGGAATTTTATTTTAAAAGCAGAAGCTTCTGTTGCTGCTGGTGTGAGAAGAATTGAGGCAGTGGTGGGAGATGCTGCAGGAAAATATATTACCGAGGTCAATGAAAAACTACATAAGCAAATTGTACAACTAACAGAAGCTTGCGCATTACTTGCCGTTAAAATAAATGTTCCCTTTAAAGCACCCGAGTGGAATGAATCTAGCAGCGTGGATGTATTAAATGATACCATTGCCTCTTTGCAAGCAAGTCAAAAAGAACTCTCTAAAAAATTAGAAAGTAAAGAAGCTTTATTAGTGAATGAACTAACAAGTCAATATGCCGACCAATTTGAAACTATTAATGGAATTGCTTTTTTAGGAAAGGAGATTCCATTATCAAGTGCCGACAACTTAAAAAAATTAGCAGTGGCCTTGGGCCTAACTCAAAATAAGCATTGCATTGTGCTCGTAGCTCAAATTGAATCAAAAGCAGCGGTGGTGCTTTCTATTAGTGAATCATTAAGTACTACTATGCCAGCCACTCAAATTATTAAGGATAAAATTGCACCACTCATTAAGGGTGGCGGTGGTGGACAAAAAACACTGGCCTCCGCAGGTGGTCAAGATGCTACACAATTAGACAAAGTCATTGAAGTGGTAAAAGGATTGCTCTAGTAAATGACAAAAAATGGTACTTTTACATCATGACGCATTCCTCTAAATACGAGGCAGTAATTGGCTTAGAAATTCATGCACAATTGGCTACCCAAACTAAGTTATTCTGTGGCGATTCCACTGCATTTGGCGCTGCACCCAATACCCAAATCAGTCCAATTACTATGGGTCATCCAGGTACTTTACCAAAAACCAATGAAAAAGCCATTGAGTATGCCATTACAATGGGCCTTGCTTGCGGTTCCGTCATTGAACTAAATAATTATTTCGCAAGAAAAAATTATTTCTACCCCGATCTTCCCAAAGGCTATCAAATTTCACAACATACTACCCCCATCTGTGTAGGAGGTACTGTAAGGATTAAAACTTTGGAAGGAGAAAAAGATATCCAATTAAACCGCATTCATTTAGAAGAAGATGCTGGAAAAAGTATTCATGATCTTTCTGAAACAGCCACTTATATTGATTTAAACAGAGCTGGCACTCCCTTGATTGAACTAGTGACTGAACCTTGTTTGCATTCTGCCGATGAGGCCTTCTTATTTGTCACTGAGATCAGAAAATTAGTAAGATGGTTGGGTGTATGTGATGGAAATATGGAAGAAGGTAGTTTGAGATGCGATGCCAATATCTCTATTCGCTTGAAAGGAGAAGATCGTTTGGGTACGAGGGTGGAAGTAAAGAATTTGAATTCCATTCGCAATATTAAAAAAGCGATTGAATTCGAAATTGAAAGACTAATTGAAATCACTGAAACTGGAGGCACCATTCTTCAACAAACCAGAAGTTTTGACGCCAACAATGACACTACTTTTTCCATCAGAGACAAAGAAGATGCCAATGATTATAGGTATTTCCCGGATCCAGACTTAGCTCCTTTTCATTTGACCAATGAAAGTATCGAGGCCTTGCGTGCAAAACTACCTACCCTACCCAATGCTTTACAAAAGCAGTGGAAGACCAATTTCAAATTATCCCACTATGATGTTGAACAATTGAGTGAAAACAAAGAAGAAGCGGCTTATTTTATTCAATTAACAGCACTCAGTGCACATTACAAAGCTATTGCCAACTGGATCTTAGGCCCTATCAGGGCTTATTTGAATGAACCCAATGCCAGTTATGAAAAATTAGTTACTATCCAGCCCTACCTAGTAGAATTAATTGAGTTGGTAGAAACCAATCAACTTAATTTCTCTGTGGCCAGCAATAAAATATTCAAAGAAATCATTGCAGTGCCGCAATCGCCTTTACAATACGCAACTGCACATAATTTATTACAATCCAATTCCGCTGATGAAATTGAAAATTGGGTGAATCAAGTAATAGCCAAACATCCAGAAAAAGTAATCGAATACAAAAAAGGAAAAAAAGGTTTGATAGGTTTATTTGTGGGAGAAGTGAAAAAAATAAGCCAAGGAAAAGCAGATCCAAAATTAAGTACCAGCTTGCTTGAAAAAAAATTAGCAGAATAAAGTATTACAAAAAAATTAAAACAAAGCTATGCGCATCAAAATTATTTCAGCATTTATGTTATGCACCCTGATTTTTTCTCTGGGTTGTAAAAACAAATCCAGCGAAACAACTTATTCTGTGACAGGACAAATTCAACATGCTGGTGCCGTAAAATTATTATTGCAAGAAGTACCTTATGGTGGAAAGCCTATCGTCACCTTGGACTCTGTTAGTTTAGACAAAGACGGAAATTATGCCTTTACTTTTATTGCCAAACAAGAAGGTATCTATCGATTGGCTACAGAGAAAGACTTTGAAATCATATTTGTGAATGACGAGGAAAATATACAAATCAAGGCAGATGCGAATAATTATCAATCCTATGCTGTCAAAGGTTCAAAAAACAGCAGCGCCCTATTAGAGTTTTTAAAACAATATCGTAAAAAAGACTCCTCCTTGTTTGCTACTTTATACAATCTAGACGCCTTGCAAAAAAAAAATGCCAAGGACAGCAGCATCTTCTGGTTACAAAAACAAAAAATAGCTAAAATTGAAGACTTAAATAATTTTATTGAAAGCAATATTGCGAATTCAGCAAGTCCTGCCATTATTTATTATTCCCTAGGCCTAGGTTTAAGATCCATGGAATCTGCTAAGGTATTGGCCTTGGCCAAAGCCGCGGCTGAAAAAACAAAAGCAAATTCCTTAGTAGATTTTGTCGCCCTATTGAGTACTCAAGTGCAATCCAATACCAAAACAGGGGCAGCAGCGGTGGGTAATACCGCTCCTGAAATAGCCTTAGCCGATCCTAATGGAAAAATCATTTCCTTGTCTAGCTTACGTGGCAAGTATGTATTGGTAGATTTCTGGGCCAGTTGGTGTGGACCATGTAGAGGAGAAAATCCTAATGTGGTAGCAGCCTATGAAAAGTATAAAAAGAAGAATTTTACCGTATTAGGTGTATCTCTAGATGACAATAAAAGCAACTGGTTGGAAGCTATCAAAGAAGACAAATTAAATTGGCAACATATCAGCGATTTAAAAAAATGGGAAAGCATTGTAGTAGGCGCGTATCAAATCGAAGGCATTCCATTTAATGCACTAATTGATCCTAGTGGAAAAATTATTGCTACAGAATTAAGGGGTCAAGCATTGCAGGATACATTGGCTAGTGTATTGCATTAAACCAATACATTCAGTCACCTAGTGCCATCCGTTTTATTTTTGCTTGATAAACGTTTTTATTAAAGCAGGCAACAAAATCAAATTGGTAAAAGTACTTACCACTAAGGTCAAAGAAGTAAGCCAACCCAAGGCCTTGGTTCCGCCGAAATCACTGAAACAAAAAATAACAAACCCTGCTACCAATACCATGGATGTGTAAATGATACTTATGCCGGTATGTTTAATGGTTTGTATTAAGGTAGTATTGACCTCTTGATTCAAACGAGGTAATTCTTGTTTGTAATTGATTAAGAAACGAATGGTCACATCTATGGCAATACCCAAGGCCACGCTAAAGACCAATACTGTAGATGGTTTTAAAGAAACACCCACCCAACCCATGATGCCTGCAGTAATGAGCAAAGGAACAATATTCGGCACCAAAGAACACATCAAAATAGGAAAGGACCTGAATAAAAAAAGCATGCATAAGGCAATCAATAAAAATGCCCAAAATATAGATTCACCTAAACCACGAATGATAAAATTACTTCCTTCTAAAAATGTAACACTGCTTCCTGTAATTTGAATGTTGTATTTACTAGTATCAAAAATAGATTGAGTCACACTATCTAATTTTTTTAAAAATATAGGCAATTGCGCACTACCAATATCTTTCATATTAACACTTACCCTAGTTTGACTTTTATCTTTATCAATAAACTTGTTCAATAATTGAGCAGGCCCAGCTGCTGCTGCATTGGCGGATGGATTGAATTGTAAATAAGGGGCTATAAAGGCCATTTCTGTAGCGGTGGGCACTGCATAAGCCAAGCTATCTCCATCATAGAAAGCTTGCTTTGCAAATTTGATGCCATTCAATAAACCAATGGGCTTGCCCAATTCTGGCTGTTCACTTAAATACACATTCAATGCTTCTATGTCTTCTAATGGATGAATGCTTCTAATTAATCCATTTCTTTTTTTAGTATCTACCACAATTTCCAAAGGCATCACTCCTCCCCCTTCTTGTTCAAACCATTTTAAGTCGGTATACAATTGATCCTTCTTGGGTAAATCATCTACAATAAAGGCTTCTTTTTTGATGCGCATCACTCCTAAAACTGCAACCATGACCAATACCAGCGTAATCCCAAAAACCCATTGGGTATGAAGGAAGGTCCATTTTTCAATTTTGATCAAAATATGTTCCAAGTATTTATTGTCTAAATATTTGACATGTTTAGGCTGAGGCGCTTCTAAATAAGTAAGTACTGGTGGAATAAAAAACAAGCTTATAAAAAACAATGCCATGATGTTTAAACCCGAAACCCATCCAAATTCTTTTAACAAAGGGCTTTTGGTAAAAGCAAAAACAAAAAAACCTATCGCAGCTGTTAGATTGCAAAATAAAGTAACAATGCCCATTCTACTCACCATTTGAACTATGGCATTTTCCTTGTGTTGAGTTTCTTTGTAGGCCGTATGGTACTTATTTAAAAAATAGATGCAATTCGGAATGCCAATGACTACAATCAAAGGTGGAATTAACGCAGTCAATAAAGTAATTTTTTGACCCATCAACACCATGGTACCAAAACTCCAAATAACCCCCATCACGACCACCGCCAAACTTAAAAGAGTGGCAGAGAGGGATCTAAAAAACAACATTAGCGTAATTGCAGACAATAATAAAGAACCAATCAAAAACCAAAGCATTTCTTTTTTTATTCTGTCTGCTAAAATTGTTCTGATATAAGGCAGGCCACTTACATGTACGACCAATTTAGTTTGATGCGCAAAAGAATCTAATTTGTTTTGCAATAAGGAGATGATATGTGACCTAGCCCCACTGTTAATTGAATCTGGCTTAAAACTAATGGCCATTATATAGGAATGGCTATTGGGATTGTATAATAAATTTTTATAAAAAGGAAGTTGCGCTAAGGTGGTTTCATCTTTTATTAAAAGACTGTCTTTATCATAAGGTGCATTAAAAATTTTCCTTGGAATAAATTTAGACTGCACACTGTCTTTTACAAGGGTATAAGCATAGGGCAGGCTCAGCACTTCTGTGGTACCAGGAATTTGTTTTAAGGACTGATGTAATTGATATACTGCATTAAAAACACGCTTGGTATACATACTATCGGTCTGAAATCCAACCACCACCGTAGTTCCGTCTACACCAAACTTTTTTACAAAATCTTTATAAATAACAAATTTTGGATTGTCTTCTGGAATCGCCTTAGTAAACTCATAACTCAATTTTACCTGTAGCGCAAAATACCCCATGACCAAAGTAAGCAGGCCCAATACCCATAAGGAAGCTACTTTGTATTTAAGTATAAATTGACCCAGTTTTTGCCACATAGCATTTTTTTTAAATTATAAGATCCAAACAAAGGCAGCTATTTGAGTAAGCAGGCCAATAGCAAATCCAACCACCAATTCATTTTTTGTATGATCGCTTACAACCATCCTTGCACTCATGACTAAAGCAGCAATCATAATAGCCAACATGATCCAAACTAAATTATTGACCGGATAATAAAAACCTACCAAAATAACCGCCATCAATAAACCACTAATGCCCATAGCATGCAAGCTCACTTTCATGAAGTTGTTGATGGTTAAACCAATAGCGGTGGCAATAAAGATCCCAAAATAAAAATATTTTAAGGCCATGGGCTGATCAGTAAAATTTCTGCTCAAATAATACATCCACCAATAAAAAAACATAACAATGACATAGGGAATGATTCTTTCTTTTTGGGTGCGTAAAAAAATGCTCTCACTAAATTTTAGTCTCCACAATAGAAATACGGCAAATGCTGGAAAGAATGCGGTCAACCAAAAAACACTAAATAATTTCAATTTTAATTGCCAATCCGTAATACTTGCAAATTCAAAAGGAATCAAATACATCAAATAAATAAAAAAATAAGTAGGAATGAAAAGTGGATGAAATACATAGGAAATGGCATTGGCCATATAGCGAACGGGTTGGGGTGCTTTATTTTCCATCTATTGGTTTATTTTGTTGCTAGAGTTCTTTTCTTAACCTAGCCACTGGAATGTTTAATTGTTCGCGGTATTTAGCCACTGTTCTTCTAGCAATATTATAGCCTTTTTCTTGCAACTGCTCTGTCAATTCATCATCACTGAAAGGTTTGTGTTTGTCTTCCGATTCTAACAGCTCTTCTAAAATTGCTTTTACTTCTTTGGTGCTCACCTCTTCCCCAGAATCTGTTGTTAAAGACTCACTAAAGAAATATTTTAAAAGAAAAGTGCCAAATTCAGTTTGTACATACTTGCTATTGGCAACCCTGCTCACCGTAGACACATCTAAACTTGTTTTCTCAGCAATGTCTTTCAAAATCATTGGCTTTAACTTGGTGGTATCTCCACTCATGAAAAAAGCTTCTTGATGTATTAAGATGGCATTCATTGTTTTCAATAAAGTCTGTTGCCTTTGCAAAATCATTTCAATAAACCATTTGGCTGCATCAATTTTTTGCTTTAAAAAAAACACCGCTTCTTTTTGTGCTTTATCTTGCTTATTACCCCGATCGTATTCTCTCAACATTAATTTATAATCGTCACTAATGACCAAGGGTGGCGCATTTCTACTATTAAGGGTTAATTCTAATTTTGCATTGTTAATCAAGACTGTAAAATCTGGGATAATGTATTTATCTGCCTCACTCATAGTTCCTGTTTCTGCACCTGGCTTAGGATTCAAGGAAACAATTTGATGCAATACTTTTTTAATTTGTACCTCATCTAATTGTAAACTCTTTTGAATTTTATCGTAATGTTTTCTGGTAAACTCTTCAAAATATTTTTCAATAACCGCAATGGCCAAAAGGGTGTCCTCCTCTATCTCTTCCGCTTCCTCTTTTTTTCTTTTTAGTTGAAGCAGCAAGCATTCCTGTAAATTTCTAGCACCAATACCCGCCGGATCAAACTGTTGGACTTTTAATAAAATAGATTCGATTTCACTTACTTCTACAGTCAAACTTTGTTTGAAGGCAAGATCATCTGCAATGGATTGCAGGGCTCTTCTTAAATAACCATCGTCATCTAAACTTCCAATAATTTGTTCTGCAATTTTATAGGCCTGCTCTTCCAATGCCAACATACTCAATTGATCCATCAAAATTTCATGTAAACTTAATTCCGCTTTAATGGGAATTACTTTGTCATTGTCGAGTTCTGGATAATAATCATCCTTGGTCTTGTAATTTGCCACCTCATCATCATCAAAATCATAATTACTTAATTCTTCATTGCTCATTTCAAATTCATCCACAGGAATTGCTTCTTCTTCGTCTTGATTGCCCTCCAATAAGTCATCCTTCATTTCCTCTACCGACTGCTCCATATCCCCTTCCAACAAATCTGCATTCATTTCTAAGGCAGGATTCTCTTCCAATTCTTCTTTGACTCTTTGTTCAATTTGGGCAGTAGGCACTTGCAACAACTTCATTAGTTGAATTTGCTGTGGCGACAATCTTTGTAATTGTCTTTGCTGCAATGATTGTCCTAATGACATACTCGAATTATTTTAAGCAAGCGCTTTTAGTAAAACAGATAAAAACAAAGCACCTTTTTCATGCACTTGGGCCTCTGTCCAGGTTAAGCTTATGGCAGTGGATATACACTTACTCATGATGGCATCACTTTTTTCAAAAGAAGTGGTATTTAATTTTTCTAAGGCTTTTTGTTGAGCCTCATTCAAATTGTTTAAGCTATGTACATTTTTAAGATGCATCCATTTTTTAATGTAATGCCAATTGTTGGCATACCAATAAAAATTACCTGGTAGAATACCGGCTTCTTTAAATGCAAGTAGTGCTTTATCCGCAGCTGCTTGAGAAGGTAAAAACCAACTTAAAAAACTACAGCTATCGCCTAAAGGATCGGGTACTGTTCTAAATTCAATGCCAGGTACTTTTTCTAAATAAGATTTTAAAATAGATTGATTCTTTTTTTGGATGAGTAAAAATTGATCCAATTTTTTTATTTGAGCTAAACCCACCGCTGCATGCAATTCACTTATTCTAAAATTGTAGCCTAAAAATGGATGCAAATCGGCACCTCTATCCACCCCTAAATGATCATGTCCATGATCGGTATAAGCATCTGCCTTGGTATACACTTCTTTGTCATGGGTCATTACCACACCACCTTCTCCACAAGTAATTGTTTTGACAAAATCAAAGGAAAAAGTACCTGCATGTCCAATGGTGCCTAATGCTTTTCCTTTATAGGTGCCTCCTATACTTTGACATGCATCTTCTAATAAAATTAAATGGTGTTCCTTACAAATTGCTTGCAATGCATCTAAATCAGCCATGCTTCCACACATATGTACAGGCATCACACATTTTGTTTTTGGTGTGATGGCCGCCTTCACAGCTGCTGGAGACAAAGTAAGTGAACTATCAATATCTACTAATACGGGTACAGCCCCCACGCTTAATATGGCTTCAAAACTTGCCACAAAAGTAAAGGCAGGCATGATTACTTCATCTCCTGCGCCAATACCCAATGCAGCCATGGCCGTAGTTAAAGCTGCAGTACCGCTCGAAGTTAACTGCGCATAACTAGTACCAAATTGACTACAAATGGCTTTTTCAAGCTCTTTTGATTTCCAAATACCCTTTCTAGGGCCATCAAATCCATAACGCATCAAAATGCCTGTCTCTAGGACCTCATTTACTTCTTTTTTTTCTTCCGCTCCAAAGAATTCAAAACCTGGCATAATTCTTGATTTTTAATGATAAACAAAGGTAGTTTAAAAAACGAAAATTGGGTGTTTTTCAGTAATTTGCGGCCGTAAAAAAACCTAGTGAACTTATGGAATACAGCAAATTGATCTCCGTGTCAGGCAAGTCTGGATTATTTGAATTATTAACCAGCAAAAGCGATGGCGCCATTGCCAAATCTTTAGAAAATGATAGTACTCAATTTATCAGTTCTAGAGCCCATCAGTTCTCTCATTTGGAGAGTATCGAAGTATTTACTACCCGCGAAAACGTATTCTTGGCCGAGGTTTTTCTTGCCATGGGTAAATCTAAAGAAGCCCTTCCTGATGACAAGGACCCTAAAATGGTACAAGCTTATTTTAAGAAAGTATATGCCAATATGGATTTTGACCGTGTGTACCCTAGCGATATGAAAAAGATGATCAAATGGTTTGCACAATTGCAAAAGCATGAGGTTACCCCAACGCTTCCTGAAGTGGAAGACGACGAGGCCGAAACTAAGGCATAGTCTTTTCCAATTATACGCTCAAACTATCTTATATAAAAAACTTACGCTTCTTAGGGTAAGTTTTTTTTTATGCTTAAATTGCAAGAGCAGCCTTTGCATAAAAAATTCATTGGTATTAAATACAAAAAATGAGAAAACTATTTTTACTGATTTTTATTTTAGCCCTCCTTGTTCAAAATGGCAGCGCCCAAACTAAACAGGAAAAAAAATGGGTACGCCATCAAATGGCTGCACTTTCTTTGAATGAAAAAATTGCACAGTTGATGGTCATAAGAGCACACAGCAATTGGGATGAAAAAAAACGAGATACCCTCAGCGAGCTCATCAAAAAATTTAATATTGGCGGACTGTGTTTTTTTCAAGGTGGCCCTATTAGAGAGGCCATGCAGACTAACTATTATCAGTCTATTGCAAAAACGCCCCTATTTATCAGCATGGATGCAGAATGGGGCGTGGGTATGCGTTTAGACAGTGTAGATATGTTCCCAAGACAACTTTCTTTAGGCGCCATCCCCTCTTCAGCGTTAATTTATCAAATGGGTGTAGCGGTAGCAGCGCAATGTAAAAGGCTAGGCATACAAATTAATTATGCGCCAGACATTGACATCAACAATAATCCTTCCAATCCAGTTATCAATGACCGCAGTTTCGGTCAGGATAAAGAAAGAGTCATTCAACATGGCATTGCGTATATGAAAGGATTGCAAGACAATAATGTAATGGCTACTGCCAAACATTTTCCAGGCCATGGTGATGTAGCAGTTGATTCTCACAATGATTTACCTATTATTAATAAATCTAGGGCGGCCTTAGATTCTTTAGAGTTAGCTCCTTTTCGCGCTTTGATTGCAGCAGGTATAGGATCTGTGATGGTGGGGCATTTGTCTGTACCAAGCATCGACAGCACGCCCAAAACGCCAACTTCTTTGTCTAAAAAAGCAATTCATGGTTTGCTAAAAGAAGAATTGGGATTTACGGGTATTGCCGTGACTGACGCCTTAGACATGAAAGCCATTGGTAATTATTTTCCCAATGGGGAAGCCAATGTACAAGCACTATTGGCGGGCAATGATCTACTTTGTTTACCTGGAGACATTGAGCAATCCATAAAAAAAGTAAGAACTGCCATTAGAGAAGGTAGATTAAGTAGAAAAGACATCAAGCAACGCGTAAAAAAAATATTGACTGCCAAATATAAATATGGATTGAGCCAAAATAATCCAATTGACACCAGCCACCTTCTTGCAGATTTAAATAAATCGGTAGGTAGTATCAAAACAGCCATGGCCTTGCAGTCTTTAACTTTTGTCAGGGCCAATACAGGCTTACCTTATCTAAGCCAAAATAAAAAAATAGCCTACTTGGCTCTAAATCTTAACGGTGGTAATGCACTTACAAAAGCCTTAGAAGAAAACTATCAAGCAAAAATATTTTATGTCAATGCCAAAGACAGCAATGATTTGGCCAATTTAAGAACCAGTCTTTCTTTGTTTGATCAAGTCATTGTTGGACTACACAATTACAACAGAAGACCTGCCAATCATTTTGAAATTCCTTCAACGATCATCAATTTACTTAATGAAACTCAGGATAAGCATTGGATTCATTTGATCTTTGGCAATCCTTATGCGGTGGCTAATTTTAAAGGCATCGATAATATTTTATTCGCCTATGAAGATAACCCATACACCCAAAAGGCTGCCCTGCAATGGTTGGAAGGCAAGGTGCAAGCCACAGGCCAGTTGCCCGTTTCTGTGAGTGATAGCTTATTGTTTGGGAGTTCCAATCAAAATTCTAGCACTAGCCTACCCCATGAAATAATAGAACATGGAAATGAATTAGTTTTTATTGATTCGATGGTAATGGATGCGATTGAAAAAAAAGCCATACCAGGTTGTCAGGTTTTAGTGGCCAAAAAAAATAAAATAATTTACAATAAAGCCTTTGGGCATCTAGCTGGAGCAGGTTCTCCAGCAGTTGATTTAGAAACAGTTTACGACTTGGCTTCTGTCACAAAAGTAAGTGCCACCACTGTGTCCATCATGAAATTACTTGAAGAAGGAAAACTTAGTTTGGACAAAACTATTGGCGATTACTTACCTTGGGTAAGGGGCAATGAAAAAGAAAAAATTACCATTAAAGATTTACTCTTGCATCAAGCAGGGCTTTACCCCTACCTTAAATTTTATGAATCCCTTGTAGAAAAAGACGGACAGTTTAAACCCGGCTTGGTCACTCAAGTAGCAGACAATACGCATCATCAAATGATTACGCCCTCTAAATATTTATTGGACAGCTGGGAGGACAGCATTCATAATAAAATTCTTGAAAGCCCCATCAGCACACCAGGCAAATATGTTTACAGCGATAATGATTTTATTTTTTTAGGATTAATAGTAGAAAAAATTTCCGGCATGCCATTGAATGAATATGCTACTCAAAAATTTTATGGCCCACTTGGTATGAAGGCTACTGGATTTTTGCCTTTGCAAAAAACAAGTATTGAAAAGATTGCCGCAAGTGAATTAGACAACTATTTCAGACATGAATTGGTCCAAGGCTCAGTGCATGACGAAGGGGCTTCGGTAATGGGTGGCATTGCAGGCCATGCGGGTTTATTTAGCAACACCACTGACTTAGCAAAAATGTATTTAATGTTATTGAACCAGGGACAATGGGAAGGTCAAACTTATTTTAATGCCGCTACAATTAATCTATTTACTAGCTACCAAGCCAACAATAGTCGCAGAGGGCTTGGCTTTGATAAGCCAGAGAAAGACAATGCAAGCAGTAAAGATCCTTACCCTTGTTTAAGTGCCTCCCCAAGTACTTTCGGACATACCGGATTTACAGGAACCTGTGTTTGGGCAGATCCAGAAAAACAATTGTTGTTTATTTTCTTATCCAATAGAGTGTTCCCCACTAGAGACAACAAGGCATTCAGTGCCTTAAACTTAAGGACAAAAATACAAGAAGGGCTTTACGCTACTTTAAACTAATACAATGCCTAGATCCCTATTTATTTTTATTTTTTTGATCCTCCATCAGTTTGAAAAAATTGAAGCCCAAAATTCATTGGGCGCCATTGGTCAATGGAGAGAACAATACAATAATAAAAGTGTTCAAGCACTTCTCAAGGGAGATAAAATATATGGAGCGACAACCCATCAAATTTTTAGCATAGATAGTAAAAAAAATGTTGAGTTAATAGGCAAGTCTAATGGATTAAATGAAATTGGAATTGCAGCAATGGCTTGGGATGATTTGAATCAGCAACTAGTAATTGCCTATAAGAATAGCAATATTGACATCATAAAAGGAGACAATATTTACAATATTAACGATATCGTTGTATCTAATTTATATGCCAATAAAAAAATTAATGACATTAAAATATTGAATCAATGGGCACTGCTTTCTACCAATTTTGGTGTTGTCGTGGTAGACTTGGTCAAGCATGAAATAAAAGATACCTGGTTTCCCAATAACAATAGGCAGGCCATGGTCACTTATCAAACGGCGCTCACTAAAGACAGTTTGTATGCCATTACAGAAGAAGGGCTATATAGTGTTGCTATAAAAAACAATTGGATTAACTTGAATGGTTGGAATGCCTTAACCAATTACAATAATTTAGGGCTGAATAAAATAAGCAGCAATGGCAAAACTGTTCTAGCCTACAACAAGCATCTCTTATATCAATTACCTAGCACTACAAGTATTTATAGCACCAATGCCAGTATCCAGCATGTAAATAGGACTAGCACAGGTACTATCTTATTAACCCTTACTTATACCAACAACGGTGCTATAATAAAATTAAATGCCGATAAATCCACTAGCGTACTGATCGATTCTACCCAACTCATTAATCCAATAGCCTCATTAGAGGATCAAAATGAGCTTTGGGTGGCAGACAGTAGTCGTGGACTTTTATTAAATAACTCCTCTAATCAATGGATTACACTAGATGGGCCCAGCGATTACATTAGAGGAAAGTCCTTCATCAATGAAACTGGTTTATTGGCTCCCTTCTATGGGAATGCCTTTGGATTTGCTGCTTATACTAGCTCGGGTTGGAAAAATTATACCAAAAACAATTCCATCAATTTACCCAATTGCAATGCAGGCACCATTGATCCTAAAGACCAAAGCTGGTGGTTGACTACAAGTACAGGATTGGTCCATTTTCAACCTAACACCATTGCTATTGAAAACAGCCTCCCCTCTAATACCATAGGCGACTATAAGGATATTCAATTTAGCAGTGATGGGAAATTATGGGTGCTGCAAGATCAACAAGGCTTATTACAAAAAAAAGACAACGGTTGGAATAGTTATCTAGTTCCCAATAGTTTTATTAAAAAAGGTTTAAGCCAAATGTTGGTGAGTAAACAGGGACAGGTTTGGATGATTGCGCCACAGAACCAAGGATTGTATTTGTATCAATCTACACAAGTGTACAATACAGAATTTTGGAAACAGTTGACAACTGCAAAATCAAATGGTAATCTTCCGAGTAGCCATGTGACCAGTCTAGTGGAAGACTTGGAAGGAGCGATATGGGTGGGTACAGACAATGGCATTGGAATTTTTAATTGTGGGGATATCTCCAAAGAAATTTGTGATGCCTACCTACCCCCTATAAAAAATACCAATGGTTTTGTAGGATTGCTTTTTCAAAAAGAAACAGTGAATTGCATGGCCGTGGATGGGGCCAATAGAAAATGGATAGGTACCAACAATGGAACTTGGTTGTTGAGCGCAGACGGAAGAGAAATTATTGAGCATTTTACCAAAAGCAATAGTCCACTACCTAGTGATACCTTATTGCAAATATTGATTGATCCCAATCAAGGAGAAGTTTTCTTTAATACCAATACCGAAATGGTCAGTTATAAAGGAACTGCCACCGCAGGTGCCAAAACACAAAACCAAATCGCCATCTATCCAAATCCAGTAGGACCTGAATACCATGGCCCCATTGCTTTTAAAGGATTGGTAGAAAACGCGATGGTAAAAATTACAGACTTAAATGGAAGACTGGTGTTTGAAACACGTGCCTTGGGTGGACAAGCCATTTGGAATGGAAAAACTTTCGAAGGTCAAAAAGTAGCTTCGGGTATTTACTTAGTATTGGTAAGAGATGATGCAGGTAATGAAAAAGGAGTAGGGAAATTGGTCATTACGAGCGGACAATAAAAAAGCAATTAATTAGTTGCTTGTGCAGCCATATCAAAATTCTTAAAAGACTTGAATTTTAAATAGCCTTGGTCTCCAGGTACGACATGGTACATTATTTGCCTTACTTTATTGGTGGGTTCTTTAATATTGGTGTCCAATTCAAAAATGGGAAATTTTCTAAATAAAATACCTTCTACCAATTTAAATTCATCTTTCCCTCTATACCCTTTACTCATTTGCATATCATTCGAAATGTCTGGGAAATAAATGGGCTCTAATCTTTCATTATTTTTTGAAGAGATACTAAATACATTTGCTTTATTCTCTTTATCAATGATATAGATAACAATATCTGGGAAGCCATCATTGTTCAAGTCGTCTATTTCAGCACTCACCACTCTACCCTTGAGTTCTAGATTCACTTCCCTGGCTTCTGTTTTAAAACCAATTGGTCTTACGTTTAATGTATTTAAATCTGGCAAACGGTTGAGGCAATTGATGCGGTAACCCGCTTTACCAATTTTCAAAGTACTATCGTACTTGGCTAATTTTTGACCATTCCCATGAATGGACAAAATAAGCAAAACAAAAAATAAACATTTATGCATATTTAAATTCTTTACTGACCAAAGTTAGTAGAATAGTTTTAATTTTCCATTCAAACCAATTGGTCTATGTCCTTCGAAATTCAAGTTTCTCCAGTATTAGATTTTCAAAAACTGCGTCTAATAGATGCCGAAAATGGCAGTAGCGTTGAAATTGTCACCAAGGGCGCCCTTTTGAATAGTTGGCAGGTTCTAAATGGGACAAAAAGGATTCAACTCATAGAGGGTAATGATTTTAACCATGGTTGGGAAGCCTATGCGTCCAATGGTTTTAAAAGTGCTAAGATGGCTCCTTTTGCTTGCAGAATGGAAAATGGCCAGTACCAACACCATGACAAAACATGGACCATAAAAAAATATTATTTAGGCAAACATGCCATACATGGCATTGTGTATGATGCTATGTATTCCATACAATCTACGCAAGCAGATGCACAAGGCGCTGTTGTTGTTTTAAAACACCATTACCATGGCGATGACAAAGGATACCCTTTTGATTTTAGTTTACAAATTAAATGGCAATTGCATCCCAACAATCAACTCACGGTGGAAACCATCATCACCAATCATGGAGAAGAAGTCATTCCAATGATGGATGGATGGCATCCCTATTTTACTTTAGGTACTAGCATTAATGAATGTTGTTTGAGTTTTCAGCATAAAGGAAAAATCGAATTTAATGAATCGCTGCTCCCCACTGGTGTCCTCTTGGAAGACCCTACTTTTGACCAGCCAACCAAATTGAATACCATTGAATTAGACAATTGTTTTGTTTTAGATCCAAACCATCAGGAATGTACTTTAGAAAATGAACAACTAAAATTAGTCGTGCAGGCAGGGTTGAATTATCCTTATTTGCAACTATATACACCCCCTCATAGAAAAAGTATTGCCATAGAAAATTTAAGTGGCGCACCTAATTGTTTTAACAATAAAATGGGGCTCCAACTATTGAAGCCCCATGAAAGTTTAGTTTTTAAAACCAGTTACCAATTTTCCTTAAAATCATAAATCAACCACTGCAGTAATGCTTACTTCAATGTTGACATTTCTTGGTAAAGTTTTTACAGCCACGGTTTCACGCGCTGGAAATTGGCCTGTAAAATAATTAGCATACACTTCATTTACTTGTGCAAACAATTGCATATCACTTAAGAAAATGCTGGTTTTGACCACATGCGCAAAACTTAATTTGGCTTCATCCAAAATAGCCTTGATGTTTTCCATCACCTGTCTAGTCTCAGATTGGATATCTGTTAAAACCAATTCTCCATTGGCAGGATTGTAAGCAATTTGACCGCTTGCAAACAAAAAGCCATTGGCAATCACGGCTTGGCTATAAGGCCCAATGGGTGCAGGCACTTTACTGGATTGAATAATTTCTTTT
Organism: Bacteroidota bacterium; assembly: GCA_947451115.1. Lineage (GTDB taxonomy): Bacteria > Bacteroidota > Bacteroidia > Chitinophagales > Chitinophagaceae > Sediminibacterium. The sequence continues at coordinate 79,466 of CANFXV010000002.1, forward strand.
GACATAGGATTAAATTAAGATTGCAATTTCTTGTTTTTCTATCAAATCACCACCTATTTTTGTAAAACATTTTAAAATCATGGCAACGCTCTTACACATTGATACTGCTGGTGAAAAAGCCATGATTGCCTTTACGCAAAATGGAGCCATTCTGGCGAGCAAAGAAAACAATCTGTCCAACACCCATGCCGCCTTTGTGCAAGCAAGTATTAAGGAATTAGCTGATACCTATCATATCAACTTAGATGCCCTCGACGCCATTGTGGTCACCATGGGTCCTGGAAGTTATACTGGCCTTAGAGTAGGATTGGCTAGTGCAAAAGGATTGGCTTATGCTTTAGAAAAACCTTTGATAGGTTTGTCAACCTTAGCCTTGTTGGCCCATGCGGCTAAAAGAAGCCTTGAATTTTCTAATCTAAAGAATTTGCAAATTTTCACGATGATTGATGCCAAAAGAATGGAAGTTTTTGGGGCAGTTTTTAATCAAGCTCAAGCCATTACCTTGAAAGAACAGGCCATCGAATTGAGTAAAGACTATATGGAGCAATTAATAAAACAAGGGCCAGTCTTATGTATCGGCAATGGCGCTGCAAAGGTAAAAACCCTATTGACCCATCCCTCCCTCTACTTTAGCGATCTTTCTTATAACTTAATGGATTTCATTGAATTAGCCGAAGCCAAGCTTAAAGCCAAAAATTTTGAAGACATTGCTTATTCCAGCCCATCCTATTTGAAAGAATTTTATCAAAAAAAGCCTTAGCAAAGGGCTAAAAATAGGATGAGTGGTTTAAACTTAATTTGTAGAAGCTAATCTAGGAAATTGTAAATTTTCATGCACAAAGCCCGAATATTTAACAATTTATATATTATTAAAAAAGTAAGTACAAAGAAATTTTAGTAACTTCATGGTGCAATTTTAGTTCTTAAACCCCCCTTAGTTATTATTGTCATGAACCAATCCTTACCCCAATTACAATTAGCCAACGGAGCTAACCCATTGAAAGTAGATTTATTACACAGTAAAAAAGCAGCGATGATTTTACGTGCATTAAATCACAAATTGCGTCAACAAATTGTTAAGCTAATTGACGAACATCAAAAAGTTACTGTCACTGAAATTTATGTGAAATTAAGACTGGAACAATCCGTTGCTTCACAACATTTAGCTATTTTGAGAAGAGCAAGCATTGTAACCACGATTCGTGAAGGAAAATTTATTTTTTATACAGTTGATTACAATCGATTGGACCAAGTAAATAAATTCATTGAACAACTCGTTGGATAAAATGTCTTTATCAATAGAACAATTTCAAGCGCTCACCCAAGAGGATTCGGTTTTCATCATTGATACAAGACCCGCTTCCTTATTTGCCGATGGCTATATTCCTAATGCATTAAACATTACCCCTGCTACAGTTAAGTATGCCATTGCCATGGGTATACTTAATAAAGATACGCCTATTGTTTTTGTGTTGGAAGATGGTTTAGTAGAAGAAACAATGGCTTATTTCACCAAAGCTGAATTCACCCAAATCAAAGGTTATTTAGAAGATGGTTTTGCAAATTGGTTGGCACATGAAAAGAAATTTGATTTAATCATCGAAGTAGAAGTAGATGAACTAGCCATGGATATTCCCTTTGATGAATATTTAATGATTTTAGATACAAGAGAAGAAAATGTTTTTGACAAACAACATATTAAAAATTCGGTTTCACTGCCTTTATACGAAATGTCTGATCCTGGCAGCATGTCAGAACTAGATGAACATTTTAATATCTACATTCTTACGGACAATGGAGACAGCAATACTTTAACGGCCAGTTTATTAAAAAAACAAGGCATCCATAATATAAGAATTGTTAAGGGCGGGTGGAAAGAATTGTTAGAAATAAAAGACAAGTTTAGCTTCGAAACAACCAAGCCAAAACCTGAAGCTGAAGACCCCTTATTAAATTAATACTTTACTGATTAATTTACGACTAAGTTACTATGCTTAGCTGCGTCGTAAGTATACCTCCAACGACGATGTGTCCATAAATAATTAGAAGGGTTTTGCTTAATTTTTTCTTCTAGTACTTTAACATACAAAGCAGTCAATTGCCCATCTTTAAAATAATTTGGGGAAGTGGTCATAAGCTCATATTGAGAATGGTAATAGCCCCTTTTTGTTCTATAAAAGTGAACAAATACTTGTGCCGTATTATTGAGCTTAGCTCCTTTCTCTGGGCCTTTCACAAAGGGAGTGAGTTGGCCAAAAAAAGGTACCCAGTAGGCAGACAAAGGATTGCCGGGATTCTGATCGGCAGCCAATGCCATGGCATAACGCCCCTTAGTGGCAAACTGTTGAAACTGTGCACGAAAATTGGTCGCAGGAATCATGATGCTACCATATCTTTTCCTTAAACCCAATATCATTTTGTTGAAATGCGGATTACTCAATGGCATGTATACGCCAATGAATGGATATTCACCATACTTAGCTGCTCCCCAATTGGCAAATTCCCAATTAAAAAAATGCCCTGCCATGATTTGTACATTTTGCCCTGTCTTGTATAAATCATTCAATACTTCTGCATTAGAGGTAAATCTTTTATTGAAGGTATTATCCGACATGGACAACAACTTAAAAGTCTCAATAAAGGAATCGGTGAACTGTTGGTAAAATTCATTGGCAATTTTACTTCTTTCTTGCTTGGTCTTATGGGGAAAGGCAATGGCTAAATTTTGTGCTACCACGTCTACTCTGTACTTGATCACCCTTTGAAGGACAAAGGCAACAAAATCACTTAACCAATACATCAAGCGCCAAGGGAGCAAGGAAAATAAATAACAAAAACTATAAATAATAAAATACATGTACTAAATTAAAAAGTAAATTATAGAGGCGCTATCCAAGCACCGTGTTCTTTTAACAATTGAATTAATTCATCCACTGCGACAGCGCTGTCAATATTTCTTTTCATTACTTCCTTGCCCTTGTACAAAGTAATCTTGCCTATTCCACTTCCCACATAACCAAAATCGGCATCTGCCATTTCTCCAGGTCCATTCACAATACAACCCATGATGGCAATTTTTAAACCTTTCAAATGGCTGGTCACACTTCTAATTTTAGCCGTGGTTTCTTGTAACTCAAATAAGGTTCTGCCACAACTAGGACATGAGATATATTCGGTTTTTGAAATTCTAGTTCGAGTGGCTTGCAATATGCCAAAGGCAGTGGTATTTAAAAACTGCTCCATGGAATGATTGCTAAAATAATTTCGGCCTGAAACTTTACCTCCCTCCATGGTCAATGCAAAGTCGGCATATATTTTTTCGTTCACACCCAAAAACAAGCCATCGCCCATACCGTCTAATAAAAGCGCTCCTGTTTCTGTGGCAAAATGAATCAAATGCTGGTCGGCACTAGACCAAGCACTCTGCGTCATTAAAATAACTGGGTTCTTGATGTTTAACTCCATCATGCGCACCACCATCCTACGTACCGCAGGCATGGCATGTGCTAAAGGACTACTTAAACAAAAAACAACCGATTTGTCTTGGGCAATTTCCAACAATTGTTCTTCTCTGATGCCACTTTTAAATCCATAACAGTCTAACAAAACAAAATTAATAAAAGCACTTTTTCTTGTGGCTTTTAAATATTCTTTATAATCAAAAATAGGCAAGTACTTGCTGCGGTCTGTAACCGTTTCCCACAATGCTGGTGTCGTCATCACCCTTAAAGTGCCAGGCAATTCAAAATCCAGCAATGCATTTTCTATGTATATAAAATCTGCAGCAGCATCTGCAATGGACCATTTATCCGTAATAGCATCATATTGATAACCAATGGAAATTAAATCATCGGGCCTAATGGTTTTTTTGTGTCTATAATCTGCGATCACCACCGGTACTGATTTTCCACCAATGGTTTGACTGGAAATCGTATTTCTTCTTTTGTATTCAAAAGGATTGTAGGTTAATTTTTCGATCGATGGAATGTGTTGGATCCCTTTCAATCGATTGGCAGGATATCTTTTTACTAAATCCTTGCAAACAGGAATTTCTAATTCAGGATCTTCCGTCAAACTAACACGAATGGTATCTCCAATACCGTCTTCTAATAAAGTACCAATACCAATGGCACTTTTGATACGACCATCTTCCCCATCCCCTGCTTCGGTCACGCCCAAATGCAAAGGATAAATTTCATTGAATTCGTTTTGCATTTGTTGAATCAACAATCGATAGGCTTGTACCATCACCAAGGGATTGCTTGATTTCATGCTTAGAATGATTTGATGGTAATCCAAACTTCTAGCAATACGTAAAAATTCCATCGCACTTTCGACCATACCCATGGCTGTATCGCCATACCTACTCATGATGCGATCGCTTAAAGATCCATGATTGGTACCAATGCGCATGGCAGTACCGTGCTTTTTGCAAATCAATACCAAAGGAGAAAATCTTTCTCTGATTCTTTCAATTTCTTCTAGGTATTCTGCATCGGTATATTCAATTTGTTCGAATTTCTTTTTGTCTACATAATTACCTGGATTCACTCTTACTTTCTCAATGAGGGTGGCCGCTATTTCTGCAGCATTGGGTGTAAAATGAATGTCTGCTACTAAAGGTGTAGTATACCCTTTGGCACGCAAAGCAGCTTTGATATTGGCTAAGTTTTCAGCTTCATTTTTACTCGGCGCTGTAATTCTCACTAGTTCAGCGCCTGCTTCGATACAACGAATCACTTGAGCCACCGTTTTTTCAGTGTCTAGTGTATCGGTGGTAGTCATGGTTTGCACTCGAATAGGATGTCCCCCACCAATGATGATATCACCCACTTTTACCTCACGGGTGATCAAACGTTGATAGTTAGTTAAAGAATTACAATATTGTTCCATAAATAGTATACGTAAAGATAATTATTTTACTCACCCAAAGCCAAATAAAAGCAGTAGCTAATTTATCTAAGCCCTTGTAAAAAACCTTGTTGTAATAAAATGTTTTTAAGCAATTGAACCGAAGATGGAGCAGGGCTTGTATTGGTCGCGCCCTTCTTCCTGCCATGGGTATTTAACACAAAGAAATAGATATGCTTATTCTCTTCTTCAAATCCAAGCACCCAAGAAAGTTGAGTGGTGCTGTCCCTAGCCTCTATATAACTTAAGTGATAATTGCTATTCTCTTCTTTTGAAATCATTTTTTTGAACAATTCCTGTGAACGCTTCTGAAATGGCAAGGATTTAAAATACAATTTTTTGATCAGGCCCAATTGTTCATCTGCGGTAATGCGCAGAGATTGATCTTTCCAAAATTCATTTAAATTAGCACTCACTACTCCTTTACCATAATGAATGGAATCAATAGTTTTGAGCACGGCTGTTCTTCCTAGACTATCGATTAATTGTTGATAATAGGTTACAGAATCTGTGCTTATCCAAGTACTTGGATTTGGATGGATGGTCCCCTTGTCTAATGCCATCAAACTAGGGAGAATAAAAAATGTATTCAAGGGCGCATAGGCCGAGTCTTTATAAGAAGATAAGTTAGCAATGGTAAACTGCCCTGATCCATTTTCCAACAAAGCAAAGCTTCCTTCAATGCCAGCGCTGTCTAAAAGCTTTGTAATGGATGAATCAATTTTTACATTGTTGGGGGAACAGGCAAACAATAAGGTAGCCAAGGCAAATAAACTGAAAAGCTTTGAATTCATACAACTGTTTTAAGGAAGTACAAAATTACCACATAATACCAATAAAAACACCCCCATCTAGATAAATCAGGATGGGGGTGTACTCTATTTTTTATTGGCTTAATCTATGCCTAATAGTTCTACTTCAAAAATCAAAGTAGAGCCTGGTCCAATCACTGGGCCAGCGGAACGCTCCCCATAGGCCAATTCAGAAGGTATAAATAATTTCCATTTACTGCCTAAAGTCATTAACTGAAGGCCATCTTGCCAGCCTTTGATTACACCATTTAAAGGAAAACTTATGGGCTCCCCTCTTTGAACAGAACTGTCAAATACAGTACCATCAATTAAAGTGCCATGGTAATGTACTTTTACTTTGCTGTTTAAGGTAGGTTTGGTGGTGTCATGCCCTGCTACAATCACTTGGTATTGTAAGCCAGAGGATAATTTTACGACACCTGGTTTTTTTGCATTCTCAGCTAAAAAAGCTGCGCCTAATGCACGATTTGCTGTGATTTTTTCTTGACTCATTTTATCTTGGTAGTTTTTAATGCAGTTGTCTAATAAGCTGTCTGGGATAGCCGCCTTGGATAAAAATCCAGCTTCCAATCCTTTGTTAAAGAGTGCCACATTGATGTCTTGCAATCCTTGGCCTTTCATACTTTGTGCGATTCTGTACCCTAATGCATAGGAGGCACTGTCTTTGCTATTTTTAATAAACAAAGCGGGTGTTGCGGACATGGCTATTTTAGCATTGCCCACTTTAATTTGCTTTACTGGAGTTGTTTTAGTTTGTGCCATCGCAGTGATGGTGACTAATACTAAATTTAAAATAATGACTGTTTTTTTCATAGTATATTTTTTCTTCTTTGGAGGTCAAAAGTACATTTAGGTTTTCAATTAATGGCTTAAAGTGTCAATAATTCTTTAATTTGTTGCGCTACTTTAACAATTTCCATAGCGGCCACTACTTTTTGCATAGCCGCGGCAATTTGAGTGGTACAAAGGTTGCCAATGCTTCCCTCGTGGGTATGTTTCATTTGTGTAGAATAGGTAAAATTACCTGCTTCTATCGCCAAGCCTATTTGCTTGTAGGCATCTCTGAAAGGAATTCCACTCAGTACCAATTTATTTACTTCTTCCACACTAAACAAGTATTGATATTTAGGATCTTCTAACAAATCTTTTTTTACTTCCATATTTTGTATCATTAAAGAAGCCATCTCTATGCAATTTTTTAATTGCGTAAAAGCAGGAAATAAATGCTCTTTTAACAATTGCAAATCACGATGATAACCAGAAGGCAAATTGGTCGTCATCATCATTATTTCATTGGGTAAGGCCTTAATTCTGTTGCAATAAGATCTGATTAATTCAAAAACATCAGGATTTTTTTTATGTGGCATGATGCTAGAACCTGTAGTGAGTTCTTCAGGAAAATGAATGAAACCAAAATTTTGATTCATAAACAAACAAGCGTCCATACTTAATTTAGACAAGGTATCAGCTACATTGGCTAAGGCCATGGCGGTCACTCTTTCTGCTTTTCCACGCCCCATTTGCGCATATACGACATTGTAATTGAGGTTTTCAAAACCTAATAACTCAGTAGTTCTTTTTCTATTGATAGGAAAGGAAGAGCCATAGCCTGCAGCCGATCCCAAAGGGTTCTTATTGACAATGGTATAGGCCGCTTGCACCATGGTCATGTCATCCACCAAGCTTTCTGCATAAGCCCCCAGCCATAAACCAAAAGAAGAAGGCATAGCCAATTGCAAATGTGTATAGCCAGGCAATAAATCATTTTTGTGTGCTTCACTTTTTTCTTGCAATAAAGTAAAGAAAGATTGCACAGCTGCACTTAGGCTGATTAATTCTGCACGAAGAAATAGTTTGATGTCAACTAAAACTTGGTCGTTTCTACTTCTTGCACTATGAATTTTTTTTCCAATATCGCCCAAGCTTTCCGTTAACAATAATTCAATTTGTGAATGAATGTCTTCTACCCCTGGTTCTAATTTAAAAGTGCCTGCTTGAATTTTTTGATAAATTTCTACCAAGGCCTTTTTAATTTGTTTTTGCTCTTGTGCAGTAAGCAAGCCTACTTCAGCTAACATGGTCGTATGAGCAATTGATCCCAAGACATCATAGGGTGCTAAATAAGTATCCATGGCTTGATCATTGCCAATCGTAAATTTTTCAACCAATGCCGAAACATTGCTATTTTTTTGCCAAAGCTTGCTCATGGTTAAACATTTTTTCAAGTAATTGAATATAAGTTACAATTCCCTCTTCTATTTCATTTAAATAGATAAACTCATCTGCTGTATGGCTTCTAGCCGAATCTCCAGGACCCATTTTTAAGGTAGGAAAGGGCATTAAGGCTTTATCTGAAGTAGTTACAGAGCCATAATAACCTTTGCCTAAAGCCATCCCTGATTGAATCAAAGGATGGTCTAATGCAATACTAGTAGAGCGCATTCTTAAACTTCTTGGGGTCACTTCTGAATTCACATTTGCTTGAATAATTTTTAAAACTTCTTCAAAGCTATACAATTCATTCACACGTACATCCACCACCAGCCTGCAGGAAGAGGGTACTACATTGTGTTGTTTGTTATCTGTTTCAATAACAGTAACACTCATTTTGACCTTGCCTAATAAATCAGACACTTTATCAAATGCATAATTTTTAAACCATTCTATATCAGGTAATATTTTGTATAAAGCATTCTCTCCTTCTTCTCTTGCTGCATGGCCAGCCGTTCCAGTAGCCACAACATCTAAAACCAATAAGCCCCTTTCTGCAATGGCCATTTCCATTTTGGTAGGTTCACCAACAATTCCAAATTGAATTAAAGGTAAAAGAGGCAAAACTATTTCAATGCCATCATGTCCTGAAATTTCTTCTTCTGCAGAAGCGACTAAAATAATATTGTAAGGTAAATTTGGTTGAGCATAAAAATATAAGAAAACAGCTATCAAACTTACCAAGCAGCCACCTGCATCATTGCTGCCTAATCCATATAATTTTCCTTGTTCAACCAATGGATTGAATGGATCAAGGGCATAGCCTTTATTGGGTTTTACTGTATCATGATGAGAATTCAATAAGACACTAGGCTTGCTTGCATCAAAATGTAAATTTTTAGCCCATATGTTATTTTTTACCCTTTCGAATTTTACATTTCGTGCGCTTAAAAAATTTGCAATTTGCGCCGCCGTATTAGCCTCTTCTCTGCTATAAGAAGGAATAGCGATTAAAGATTTTAATAAATCAATGGCCTCCTTTTGTAGCAGTTGTATTGTTTCTATAGTATGAATAGTAGGCTCTGACATTATAATTGGATTGTAGTACCAGCTGTACCATTAATTAATTCATTCATTTTTTCGGCCTTGCCAATGATGACAGATTGAACCCCATGCTCAAGCGCTTTGAAGGCGTTGTCCAGTTTCGGAATCATTCCATCCACTATAATTTTTTGTGCTTTAAGTGAATCGTAGAGGGGTCGATCCATTCGCAAAACGATTGAACTAGGATCCTGAATTTCCATCAGCACACCTTCTTTCTCAAATCCATAAATTAAATGCACTTGATAGGTTCCCGATAATGCAGTAGCAATACTTTGTGCGATGGTATCTGCATTGGTATTAAGCAATTGTCCTTTCCCATCATGCGTGATAGGCGCAATCACCAATCTTCTATTTTTTGAAAGTAATTCAATCAGTAAATCGGTATTAATAGTATCAATATCTCCTACAAAACCAAAATCAATGCCTGCATTAATTCTTTGATGTGCTTTTATTAAATTTCCATCCGCTCCAGTTAAACCAATGGCATCTACCCCTTTAGCTTGCAATTGTGCCACTATATTTTTATTGATGTAGCCCGCATACACCATGGTCACAATTTTCAAAGTAGCTTCATCAGTAATGCGTCTTCCGTCCACCATCTTTTGTTCCACCCCCATACTAGTAGCAAGGCTGGTCGCTAATTTTCCGCCGCCATGTATTAAAATAGCATGCCCCTTCACTTGCGCAAAAGCTTGCAAGCAAGAAGTTAACAATGTAGGATCGTCTACAATATTGCCCCCTATTTTAATTACATATAAATTTTCCATATTTTTTTTGTGCTTATTTTAAGCACCTAAAATTTTTGCTAGTACGGCTTGCGCAGCCCAAACTCTATTAGAAGCTTCTTGGGTGACCAAACTATTTGGACCATCCAAAATTTCATCACTTAATTCTACATTTCTTCTCACTGGCAAGCAGTGCATTACTTTCGCATTATTAGACAATGCCAATTTAGCATTGGTCAACATCCAATGCTTATCTGTAGAAAGTACTTTGCCATATTCATTAAAGCTGCTCCAATTTTTTACGTACACAAAATCTGCCTCTTTCAAAGCTTCATCTTGATTGTACTGAATCGTTGCCCCTTTGGTGTATGTGGCAGAAAGTTCATAACCTTCGGGGTGGGTAATCACAAAATTGGCTTCTCCCCATGCGTTGATCCACTCACTAAAACTATTGGCCACACATTGTGGAATAGGTTTGATATGTGGGGCCCAGGTTAAAACCACTTTAGGTTTTTTATTTTTTATATTAAGATTCGAAGCCATTGACTCCTGAATAGTAATGAGGTCTGTTAAAGATTGTAAGGGGTGTAAAGTAGCCGACTCCAAACTAACAATTGGCACACCTGCATACTTAATAAATTGATTGATGATTTTTTCACTGTAGTCTATTTCTTTATCTACTAAGCCAGGAAAAGTACGAATACAGAGTATATCAAAATAATTACCCAAAACCGGTGCCGCATCTTTAATGTGTTCTACCGTATTTCCATTCATCACTGCACCTTCTGCAAATTCCAGTGCCCAGCCCTCTTTGTCTACATTAAACACAATAGGTTCCATACCTAAATTTTGTGCAGCAACTTGTGTACTTAACCTAGTTCTTAAACTTGGATTTAAAAACAAAAGTCCAATGCGTTTGTTGGCACCCAATTGCTTGTCCAAAAAAGGTTGTGCCTTATACGCCAATGCCTGCTTGACCAAGGCGTTGATATCAGACACATCATTCACTGAAATAAACTGTTTCATAAATTTAAGCAGGGGTTTGTTTCAATTGTTGAATGGCGGCATTCAATCTGTTTAAAAATATATCAATGTCTTGTTTTGAAATGGCCAAAGAGGGGAGCAACCTTATCACATTCGGTTTGGCTTCACCAGTAAAAACTTTACCATGATTCAACAATACTTTACGAATGTCTTCAAGGCCAGCTTCCATTTCAAAGCCTATCATCAATCCACGTCCTCTCACAGTTTTAATACCAGGGGTATTAATTAAAGCCTGTAGTAAATAATTGCCGTTTTCAGCTGCCGCTTGAATTAAATTTTCTTTTTGAATCACTTCAATCACGGCCAGTGCCGCCGCACATGCTAAGGGGTTGCCGCCGAAAGTAGTGCCCAGCAAGCCAAATTTTGCTTGTATATGCGGGGCAATTAAAATAGCCCCAATAGGGAATCCATTGCCCATTCCTTTGGCCATGGAATAGATGTCCGCATTAACCCCTGCTATATCATGCGAAAAAAATTGCCCAGATCGGCCATAACCACATTGCACACTATCGGCAATATAAACAGCGCCTGCATCATCGCATTGCTTTCTGATGGCTTGTAAAAAAGGTATAGAAGCTTCATAAATACCCGCCACCCCTTGAATGCCTTCCACTATTACCGCAGCAATTTCTTTTCCATGAATGGCAAAACATTCTTCTAAGGCAGCTACATCATTAAAAGGTAAGAAAATAATATTATCAGTTTCGTTTACAGGCGCCACAATACTTGGATTATCGGTAGCGGCTACTGCCAATGAAGTACGACCGTGAAATGCTTTTTTAAAAGCAATTATTTTTTTTCTACCAGTATGAAAGGAAGCAAGTTTCAATGCATTCTCATTGGCTTCCGCGCCACTGTTGCATAGAAACAATTGAAAATCTTTTTTTCCACTTAGTTCATTGATCGCAGTAGCCAACTCTTCTTGTATAGGCATTACTACTGAATTAGAATAAAATGCAATGGCATGCAATTGATCTTCGATGCGTTGTACCCAATGCGGATGGGTATGGCCAATGCTAATTACTGCATGACCGCCATACATGTCTAAGTATTCCTGTCCTTGGTGATCCCAAACACGGCTGCCTGCTGCTTTTGTAATAGCAATAGGGTTTAAAGGATATACATTGAATAATGACATGGGTTGATTTGAATAAGTGGATTAAAAATAATTGGCTTTTAAGTGTAGCCCTGTTGTTTCTTCTTGACCAAACATTAAATTCATGTTTTGAACCGCTTGCCCTACTGCCCCTTTTAATAAATTATCCAAAACCGCATGAATGGCAATTTTATCCCCCTGCTGTTCGATATGAATCAAACATTTATTGGTATTGACAACTTGTTTTAAATCTATATTATTTTTACTCACCTGGGTGAATGCAGCGTTCGAATAAAAATTTTGATACATTTCATATAAAGCCTCCAAGCTCAAATTGCAAGACAAAACTGAACTTACAAAAATACCTCTAGTAAAATCACCTCTCCATGGAACAAAATGAACCGCTGCTTTATTGTTTACTTGTAACTGATTCAAGCTTTGTTCAATTTCATGAATATGTTGATGTTGCAATGTTTTGTAGGCTTGTATATTATTAGCCCGCCAGCTAAAATGATTGGTGGCCGTTAAACTTTGTCCCGCTCCTGTAGAGCCTGTAATGCCTGTAGTAAAGACCTCTGCCAAAGCTCCTTGTGCAGCTAATGGCAATAAACTCAATTGAATGGCCGTAGCAAAACAACCAGGATTAGCAATGTTTTGAGCACTTGAAATAGAAGACTTATTCAATTCTGGCAAACCATATACAAAGTTTCTTTCTCCAATTATAGCATTTTGAGCCAATCTAAAATCCTGAGACAAATCGATAATTTTTATATTGGATTTAATTTCATTACTAGTTAAAAACTTTTTTGCATCTCCATGACCTACACATAAAAATAAAACGTCAATGTCTTGATTAAGTTCGCTGGCAAATTTTAAATCGGTCTCCCCTATAAGATCGGTATGCACTTTGCTCAATAGTTCACCCGCATTGCTTGTACTGTGCACAAAAGAAATTTGGGCATTCGGATGGCGCAACAATACACGCAGTAGTTCACCACCTGTATAACCCGCGCCACCAATAATTCCAATTTTTATTTTTTGCATATACTTATTATTTATTCGAATCTTTGATCTGATGAAATATACTGGTTTGATTGCCAAAGATTTTGGTAAAGCCTCTTACATCGGTACCTGTCCAACCTGTATTCATTTCTCCATACTTACCAAACTTGGCACTCATTAAGTCATTTTGAGATTCAATGCCTATAATTTGAAAACGATAAGGATTCAATTGTATAAACACTTCTCCAGTCACTTGCGCTTGTGCACTTATTAAATAGGCTTCTATATCACGCATAACAGGATCCAATATTTGTCCCTCATGTAACCAGTTGCCATAAAAAGAAGCCAATTGATCTTTCCATGACAATTGCCACTTGGTCAATACATGTTTTTCTAAAGCATGGTGTGCTTTTAAAATTACCATAGGACCTGCTGCTTCAAAACCTACTCTTCCTTTAATTCCAATGATGGTATCACCCACATGAATGTCTCTTCCAATACCATAAGGGCCAGCAATAGATTGTATATATTGAATGGCTTCGGTGGGGTGTTTGAAAGTTTTTTTATTAACGGTTTTAATTTCTCCTTTTTCAAAACCAATCACCAACTCTTCGGCATGTCCTTCCTTGGTCATTTGAGTAGGCCAGGCTGTTTCAGGCAAGATGCCTTTAGATTGCAATGTTTCTTTACCCCCCACACTGGTACCCCACAAGCCTTTGTTGATGGAATAGGCAGATTTTTCAAAATTCATTTGTACGCCTTTGCCTTTCAAATATTCAATCTCTGCCTCTCTACTTAATTGCAAATCACGAATTGGCGTTAAAATTTCTACCCCTGGGATCATGATTTGAAAGATCATATCAAAACGCACTTGGTCATTGCCGGCACCTGTGCTTCCATGTGCGACTAGTTTGGCACCTAATTTTTTAACATGCTCTGCAATATGTAAGGCTTGGCTCAAACGCTCTGCACTTACACTTAAAGGATAGGTATTGTTTTTTAACACATTACCATAAATCAAATATTTAATGATGCTGTCATAATAACCTTCAACTGCATTCACTGTAGTATGTGTTTTCACGCCCAAGGCATAGGCATGTGCTTCTACTTTTTTTAATTCTTCTTCTGTAAAGCCCCCTGTATTCACAATCACACTGTGTACTTCCAATCCTTTATCCTCGGTTAAATATTTTACACAAAACGTAGTGTCTAATCCTCCACTAAAACCTAAAACAACTTTTTCCATAAAATTTATTTTTTTCTAAACCAGTTCAATAATTTACTTTCTTTTATTTTCATAAAACGCTCATACAAATTGGCATTTTTTGAAAATTCATCCGCCTTTGCTTCAGTAGGATTTGCTTGCTTTGGCTCGAAAAGCATTGCCGTGCACATACAATTCTTCCGCTCCTTACTCATCAATATTTCATAATTCACACAACTTTTACAACCTGCCCAAAATTCTTCATCGTCAGTGAGCTCGCTATAAGTAACGGGTTCATACCCTAATTCACTATTGATTTTCATGACTGCTAACCCTGTAGTCAATCCAAATATTTTTGAATCTGGATATTTTTCTCTTGACAATTGAAAAATGGTTTGTTTGATTTTTTTAGCGATACCTGTTTTTCTAAAAGCAGGTGCAACGATTAAACCACTATTGGCCACAAACTGACCATGTTGCCATGCTTCAATATAACAGAAGCCAACCCAAGTGCCCTCTTCGGTATGGGCAATCACCGATTTGCCTTCAATAATTTTTTTGGCTACATATTCAGGACTACGTTTGGCAATACCTGTCCCACGCGCTTTAGCCGACGAGGCCATTTCATCTGTAATCGCATTTGCAAAAGAAGCGTCCCCACTATGGGCAACGCGAACTATTATTTTCTGTTCCAATGAGCTTTAAATTTTAAGGAAAAAACAATGCTGGCGGAAGAAGTTGAGTTTGGTTTTTTTTCCACTGATAGGGGCAAGTGCCAATTGCTCGTCCTATCAGAATCCACGTCGGCAAAAATAACCGATGCTGATGGACATAGGGCTTGGTCCATTCAAAACAGGAACTGGTGCATTAAATGCACTAGCTAAAGATGTATGTAATTGTACCTGTTTCATTGATATAGCTCCTTTTGTGTAGGAAGGAGCGCATAAAAGTATTAAATAAAATAGACAAATGGGGCCAAAGTTGCCCTCAAATTTGCCCTGCAGTTCATTATAGCCGAAATAAGCCCTTAAAAATGAATGCCTGTTAGTTTTTTGATCCCCGATAGATGCGTAAATTTGATCCAAATCAACAATTTATGAAAATCATTTTAAATGTTTGTGTGGCAGTTCTTCTGGTATTGACATTTGCCTGTGGCCAAACCAATACGAATGCATCCAACTCAGCTACAAGCAAAGTAGCAATGGCTGATACCAGCGCTGAAAAAACTTATCCAATAGCTTTAGTGAACAATAAAAAAGATCCTAGTTGCGGCATGCCTGTAACTGCAGGCATTGGAGATACAGCCCATTATGAAAAATATGTCCTGGGCTTTTGTTCTACAGAATGTAAAAATGAATTCTTAAAAAATCCAACCGCTAGTTTAGCTGCAGCAGAAATAAAATAAATGTTCTAGACAAGGTTTAGCTGAACAAATAAGCGATATCATCTTTGGTCAAAGACTTGACAAAGCCTACTTCGTCTGAAATCAATTCTTTGGCCAAATTTCTTTTGCGTTCTTGTAATTTCAAAATTTTATCTTCTACCGTGTCGTTACAAATCATACGATAGGCAAAAATGTTTTTTGTTTGTCCTATTCTATGGGTTCGGTCAATCGCTTGTTGTTCTACCGCAGGGTTCCACCAAGGATCTACGATATATACATAATCGGCCGCGGTTAAATTTAAACCTACCCCACCCGCTTTTAATGAAATTAAAAATATCCTGCAATTGTCATCGTTTTGAAAACGATCAATGGCGCGCTCTCTTTCCTGAATGGTACTTCCCCCATCAAAATATTCATAATCAATCCCCAACTTTTTCAATTGTTCTTTAATGAGTGCCAACATGCCCAAGAATTGCGAGAACACCAAGGCCTTGTGACCACCAATGTTTTCAGCTATTTCACGGGTTAGCTCATCTAATTTCACCGATTCATTTGGATAGGCTTCATCTTTTAAAATGGCTGGGCTATCACAAATTTGTCTCAACTTCATTAATCCTTGTAGAATAGAAAGTTGTGATTTTTGAATACCTTTTTCTTCCACCATCCCAATTAATTTATCGCGGTAATCATTTCTGTAGGCTTCATAAATTTTTCTTTGCGCATCGCCCATCTCACAATACAAAACCATTTCTTGTTTCTCAGGCAAGTCTTTAGCTACTTGTTCTTTGGTTCTTCTTAAAATAAAAGGGAATACGAATTTGCGTAAATGTTCTTTTTGTTCTTGCTCATCAAATTTATCAATGGGCATCGAGAAATTATGTTTAAAGTATTCCACTGTACCCAACATACCTGGATTCAAAAAATTCATCTGTGCATAAATATCAAAAGTATTGTTTTGCAATGGGGTTCCACTCAAGCATAATTTATTGGTCGCTTTTAACAAACAAGCTGCCTTGGTTACTTTACTTGCAGGATTTTTAATGGCCTGACTTTCATCTAAGATCACATAATCAAAATTTACTTCTACAAACATTTTAATATCACTTCTTAAAGTACCATAAGTGGTAATGATCACTTCTACTTCCTCTTTTAAAATTAATTGTTTGTTCCTGGTGCCCCCATGATGGATATGGTAAGTTAAACTTGGGGTGAATTTTTTTAATTCATTCTGCCAATTGTACAAAAGCGTAGTCGGACAAACCACTAAGGCCACCAACTTGCCGTTTTTTTGTTTCAAATGTTGTAAGAAAGATAAGGTTTGAATGGTTTTACCCAATCCCATGTCATCCGCTAAGATACCGCCCCATTGTACATCGTGTAAATAATTCAACCACTGAAAACCACTTATCTGGTAAGGGCGTAATATAGGCATTAAATGTTCAGGAGGCGTCACATCCGCAATGGCATAACGTTCTCTTATTTTTTCATACTTGCCTTCCAACTGAAAAATGAGTTCTTCCTCATCTCTTTGTTGGTACAATTCATCCAATATAGAAAAATGATACTTGCTTAATTTCAAATTATCTGTCTTGCCTTCGCCCACTTTGAACAATAAAGAATATTTATTCAGCCATTTTTCAGGAAGTACGCCTAAACTTCCATCTTTCAATGGTACAAACTGTTGTTTATTGGACAACATATTTTTAATGTCTTGAACAGATACTTTTTGATCTCCAAAAGAAATTTCTACTTTAGCATCAAACCAATCGGTATTGCTACTGATGTATAATTTAGTAGAAGGCTTAGCCGTATTGAATTTAAATTGTTTTAAATACTCCGTACCAAATAAAGGAATTTGTTTTTCTCTAAGGGTATCAATAAAAAGGAAAAACCAATTGTTCTTTAATACTTCCGCACCTTTCAAGGCCAATACATTGCCTTCATTGGGGCGTATGAAACCAGAATGAAGTTGTTCTATGATATTCATCAACTGTCTTTCTGCAGCCAAGTCTCTTTCTAAAATAATAATTTTATCTCCTACTTGCTGAATCACCGAAGGACCATCTTCTTTATTAACAATAATATCTTTATAAGCAAACAAGGGTTCGAAAAATAAATAATCTCCGTTTTCTTTTAACAAGATTTGTAATTGAGGCTTTACCCCTTTTAGTTTTTCTTGAAGCACATTTTCCAATGCCACTTGGTATTTTTTAGACAAGGGCAATAAAGTATTTTTTAAATACGCAGGCCACTGGTCTAATGCAATTTCATGAAATCCTTTGGGCATAAATTGTTCTACCCAAGACAAATCATCTCTGTTTTTCCAAACAAAAAATTGATGATGATATTGAAAAATAAAATTTGACTTGGCGTGGTTTTCTTCTAATGGAATATTGCCCTCAGGAAGGTTTACTCCTGCATAAATGATATAACTATCTGCTTCTTTTTCTACTTTAAAACTTGGCTGAATGGTATTGAAGACCAATTCGGCTTTTTGCAAATTAGCCGTAGTGAAGGGTTTGTTCTGAGGTAAGAAAAAATTAAATGGATGCTCCGATAAATCTCTCCAAACTTTTTCTAACTTGGGATGCAGGTATTCCTGAATTAATTCTTTGGTCTCATCAGGTAAACTGTCCTCTTCCGAATGCACTATGGTATCCCAAATGCCCTGGAAAGGGGAGTTTTTATTTAAATACTTAGACATTTCTGTCGTTTGTAATTTCTTAATTAACTGTATTAATATTTTATCTTCTTCTTTGATTAATGCGGGCACTATAAATTTTGCCAAGTCTAGTTTTTCAACTTTACCAACAAAAGCAGTTCCTTCTTCATTCACTTCTCCTTTGATTACGTTAAAATCGATATAAGGGTAAGCTGTAATTTGATGCTGCATTACAATACCAAAACGTTCCTTGACCACTTGTTTGGTGCTTGGCTTTTCTTCCTCTTCTAAATCCCAGTCATTCGATTTAGGCCTATTGATCGTACTGGGGATATTTGAATTTAATTTTAAAACTTTTTCGTCTAATACTTTTAAAAAGGGTTTACCATCATGATAGATAAATTCAAATTTATCTTCGATGTAATCATCTAAAGTATATCCATACAAGGCCAGTAATTTGTTTTTCTCTCTGTCCCAATTTCGTATAGTTTCAAAATAATCGGCCCCTTTTAATTGAAACAATTGAAGCAATAGAATAGTCTTATGTAAGCAAAGCGGGTATTCAGTTTCAGACAAACAATCACAAGAAGTGTCAAAAAATCTTTCTTCATTTTTTTGCACAATAATGTGATGGGTTTTACCTTTATCATGAAACTCTGCTACCACTTTTTCATTTTCACTTTCAACAATATGTGGCCTGATTGATTTTAAGGTTTCTTCCGCTTTTTCAAAAATAGCTTTAGAGCATAACATGCGGATCATTTTTAGATCCAAGCTCTTCGTTCTTAATAAGGTATGCGTGGTCTTATAGGAGGCAGGTTTGTAGTCCAATAAATTTTTGTCTAATAAATCTTGTACATAAAACAAAGCGGCTGCTTTATGTCTGCATACTTCGGACAAATTATAAGGGCAACCACATCTTAAGGATAAAGTTGCTGCAGATTTAAAATTTTCAATGGTTACTTTATAATAGGTACTGTAGCCATCGTCTTTTACTCTGCAAAAAATGCTACCAATTAATGGATCAAATTTTACAAGTTCAATATTTTTAAGGGCAAATATTTTCTTTCCACGGCGAATCACCTCTTCGGTGCCGTAGCTATAAATGTGTTTTACTAAATAGGGTAATGCCATAATGGTACAAAAAGCCCTTAAAAAAGGGCAATTTGCAAATGTAAGGCTTTGTGTGCTAATTAAGTAGCCCTCTTGAAAGGAATCTGGAAAAGAATAAAAATTAAGCCTGATTTATAAGCGCTCCCTCCTTAAAAATAGGTAAAGAAGGGGCTGTATCCTTTGAAATACAATACAACATGTCTTCTTCTAGTCCATAGGCAGCCAATCGGTGCCAATGGGTGACCGTTTTAATATATTCTGTTAAATGGTCTTTTTGTTGCCTATAAAGCTGATTGGCCATAAAACTACTGTCACAATGAATGTCAAAATTTGCTTTGACTTCCTCAATGATGGCTCCGGCAAACAAGACATCTTCGATATTGAATTTGTTCTTCCAACCTGAACAGCCTAAAATAACAGGTGCATTTTGACTTTTTATAAATTCAACCACCTTGGTCAAATTTGGAAAAGACCCTGTGATGATATTTTTTGCCCCTTGTTTCAAAGCCATGTGCAATAACTTAGTACCATTGGTGGTGGTAATGACCAAGGTTTTATTTTCAATAAATGACCGTGGATATTCAGAAGGTGAATTGCCATAGGACAAGCCTGGAATAATTTTACCATCTCTTTCCCCCGCAGTGATACCCCCAGTTTGCTTACCTACTTCAATACAAAGCTCGGGCGAATCCACAGGAATTACTTTATTAGCCCCATTGTACAAAGCTGTTGCAATAGTAGAAGTCGCTCTAAAAACATCTATAATAACCACCACACTGTCTTTGATTTCATATAAATCTAAAAGCTGTGGGGTAAGAACAGTATGTAAACTTGGTAGGTTAGGCTTTTGGTCACTCATAGCACACAAAGATACAAAACCTTCATTTTTTATTACACTAATTCTTTTGCAAGAGCAGTCTTTTTAGTCAAAATTAAAATTTCTGAAACCACAATGTCTGTAGCTACTCTTTTTACTGCATTTTTATCGGTATAAGATTTGGTGAGCAAACGTCCTTCCACAGCCACTTCTATGCCTTTGAGTAAATATTTTTCTGCATAAGTAGCCAGCTTGGACCAAGCCACTAAATTAAACCACTGTGTTTCCTCCACCCACTCCCCTTTTGCGTTTTTGTAACGATCATTCACTGCCAATCGCATATTGGCCAGCTTGTTGTCTTCTTTTAAATTTTTGATTTCTGGATCGGCGCCTAAATGACCAATCAATTGCACTTTGTTTTTAATTGCTTTCATAAGAATGTATTTGTTAAGCAACAAAATTGCAATTCCTAGGCATGCTGAAATGCAGTATTTATCTTCAAAAAAACAGGTACAAATAAACCTTACTTAAAAGGAAACTTCACTACCTGCGCTTTCACCAAACTATTGCGAATATCAATATAAATGGAAGTTCCAGGCTTGGCATATTCAGTAGCTACATAACCCATACCAATGGCTTTGCCTAAACTTGGCGCTTGTGTTCCAGAAGTAACAGATCCAATTAAATTACCTGCTTCATCTTTAATTTCATAATAATGTCTAGGAATACCACGATCAATCATTTCAAAACCAACTAATTTTTTTGCAACACCATTGGCTTTTTGAGCAGCCAATGCAGTGCTATTGGTAAAAGGTTTAGTAAACTTTGTGATCCATCCTAGGCCCGCTTCCAAAGGACTAGTGGTCTCATCAATATCATTGCCGTACAAACAAAAGCCCATTTCTAAACGCAAAGTATCTCTTGCGCCTAAACCAATGGCTTGAATACCATAAGGGGCCCCTGCTTCAAATATTGCCTCCCAAATTTTATTGGCATTGTCATTGATGTCTTCAAAATAAATTTCTACACCACCTGCCCCAGTATACCCTGTGGCACTAATGAGTACATTATCAATTCCCAACATTTCTCCTTTTGCAAAACTATAATAAGGCATGTTGGTCACCTCCATATTGGTCAATTGCTGTATGACTTGAGTTGCCTTAGGACCCTGTACCGCTAACAAGGCTGTTTTAGCACTTATATTATGCATCTCCACCCCTTGTGTATTGTGCTTGGTAATCCAATTCCAATCTTTTTCGATATTAGACGCATTCACGACCAACATGTATACTTTATTTTTTTCTACACAATACACCAATAAATCATCCACGATACCGCCTGTTGCATTAGGTAAACAACTGTACTGCGCTTTGCCATCTTCCAGTACAGCAGCATCATTAGAACAAACACTTTGTATCAAGTCCAAGGCATGAGGCCCTCTTAAAATAAATTCACCCATGTGACTAACATCAAATACGCCTACTTTATTTCTTACCACTGCATGTTCATCGTTGATGCCTGTATAACTAATAGGCATATTGTACCCAGCAAATGGAGCCATCTTTGCCCCTAGTGCTAAATGTTTATGGGTAAAGGGCGTGTTTAAAATTTCGCTCATGAGATGAATTATTTGCACGAAGATAAACAAAAAGAGGGCTAATAAGAGAATCGGTCTAAAACCCAATGCAGGTCGGTTAATTTTGAGGCGGCCTTGTTCACTTTGTTCAAAGTTTTCTCCTCCTCAAGCTCAATATTGCTTGTTTTTTTAGCACGCTTGTCTAAGTCTTTTTGCAATTGGAGCCTTTCCTCTTTCAATTCCTTTAATTCTTTTTGCAGCTCAGTGGGATGAGCTCCTCCTAGTTGCTCTTCTTCGTTGTTCGAATCTATCTCATCTGCTCTTTTAATTTTTTCCAAACCCGACTTGGTCATTTTGTATTCTACCCCTCTTTCAAAAGAATAAGATTCATTGTCATAGGGTTCATTCCATTCATCATACCAATTTTCATCAGAAGAAATACGATCAATCGTTCCCATCCTCACACCATGACCATTAATATTTACATTGGTTTGCGACCAACCTTTATTGGTTATCTTAATTCTTTTGCCAATAGGAACCGAAATGGTCATAATGATATGCTGATTTCTGAACTTGTCAACTTTATTAATGCCAATGCCTTTGTCTAAATACACTAAACTATCTTGTTGTGTGAGTTCAAAGTTTATTTTACTAGCTAAATCATTCGCATTTTGAACTGTCTTGCCATTACTTAACTTCACAATTTTTACTTGAAAACTATCATTTAAAGATTGTACAATTCTAATGCGTAAATTTCTTACATAAACTGTGTCTTCGTCCGCAAATCCTTGAAATGGTTCAATTTGAAACCAATGGTTTTCATAATATTTCATTTTTGGCGCTGCCGTAATTTCTAAAAAATCAATTTTAGGATTGGTCAAAGTAATAGTTTGTTCTGTTGGTACATTATGTCTAGAAAAGCTATTGCCCAAACTACTACCAAAGTAGAAAAGCATGACCCAACCTACTACCCACAAAGCCCAAAAGCTTGACCTCACCCAAATATTTGCTTTTTTAAGTCCCGCAATTTTTCTGATAATAGCCGTAACAATGCCCAAAATGGGTACCCAAACAAAAAGTAAAATAGCTCCAAATACAGACCAGGTTTGCGTACCTTCTTCCAATAAGAAATTCTTCAAAGGCAACAAGGCAGTAGCCGCAACTCCTATTCCAAATAAAGCAGCGAGTAAGGAGATACCTACAATGGCTAAAATAAAATAGACCACAACTTTAATGAATAAGGTAATGATCCTTCCTATATAGTAAATAAAACCTTTTCTTTTTTCTATTGGTGCAGCTTCATTGTTCGATGCGGTATTCCTTTTATTTCTATTGTACAAATCACTACCCCAAGATTGTGCTCTTTTACTAAACCCTTCCATATCATTTTGAATGGTGTTTTTTATACTATTTAAATCTACTTTCTCCCCCACCATTTCTAATTTATCTGCACTGGTTTTAGCTTCAGGCAAGACCAGCCATAATACGATGTATACAAAAACAGCTCCTGGACTAAAAGTGATGTCAAACAAATTAGGAAAGTCGGTCGCATCCCAGAATTGCCATAAATGCATATGTCTAAAATTCACCACAAAACGAATAAATGGTATTAAAAATAAAATTCTAATGATCCAAACTTGAATGCCAAAATATTTTGACAACCCTGATGCTACCCCACCTATAATTTTATTATCTATATCTCTAAACAATCTTTTACGCACCCCTCCCACTTCTTTTACAGAAGTACTTGGCACGGCAATCCATAAAATTAAATAACCCAGAATATTGACACCGATTAAAAAGAACCATAGAATCCTCACTAATAATGGCTCTAAGCCAAAGTAGTTGGCAATACCACTGCAAACACCACCCAATACTTTGTTTTGTTCATCACGAAATAATCTTCTAGGTGGATTGCCTGATGCATCGTAATTGGAATAAGATTGGCTACTCCTATTTTGAGTAGTACTTTGCCCAGATTGACTTGCACTTGCTTCAAAACCATCCTGCGCTTCAAAATCGGCAGGACGACCAATACTCGCAATTATTAAGTTGATATCGTCCACTGCAATACATACCGTTCCTTTTTTCAAACGGTCTTCACATAATTCAGCAATGCGACATTCAATGTCATTGATGATTTCATCTCGTCCTTCTTCGTTGGCAAAATAAACACGAAGCGATTCTATATATTGTTTTAATGTTTCATACGCCAATTCTTCAATGGGAAGAATGCGTCCTTGAAAATTGATATTGATTACTTTATTCATTTTATTATAATTTAAGAAACAACGTTTGTTTCAGATGGAGCAATAGGGTTTGTATTTTTTATCAAATCATTAACTGAATGGGTCATCTCCTCCCATGTTTTTAGTAAAATCT
Source organism: Bacteroidota bacterium (assembly GCA_947451115.1). GTDB lineage: Bacteria > Bacteroidota > Bacteroidia > Chitinophagales > Chitinophagaceae > Sediminibacterium. Next base: position 103,509 of record CANFXV010000002.1, read on the forward strand.
GAAATGCATTTTTACCCTCTTCAGTCATCACAAAATATTTTCTTGGTGGGCCACTAATACTTTCTACCCAACGATAATTTAAAAGGCCTGCATTTTTAAGACGCGTTAATAAAGGGTACAAGGTTCCCTCAAGAATATGCAAATTGGCCTGTTTCATTTTCTCAACAATATCACTAGGATAGACTTCCCCTTGTTGAATGATGGACAATATGCAAAACTCCAAAACGCCCTTGCGCATCTGACTTTGTGTGTTTTGAATATCCATAAGAATTGATTTGAAACACAAAACTAGGATTTATTATAGTACTATGTATCACATAGTACTATAATTTTTTAAATGTTTTAGATAAGTACTTGATAATAAGTAATTTATAAAATTTTAAATTTTATAGGCGTTGTAATAGAAGGATGGATGGTAGCTAAAAAAGGTTAATACACCACTAATTCATAAAAATCTTCCTCATTTAAATAGGTATTGGCTAGGGCAATGATTTCTTCTGGTTGAAGCGCACGAACCACTTGAATGGTACGGTAAAAATATTCCTCCGATAAATCGTTCAATAAATAAGATTTCCAACGACTGATGATTTGGAAAGGTCCATCTAAATCGCCCAACAAAGCGCCCAACATATAATTTTTGACCAATTTTAATTCTTCCTCTTCTACCAATTCTTCTCTTAACTTTTTCATTTCCTTGTACACTTCTGCAATAGTGGCAGTACAAACATCTTTACCTGCATCCGTACTGACCATCCAAACGCCTGCATGTTTATAGTTTTGCAAAAAACTATGAATGCCATAGGTATAGCCTTTGTCTTCTCTAATATTGCTCATGAGTCTGGATCCAAAAAACCCACCAAACAAATTATTTAACACCTGTGTTGCCGGAAAATCTGGATGATGCCTGGTAATAAAAGGTCTTGCCAAACGAATAGAGCCTTGCACAGAGGCCGCATCGTTCACGATACTGTATTTTTTTTCAGTGGCAGAAACAATGGGATGTGCTTGTTCTTTGATTTCTTTTTTATTCAAGGGCAACTGGCCAATATGCTTATTCAGCAAGGCTTGTATATTCGTTGGGAATTTTCCTGCTATAAAAATAACACATTTACCTTCTTGATAATATTGCTTGTAGAATGCCACTAAATCTTCTCTTGTAATATTTTTATAATCCTGCTCTACCGAATATTTACCATACGGATGTTGTATGCCAAATAAATATTCATCAATCAATCTGTTCGCTATAAAATCTCCTTTTTTTAAATTCAACAACAACCTTTGAATTTGATTTTGTTTTAAAATAGCAATTTCTTTTTCAGGGAAAGTGGCCTCTGAAACAATTTCTCCCATCAAGGGAATTACTGATTCAAAATGCTTGGTCAAACAATGTAAGGTAACTGTGGCCGTTTCATTGGTACAGGTTCTATTTAAATGTGCCCCATAAAATTCAAAGGCATCAGTAATTTCAAAAGAAGTTTTAGTACTCGTTCCGTTTTTTAATAAAAAATTAGTGGCCGCAGCGACCCAATTTTTTGGTTCATAGGTATTGCCTGCATCAAAAACCATATCTACCATTAAGACTTCTTGCGCACCCCCTTCATAGGCATATACTTCTACCCCATTGTCTAGCGCAAATTTTTGATACGGTTTCAATTGAATGTCAAAATCAATAGCGTCTTTGATCAGCGGTGCTACTATTCTATCTAGGGCCATGATTTAGGATTTACTATAATAATATAAGGTGTTTCGATTGCTGTCTTGGAATATTTGTTGTGCAGTATGCTGAATCATGGCAGGCGTCACTTTCTGATACATGGATAATTCTTTGTTCATCAAATCGGCGTCTCCTAGTAATTCATAATAAGCCAAACTATGTGCTCTATTCATAATGCTCATGTCCTCAAAACAAATGACACTTTCTGTTTTATTAATTACTTTCTGCACTTCTTTGGCATCAAGTATATTGTTTTTTATTTTCTCTACTTCTTCTAGGACGGCTTTTTCTGCTACCGCCATACTTACGCCTTTGACTAATTTCCCTTCTATCACCAGCAAGCCTGGATCTACGGTGCCAAAATGGTAACAATCAATAGAAGAAAATATTTGTTTCACTTTTATCAATTGTTCATACAATCTAGCCGAAGCCCCTCCTCCTAATACTTCTGTGATTAAATCAGTGGCATGATACCCTTCATCAAATCTGCCGCCCATATGCCAGGTCATCATCAACATGTCCAAGGGTACATCTGCACGTACATCCATGCTTCTGCTTTTTTCTTGCACAGGCTCCTTGGGTAAATTACGCACATAGGGTTTACCAGCTTCTATTGGACCAAACCATTTTTGGGCTAACTGTTTTACTTGCTCAGTTTGCACATTTCCTGTCACTACTAAAATGGCATTATTGGGACGATAAAATTGAAAGAAAAAATCTTTCACATCTTCCATGGTAGCATCTTCTACATGTTGAAGTGAAGCGCCAATCGTCATCCAACGATAAGGATGTTGGGTATAAGCCAAGCTGCGCATTTTATGCCATGTATCGCCATAAGGCTTATTGATATAATGTTCTTTAAATTCTTCACAAACTACTTTGCGTTGTACTTCTAAACTTTTTTTACTAAAAGCCAAGGACAACATTCTATCACTTTCTAACCAAAAAGCGGTTTCAATATTCTCTGCTGGTATTTGACAATAATAATTCGTTAAGTCATTGGTGGTATACGCATTGTTTTCTCCACCTGCTCTTTGTAAGGGTTCGTCGTAGACAGGAATATTTACACTGCCTCCAAACATTAAATGCTCAAACAAATGCGCGAAGCCAGTTTTGTTGGGATCTTCATCTTTGGCACCCACATTGTACAAAACATTCACCACGGCCATTGGGGTACTGGTATCTTGGTGTACCAATACTTTTAGCCCATTGTCTAGTTGAAATTTTTCAAATTGTATCATATAAGACCGCAAAAATACTTAATAACTACAACAGTTCCTTTTCTATTGCCACGAACCTTGCTTTAACCCTTTCGAAACCCGATAAATTCAATTAACTTTGTGGCCAATAAATACCTAAGCTATGCAGCTAGAATCCTTATACCAACGCGCCTTGAATTTTGAACACTTAAGCAAGGAAGAAGGTATGTTTTTATTTGAAAACGCACCCCTTACTGAATTAAGTTATATCGCCAATGAGTTGAGAAAAAAACAAGTACCCCATGGTAAGGTAACCTGGCAGATTGATCGAAATTTAAATACCACCAACGTATGTATTGCGAACTGTAAGTTTTGTAATTTTTACAGAGTGCCAGGCCATCCAGAAGCCTATATTACGGATATGGATACCTACCGCAAAAAAATTAAGGAAACCATTGAGTGGGGCGGTGATCAATTATTATTACAAGGTGGCCATCATCCTGAATTAGGCTTGGCTTTTTATACCGATATATTTAGTCAGATTAAAAAAGAATTCCCGACCATTAAATTGCATACACTAGGACCCCCAGAAATTGCACATATTGCAAAGCTGGAGCAAATGAGTCATACAGATGTCTTGAAAGCCTTGGTGGCTGCGGGTATGAATTCACTACCTGGTGCGGGTGCAGAAATTTTAGTAGACCGTGTAAGAAAATTAGTGTCTAATGGAAAATGTGGCGCAGACGAATGGTTGGACGTAATGGCAGCAGCACATCAATTAAATATTACCACCAGCGCTACGATGATGTTTGGCCATGTAGAAACTCTAGAAGAAAGATTTATTCACTTAGTGCGTATTCGTGAAGTGCAAGATAGAAAACCAAAAGACGCCAAAGGATTTTTAGCCTTTATCCCTTGGACCTTTCAGGATGTAGACACCTTACTTACTAAAATTAGAGGCGTACATAATTTGACCACTACAGAAGAGTATATAAGAATGATTGCGATTAGTAGAATTATGTTGCCTAATATTAAAAATATTCAAGCAAGTTGGTTAACTGTGGGAAAAGCCACCGCACAAGTATGCTTAGAAGCGGGTGCCAACGATTTTGGAAGCATTATGCTAGAAGAAAATGTGGTCAGTGCCGCTGGCGCACCCCATCGCTTTACTTATAAGACGATACAGGAAGCCATCAAAGAAGCTGGTTTTGAGCCTCAGTTAAGAGACCAACAATACGAATGGAGAACCTTACCTGCAGCGATTCAAGAACAAGTAATTAATTATTAGGGTATTCTGTAACTTTTGGATCCTATTTACGTTTTAAGTATAACCAACTGTCAATTCTAAAGGATGAAGGAGATTGAATTCAATCAATGCGTGGATGAATACGCCAATAGCGTTTACCGATTTATAGTAAAAAATATAGGTCATGTTGAAGATGCGCAGGATATTGTTCAAACTGCCTTTGAAAAATTATGGGTGAACCGAAGCAAGGTTGAACCACTCAAGGCCAAATCCTATTTATTTACGGTGGCCTATCACCAAATGATAGACCATATTCGAAAAGAAAAAAAAGTAACCATTACCGCTAATTATGAGGAGGCAGGGGCAAAAGCAACTTATCAAAAAGATCCTGAATTAAAACAGGTTTTACTTGCAGCCATCAACGAATTAAATCCAACACAAAAAAGTTTGGTGCTTTTAAAAGATTACGAAGGGTATTCCTATCAAGAAATCGGGGAGATCATGAATTTGTCTGAGAGTCAAGTAAAAGTATACCTACATCGCGCTAGAATATTTTTAAAAGAAAAATTAGCTCACCTTGAAAAAGTAGCTAGTTAATATGAACATCAACGAAACCAATTACGAAAATTATTTTCTCTTGTACATTGACAAGGAATTGAGCGCAGCAGAAAAGGCAGCGGTAGAAAATTTTCTGGTCGCTTATCCAACCTATGCTGTCGAGTTAGACCAATTGAAAAAAACCATCCAAGCGCCAGAAGATATCATTTTTGACAACAAGGCCTTATTATACCGCTTACCAGCAATGGAAGCAAACCTCTCTCCCGATTTTAAAAACAAACTGTACAAAAAATCTGCAAGGTTGTTTAAAGTTGAATTTAACAATCAAACAAAAGCGGCTTTGCTAAGTGTGGCAGCCCTCTTTGTATTGTTGATTGGTTATCGATTCATTGAAACGAATTCGGAGGGCGCCTCTAATTCCATTGTTGCAAATACCGTGAAACCCAATACGCCTAAATTGTCTAGCGACCATGCTTCATTAGAAAAAAAGGATGCCCCTGTTTATACTACTGTCACAAGCGCTCCAAAAAAAATAAGCTATCGCTTGAATCCTATAGAGGAACTAGCGCCTGCAACAAATCCCATAGCTACTATAAATGTGCAGGAGACGAACAATTTAATGGCCCAATCAATGCCAATTACAAAAGAAGCAACCAGCATTCAAGCTAGCGATTTAACCTCTAATGAAATTGCACAAGTAGCCAATGAACTAGCCACCAATACCACAAGCAAAGAAGCCAGTACCCTTCCAGAAAACACAAGCTATCAAGTAGTAGATACCGATGAGGAAGATAGAAGCATCTACATTGCCAATTTAGAAATTGACGCTGCGGCAATTAGAGGTATTACAAGAAGATTCAACGCCCTTTTAAAAAGAAATAAAACAGATAAAGAAAAATAAATATGAAAAAGACATTCACCCTCTTCTCCTTGTGCTTTATGAGCCTGTTAAGCCTTCAAGCACTTGCGCAAAACGATAGCTCAAAAACAACTAGTATTCGTATTGCCTCAGCAGCAGATACTATTAAGATTGGTAATATGATTATTGTAAAGAACCAGGACAACCATTATAATGATGATAAAAAAATTGACAAAACTCATGGCACTATAGCTTTTGGCAATGTCGTGATTGTAAAAAAGAAGGGCGATCCACTTAATGATGAGCACTATAACGGAAAAAGAACTAAGCCCTATGGCACCATTATTAATATTACCGATGGTCATTTAACAAAAGATACATTTCTTTCTGTCAATGACGATACCGTAAGAATTGGGCGCTACAATATCATTAAATCGCAGGAAGGGAATGATAAAAAAAATTGGGAAACGATGATAGAAGATGGCGATTTTGACAATACGAATATTACCATCGAGCGTAAACCCAAAAAGTTAAAAAATGTTTCCACCAATTGGTTGGAATTTGATTTGGGTTTTGCCAATTGGATAGACAAAACCCCACAGATGGCTTTCGTTGCCATGCCTTATACGCAAATGTTAGTAAACCCATATGTAACCAATACCAACTTAAAATTAAACAACCCCAAATCAAGCAATGTGAATATTTGGATTGTTCAACAAAAAACAAGCCTTTACAAGCATTATTTGAATTTAAAGTATGGCGTAGGTATCGAAATGTACAATTTTAGATTTGAGCAACCCATTAGTTTTGGCAATACCCCAGGCAACTATGTATTTTTTGACAATGTACATTTTTCAAAAAATAAATTATTTGTAGAGTACTTGACTGTGCCTATTCAATTGAACTTCCAGTCTGAACCAGGCAATGATAAAAGTTTTTTTGCTAGCCTTGGAATGAGCGCCAGTTATTTATTACAATCACATACCAAACAAATTAGCGAAGAAAGAGGGAAAAAGAAAGTAGGTGGTAACTTTAATTTAAATAACAGTAAAGTTGCCGCTATTGGCGAATTGGGTATTGGCGGTATCAGATTGTATGGCACTTATAGCTTGACCAATTTATTTGATAAGAATTTGACTTATTTTGATATGGCGCCTTTCGTCATTGGATTAAGACTTAGTAAGTTTTAATGCTATACAATGTACAGCAACAAAAAGCCCCTCCAATCGGAAGGGCTTTTTTAATTTATAAAGGCTTAAATTAAATTTTCAGCACCAAAATAAGCCTGTAATACCTTCGGTAGGGCAATGCCAGCTTCGGTTTGGTAGTTTTCTACAATGGCTGCAAAAATTCTAGGCAGCGCCAATGAACTTCCATTTAAGGAATGTGCAAAGTTTATTTTTCCAGCCGCGTCTTTAAAACGACATTTCATTCTATAAGTTTGATAAGCTTGGAAATTGGAAACACTACTTACCTCTAACCATCTTTCTTGCGCTGCACTGTACACTTCAAAATCATAGGTAATCGCAGAAGCAAATCCCATATCTCCCCCACATAATCTTAGTATTCGATATTGTAAACCCAGGCTTACTAATAATTTTTCAACATGGGCGACCATTTCATTTAACACCTCGTCGCTTTTATCGGGATGTACAATTTGTATAATTTCTACTTTCTCAAATTGATGCACTCTATTTAATCCACGCACGTCTTTTCCAAAACTTCCTGCCTCTCTTCTAAAACAAGGTGAGTAAGCGGTCATTTGTAGTGGCAGGTCTGCCTCTTTTAAAACCACCTCTCTATAAATATTGGTCACCGGTACTTCTGCGGTAGGAATTAAATAAAAATTATCTGCAGTGGCATGGTACATCTGACCTTCTTTATCAGGCAATTGTCCTGTGGCAAAAGCAGAAGCTTCATTCACCATAAAGGGCGGAAGATATTCTGTATAGCCTGCAGCAATATTAAAATCTAAAAAATATTGTACCAAGGCTCTTTGAAATTTAGCCCCCTTGCCAATATATAAAGGGAAACCACTACCCGTTATTTTAGAACCGGTTTCAAAATCGACTAAATTGTATTTGCTAATTAAATCCCAATGTGCTTGCGCACCTGCATGTAGCTTGGGTGTTTCCCCTCCCTGCTTCACTAGTTCATTCTCTTCAGGGGTTTTCCCTTTGGGCACCAAGTCATGTGGTAAGTTGGGAAACTGAACCAGGGTGTTTTGTAAATCTATTTCAACTTGGGCCATCTTTTCTTTCAAAGGCTCCAATTGTTTTTTCCATTCACCCACTGCAGCTTTAGTAGCTTCTGCTTGCTCCTTATCCCCCTTTGCCATCAATGCCCCAATTTCCTTGGAAGCAGCGTTCACCTTAGCTTGTGTTTCGTCAAAAGCTGCTTGTAATTGCTTTCTTTCATCGTCTAAATCAATAACAGTGTCTACCAAATCGGGTTGGGCAAAATGCTTAACGGCCAACTTCTGCTTAGCCAGCTCCCTATTTTGACGCAAAAAACTCACTTGTAACATCGGATCAAATTTTAGCAAAGATAATCAAAGCATACTACTACGCCTAGATATCCCCTACCTTTGCTTGGTAAATTGAAAAAGGCAGTTATGGCATCAATAAAAGATGATTTTCAGAGCAGGTGGTGGGATTTGGAGAAAAAGCTGATGGACCGATTCGGTAAAAAGCCAGACACCGAATCTATCTTATTCCTGATCGGCCTGCAGGAAACCGGATTTTTAGTAGAAAAAATTAGCAAAGAGCAGAAGCAGGACCTGATGCATGTAGCCATTTGTTCCATATTAGCTGCCAGTGGCTATTACTTATTGGAAGGACAGGATGAAGAAGGCTGGCCTCACTTTAAGCAATTGAAAGGGCTCCCTACCATGGACTTGATGGAACAAGAAGGCTTTTTAAAAGACCATATATTACTCTATTTTGAAAACAATCGCTTCTAGCTCATTGGTTTTTTAGTGTTTTTTATGAATCTTTGCAGCAATAAAAAATAAACTATGCAATTCCCAGCAGACTTACGTTACACCAAGGACCACGAATGGATTAAATTAGAAGGAAATACAGCCACCATTGGTATTACCGATTTCGCACAAGGCGAGCTTGGGGACATTGTCTATATAGATATTAATACAGTAGGAAAAATGCTTTCTGCAGAAGCCGTATTCGGAACAGTAGAAGCAGTGAAAACAGTAAGTGATTTATTTTTACCAGTAGCAGGCACCATTGTAGAAGTAAACCCTGCCTTAACTGCTCAGCCAGAATTAGTCAATACTGATCCTTATGGTGCTGGTTGGATGGTTAAAGTAACAGTGGTGAATGCAGCAGACGTAGCGGCACTTTTAACAAGTGAAGCTTATGCTAAGTTGGTACACTAACCCAACCCTGTCATGAAAAGTTTAATCTGGTTAATTGGAGAAGTAATACTTGTATTTCTTTTATTGAGTTTGCCTGGCAGTAACTTTTCACATGCACCCAACTGGATGAATGCTATTCATTTTGACAAATTAGTGCACATGGGATTGTTTGGCTCTTTGGCTTTATCTTTTTTTGTTCATTTTGAGCTTTCTAATAGTGGTTTTTTAAAATCCATAAGAGCAAAAGCATTGACTTTAATCCTTTGTATCTTGTATGGTATTGGGATGGAATATTATCAAAAATATTATGTGCCCAGTAGGGCTTTTGAAGTGGCAGATATGTTGGCAGATGCAGTAGGTGCGCTATTGGCAGTGCCCTTTTTTTTGATTCTAAGAAAAAAATATTTTAAGTAGTTTTAGTCAACCAATGGGAATAGAAAAAGACATACAACAAGCTGCATTTAGAAATGAGTTCCAGAAAATGGGGATCAATCTTATTTTTACTGCCAATTGGTTGAATGAAAAGATAGGACATCTCCTTAGTGCAGAAAAAATTACACAACAACAGTACAATATTTTAAGAATTTTACGTGGTAGCGAATGCCCCCTGAGTACCTTAAAAATTAGAGAACGCATGTTAGATAAGATGAGCGATACAAGTAGAATTGTTGATAGATTGATCGCCAAAGAATTAGTAGAAAAAACTGCCTGCATTAAAGACAAAAGATTGGTGGACATCACCCTATCCAAAAAAGGAATACAATTGGTGGAAAAATTAGACCATTTAAATGATCAAATAGATGGCATTCTAAATGGCATCACCGAAAAAGAAGCTGCGAGTCTTAACCAAATTTTAGATAAGTTAAGAGAGGCCAGCACCGATAAATAATTTAAATTTTATGTTGCGATTTACGCTTGGCTTACTGCTGCTATTTATTGTTCATACTACTGATGCTCAATTAAACTTAGCCGATAAAAATATTTTTGAATTCAGGGGCGTATGGGTCGCTACGGTTGAAAACATAGATTGGCCAAGCAAAAGAGGCCTAAGCAATGAAGACCAAAAAAGAGAATTCATTGCCTTATTGGACCTGCATCAAAAAAATGGAATGAATGCCATCATTATGCAAGTTCGTCCATCTGGGGATGCTATTTATCCCTCTACTTTAGAACCGTGGAGCGAGTATTTAATGGGTAAGCAAGGCCTACCTCCTAGCCCATTTTATGACCCTTTAGAATTTATGGTACAAGAAACCCACAAAAGAGGGATGGAATTTCATGCCTGGATCAATCCTTACAGAGCGGTATTCAATATAAAAAAATCAAGCATTGCGCCCAGCCATATTACGCGCTTGCATCCAGAATGGTTTTTAACATACGGAGATAAAAAATATTTTAATCCAGGCCTACCACAAGTATGGCAACACACCAATCGCATTGTAAGAGATTTGGTTACTCGGTATGACATTGATGCCATTCATATGGATGATTATTTTTACCCTTATAGAATTGCGGGTAAAGAATTTCCTGATGAAAAAACTTATCAGCAAAATAAAAGAGGTTTGTCCAAAGAAGATTGGAGAAGAAGCAATTGTGATACCATTGTCAAACAATTGTATGCGACCATTCACCAAATCAAACCAGCGGTTCAGTTTGGGATAAGCCCATTTGGTATATGGCGCAATAAGTCTAAAGATCCTAGAGGTAGCGAAACCAAGGGCGGGCAAACCAATTACGATGACTTATATGCCGATATTTTATTATGGTTAGAAAAAGGATGGGTAGATTATATTGCTCCGCAAATTTATTGGGAACACGGGCATCCATTAGCCAATTACGATACCATTATTGATTGGTGGAACAAGCACAGCTTTGGAAAAAATTTATACATTGGCCATGGTATGTACAAAGCAGGGACCAATGCGCCATGGAGAAATAAAGAGGAAATGCCTTATCAAATTAAAAGAGAAAGAGCAATAGAAAATACCAGGGGCAGCATCTATTTTAGTAGTAGTAGTTTTAAAAATAATCCCAACAACTGGAATGATAGCTTGCAACAAAACTATTATCAAAAACCTGCTTTATTACCAACCATCCCTTGGTTGGTGCAATATGAAGTTGCCAGCCCTTCTGTAATAAAGCAAAATGAAAACACTTACCAGATCAATCAAAGTCAAGGAAAGAAAGTAAAGCAAATAGCTATTTTACAGGGCAGTGAAAAACATTTCACGGTGGCGGCCATTGTATCGGGCGAAACCAAATTTATTAACTTGAACGCACTTGGCTTAGATAAAAAAAATCCTAACCCTTATTGGATTGTTGCCATTGGTAATCAAAATCAATTGAGTAAGCTAGTACCGCTTCACTAATCGTATACACGCTTTAACAATGACTGTTCATTTGTTTTAATGATTAATGGGACATGCTCCACTACCGTCATATCATTGTCTAGTCCAAAGGCTTTTTGATCGCTTTGTGACAATTGCTTGATATTAAAATATACATCCATAATAAAGTCTTCTCTAATAGTCAATTCATTTTCAATGGAGAAGAAGCTTTCTATAATCACATAAGTAATATCGGTATGAAAATCTTTACTCTTTAAGGATTCATATTTACTATAAATACCCAATTCCTGAGATTCATTTAATTCCTGCATCACCTTTTTAAAACACAAGTTCACGCGAGGTTGAATCCTGAAGCCTAATTTAAAATCAACGCGCATTACTTTATCATCCACTAATTCTCTAATCGAATATTCCATGCCATAAGGAGAATCGGTTCTGTCAATATGTAAAAACCAATAAATATCGGCACGTTTAGGTTTTCTGTTCAAAATAGAATCAATAATGCGGTGTTCAATCTCACGGTAATTATTGGCTTTAGTCAAATACACCAAGTGGGTGGCATATTTAGGCACTTCTTTGTCTGCACTTAATTCAGCAAGTGGCTCTAAGTAATCTTTCAATTTTACAAAGTCTAAATAACGATTGGTAATTTTTCGAGCACGATGCCAAATCATCATTACAAAAATCATACTAAATGAGAAAATGAAAGTGATAGCTGCTTCATGAATTTTTACGACGTTGGCGACAAAAAATGAAATCTCAACAATAGTAAAAATAAAAATAATTATCGCTACCACCCACTGACTCCATCTTTTTACATTTAACATGTAAAAATTAATTAAAATGGTGGTCATAATCATTGTGACGATAATAGAGAAACCATAAGCGGCGAGCATGTGTTCACTCTTTCTAAAATAAAGTAACATAGTCACACAGCCTACCCAAAGAATTAAATTTAAACTTGGAATATAAATTTGTCCTTTTTGGTCTGTTGGAAACTTTACAGTGACACGTGGCCAAAAGTTTAAACTAATGGCCTCGTTAATTAAAGTAAAAGAGCCGCTAATTAATGCCTGACTGGCAATAATGGTGGCAATGGTGGCAATTCCAATACCAATTAATAAAAACCAATGGGGCATTATTTCAAAAAATGGGTTTATACCATTTGAAGTAGTGCCAATATGGTTTAATAACCAAGCACCTTGTCCCATATAGCTCATTACTAAGGCGAATTTTACAAACATCCAGCTTACCTGAATGTTTTTACGGCCGCAATGACCTAAATCACTATACAAAGCCTCGGCTCCGGTAGTACATAAAAATACCGCACCCAATAACCAAAAGCCTTTAGGATAATTGACTAGCAAATCAAGCCCGTAATAAGGATTCAATGATTTAAGAATAGAAATATTACCAACTACTTGCACTAAGCCTAATATTAAAATCATGGAGAACCATAACAACATAATTGGCCCAAATGCAAATCCTATAATTTTAGTTCCAAAACGTTGAAAGAAAAAAAGCAAAGAGATGATGGTCAAAACAATACCAACTGTTAAATTATTACCTGGTACAATAATTTTTTCCAATCCTTTAATGCCCGCCAATCCTTCAATTGCGGAAGACACTGAAACGGGTGGTGTAATCATCCCATCTGCCAATAACATCGCTGCACCAATAATGGCAGGCACATAGATCCATTTTACATAACGTCGAATTAAGGCAAATAAAGAAAAAATACCCCCCTCACCGCGGTTATCTGCACGAAGCGTTAAGAACACATATTTAAAAGTAGTCTGTAAAGTTAAAGTCCAAAAAACGCAAGAGATGGCACCATAAATTAATTGCTCCGTAATAACTTTATGGTTGATGATGGTGCTAAATACATACAAAGGAGAGGTTCCAATATCACCATAAATAATGCCGAGCGTTACGATTAAACCTGCAACAGAAAGTTTGTGTGCATGTTGCCCGCCAGATGTTTGTGCCATGGATCAGAGTAAATTGAGGACAAAGTTTATAAAAATAATATTTAGAAACAGCTTATTGGACTAACTATTTTAAAAATACTGCCATTTATTTTTACAAAGGCTTGTAAATGCCCCATTTTGCTTCCACCGCTTTAAAACGAAAATCAAAAATTCCTTGAAGTTGCTTTTTAACCATGACCACCTGGGCAATATCCCCTAAAAATCCCAAGGGAATTTTATAATGGACAATATCTTCCATTTTCACGCCTCCCTTTACCTCGGTAAAATGGTGCTGATGGTGCCACATCGTATAAGGACCAAAGCGCTGCTCGTCCACAAAATAGGCGCCTTCCTTCACATGTGTAATTTCTGTCATCCAATACAAAGGAATCCCTAAAAGCGGTTTTACCGTGTATTCAATAATTTGACCTGGGTACATTTTAGCGCCATGGTGTTTGCTAATTATGTTAAAACCCATTTTTTCAGGGGTGATTTTGGCAAGATTGGCAGGGCTACTAAAAAAGTCCCAGGCTTCTTGCAAAGAAATAGGAATAAACTGCTCGGTATGGATAGAATAAACTTTTGACATACCTATACAACAACAGATTGTCGTTTTTGTTGTCATAAATCACCCTAAAGCCATTAATTTTATCCCATGATAAGTAAAGCCGACCAGCTCAAAGCTTTTAATGCCATTTATTCAGCGCTAAATGAACAGCAAAAAAAAGCAGTGGATACGATTGATGGGCCTGTCATGGTCATTGCCGGACCAGGTACAGGTAAGACCCAAATACTCGGTGCCCGCATTGGTAAAATACTTTTAGAAACCGATACCGCTCCTGAAAACATATTATGTTTAACCTATACAGATGCAGGGGCCATTGCCATGCGCAAAAGATTAGTGGGTTTTATTGGTGCCAGCGCTTATAAAGTGAATATTGCTACATTCCATTCCTTTTGTAACGATATCATTCAAGATAATTTATACTTATTTGAAAAGCCCAGCTTAGATCCAATTTCTGAATTAGAAAAAATTGAACTGCTTAAAAAACTTATCGATCAATTTGATAAAAGCAATCCGCTAAAAAGATACCGTGGCGATGTGTACTATGAAATGAATAACCTGAGCAGGTTATTTAGCGCCATGAAAAAAGAAGGTTGGACCAGTACTTATTTAGTGGAACAAATTAACCGCTACATCACCGAGATTCCTACAAGAGATGAATTTGTATACAGGAGAAAGTACAAGCAGTTCGAAGCAGGGGCCTTGAAACAAGGACTCGTAGATGCCGCCATGGAAAAAATGGAAAAATTAAAAGCAGCCGTACTTGCTTTTGATGCCTACCAAGAATTGATGAAGTCTCATAGCAGGTATGATTTTGATGACATGATTAATTGGGTGATTGCTGCTTTTAAAGAAAATAAAAACTTGCTCGCGCAGTATCAAGAAAAATATTTATACATATTGGTAGATGAATACCAAGATACCAGTGGAACGCAAAATGAACTGGTACAACTATTAGTGAACTATTGGGAGCAACCCAATTTATTTGTGGTAGGCGATGATGACCAGAGTATTTTCAGGTTCCAAGGTGCCAATGTCGAAAATATGTTGCACTATCAAAAGCAGTACCATCAAGACATTACCACCATTGTACTTGAAAACAATTACAGGTCTACCCAACCTATCTTAAATGCTTCTACTTTATTAATTAACAATAACCAAGAAAGGCTTATTAATAAAATGGACGGGCTCTCTAAAAATTTAATTTCGGCTTTACCAGAAAACAAAAATATTGAAATCCTTCCTGCTATACATGCTTACAACGATCCTCAAGAAGAAATGATAGGCATTGCAGAAAAAATTAATCAACTCATACAAACAGGTACCCATCCCAAGGATATAGCCGTATTGTATAAAGAAAATAAATACGGAGAAGAGATTGCGCATTTTCTACAACAAAAAAACATTCCTTTATATAGTAAAAGAACGGCTAATTTATTTGATCAGGTATTGATTCAGCAAATCATAAGAATATTAGACTACTTAGCCTGTGAATGGGACCAGCCCAATGAAGGCGCTAATATATTATTTGAAATTTTACATTTCTCTTGGTGGAAAATTTCACCTATCACCATTGCTACACTCACCGTAGAAGCGAATCAATTAAAATACGCACACCCAGAAAATACTTTTAGAAAAGTATTAATTGATAAAACCAAGGAGGTTCAAACGGCTTTGTTTAGTGAAGGTGGCATGAGTGAGGTAGCCAAGGCCATGCAGGTATTAGAGGACTTAATGGGGCAAGTGGCCAATGTAACCTTAGTGAATTTAGTAGAACAGGTTTTACAAAAAACAGGTATTATTCAAAATGTGTTAATAGGGCCTAATAAAAGCCATGAATTAAATTTGGTGAGTAGCTTTTTTGATTTTATCAAAGAAGAAACCCATCGTCATCCAAGCTTGCATTTAAACAGTTTGGTAGATATGCTCAAACTAATGCGAAGAGAAGATATACGTTTACCCCTTCCTATAACTACCGGCAGTGAAGCAGGCGTGAATTTATTAACCACCCATGGCAGTAAGGGTTTGGAATTTCAATATGTATTTTTAGCTGGCACCAATGCGCAGTATTGGGAAAAGAAAAGAAGAACAGCCAGCGCGGGCTATACTTTACCAGATACTGTATTAAGTAGTTTAGAACACGCCGATGATAAAGAAGAATTAAGAAGATTGTTTTATGTAGCCATTACTAGAGCCAAACAATTTTTAACTATTTCCTATAGTCAGTATAAAGCAGATGGCAAGGAAGCAGAACCTAGCCAGTTTATTATTGAAGTATTGGAAGGTAAAGAAGCAAGCATTCAGAAAATTGAATTACCACAGGACATTAAAATAGCCTATAAACTACTTCGTTTGCAAACAGCCCCAATGCCAGAAATTCAACAATTAGAAGATGACTTTATCAATCCTAAGCTTGAAAAATTCTCAATGAATGTAACGGCATTAAATAATTATTTAAAATGCCCATTACATTTTTACTACAATAGTTTAATAAGAGTGCCTGCTGGCAAATCGGAGGCCACCACTTTTGGATCAGCCATACACGATGCCTTAAATAAACTATTTAAAAAAATGCAAGAAGCGGGTAACAATCAATTTCCCGATACACAAACCCTTATTCAAGATTTTAACTATTATATGAATAGGCATCGAGAAGCCTTTACACAACAAGAGTTCAAGGATAAAACAGAATTAGGCGAATCGGTATTGATCAAATATTATGATCGCTATATCAACGAATGGAATAAAGTAGTGTCTACAGAATTTCGTATCAATAACATAGTAGTGAAAGAAATTCCTTTAAAAGGTACCATTGATAAAATTGAATTTAATGGTAAGCAAGTAGTGGTAGTGGATTACAAAACAGGTAATATAGAAAACGCAAGAGAAAAATTAAAAGGGCCAAATGAAAAAAATCCTTTAGGAGGAGATTATTGGAGACAGGCCGTGTTTTATAAAATACTTTTAAACCATCACCCAAAAAATTGGGAAGTGACTACTGCTGAATTTGATTTCATAGAGCCCAATAAGAAAAAGGAATTTGAAAAAATTGTAGTGCCTATCACTGATGCCGATATCACTACCGTAAGCCAGCAAGTACAAATGGTCTGGGGCAAAATACAAAACAAAGATTTTTACACCGGCTGTGGCAAAGAAGATTGTCATTGGTGTAATTTTGTTAAAACCAATGAATTGGCAGTGGCCTTACATGAAATAAAGCTTGAATCAGAATCAGAGGAGGAATAAATAAAGTAAGTTTGCAGGGTATGAATAAATGGATATTTTTAAAAGTTTTGGCCTTAGGCTTTTTTGCATTTAGTACCGCCATTCAAATCACGGGTTGTGCAAATATTGTCCCACCCGGTGGTGGACCTAAGGATAGTCTGCCACCTTATTTAGTGGCTGCTAAACCTCATGATTCTTCTTTAAACATTCAACCTAAAGAAATTCTAATTGCCTTTAATGAATTTATCGCCAGTAGCTCGATTCAAGAAAACTTAGTCGTCTCTCCTTCTTTAAAAATGGTGCCATTAGTGGATGCAAAGTTGAATATGCTTAAAGTGCGCATCTTGGACACCTTATTGCCTAATACTACTTACAGCTTTGAATTTGGCAATTCCATCAAAGATGTAAATGAAGGCAATATTGCTAAAAACTTTACTTATGTTTTTAGCACAGGCGACCATCTAGATACAGGGACATTGAATGGCAGTGTAACACTTGCAGAAACTGGTAAAATTGATACGACCTTAATTGTTGTTTTACAAACTGCCGAAAAAGATTCCGCTATATTTAAAGAGAAGCCGCTTTATTATACTAGAATTGATGGCAAAGGAAAATTTGCTTTTCATTTTTTACCCTACAAGACCTACCAGGCATTTGTGTTGCCCAATGATTACACCAAAAAATACGACGACAGCACCAAACTATTTGCTTTTGCCAACGAGCCCATTGCAATACAGCCCATTACAGATTCAATTCATTTTTATGTTTTTCAAGGGGCCAAAAAAATGGAAAAGAAAAGAGCCACTAGCGGCAACAAAGCAGCCACTAAAATGGGCGCCATCTTAAAGTACAATAGAAATTTAGATGGCAGTGAGCAAGATTTATTAAAAACTTTAAACTTAAGTTTTGAAACTCCTGTACACCTCAATGATAGCTTCCCTATCACACTTTGTGATACATTAAACATGCAATTAGAGGGCTATCAAATATACATAGACAGTGCCCATCCAGAAACGGTGGTCATTGATTATCCATGGACAGCTCAAACCAAATTTCATTTGATCGTTCCTAAGTCCAGTATCAAAGATTCTTTAAACAATACTTTAATCAAAACAGATACCCTCGCATTTATCACAAAGTCGGAAGCAGCCTATGGCGCCTGCATCATTAGAATTAATGGCTTTAATGAAAAATTAAATCAAGTATTGTTATTAACCCAGGACGATAAAGTAAAATTCAGTTACCCCATCACTAAAAATACCCTCAACATTCAAAAATTACCTCCAGGTGATTACCATTTAAAGTTATTGAATGACAGGAACCAAAATGGAGTATGGGATACGGGTAGTTATTATGGTAAGGCAAAGCAACAACCTGAAATAGTTCAATTGCTTGCTACCCCCTTAAGTATAAAAGGGAATTGGGAGAATGAATTAATATTAATAATTAATAAGTAGTTTTACGTCTTATTTGAACTTATGCAATTACCCTCTACCTTATTGGAAAACGCAGTGGCAGAATTTGCCAAGCTACCTGGCATTGGGAAAAAAACAGCATTAAGATTGGTTTTGCATTTGTTAAAGCAGGAGGAGGAAGTCACCTATCATTTTAGCGAGGTGCTCAATAAAATGAGAAAGGAAATTCAATTTTGTCAAAGATGTTACAATATCAGTGATGGTAGCATTTGTTCCATATGTGCTAATTCAGGAAGAAAAAAAGATACCATCTGTGTGGTTGAAAACATACGTGATGTAATTGCCATTGAAAACACGCAACAGTTTAATGGCACCTACCATGTACTAGGAGGCATCATCTCTCCATTGGACGGCATTGGACCAGAACAATTGACCATTGAACCCTTAATTGAAAGAGTGGCCAAAGACAAAGTGACTGAATTGATCTTTGCTTTGAATCCGAATATACAAGGCGATACCACCATTTACTACATTCAAAAAAAACTCAATCGATCCAACTGCCTAATTACGACGATTGCTAGAGGGATCGCTTTTGGAGGGGAATTGGAATATGCCGACGAAATGACTTTGGGCAAGAGTATTTCCAATCGACAACCCATCCACCAATACATCAAATAGGAAAAATTAAGTAAAAATACTTATTTTTGATGTTCAAACATTGAATTATGAGAATATATCTAACTGCTTTGGTTTTATTCGTTGGATTTGCCCAACCTCTATTGGCACAAAAAAAATACAGTACCAACAATGCTATTGTGCATTTTATTGCCGCTGACGACAATGACATTGACGCAGTGAATAAAGAAGTGGTTAGTCGCTTGGAAACCAATGGTGATATGAGTTTCATCCTACTGGTAAAAAATTTCAAATTTGAAATGGAAACTATGCAGGACCATTTTAATAGTGAATACTTAGAAAGCGATCAATTTCCGCGTGCCTTTTTTTCTGGAAAAATTACCAATATCAAAAGCGTCAACTTTGCTAAAGATGGTAAATACCCCATCATTGCAGCTGGTAATTTGCAAGTACACGGCGTAAGCAAGCCCATACAAACCAATGGTTTTATTGAAATCAAAAATGGGATCGTAAAAACAAGCGCTCAATTCACCGTTACACTTAAAGACTTTGGTATTGGCGGGGTTTTAATCAAAATGGTGGCAGATAAGATTAACATTGATGTTACAGCAACCTACCCCTAAGTCAAGCCCAAATGGTCTTATTGCTTAATTTGGCTACAATGCAATAGTGTATTAACTTTGCACCGCATTGCAGGCGGATTTGTTTATTGTTCAACCTGCCTTCCGTAAGGAAAAAAAAGAACTAATAAACGATACTATTGACACCCCCCACTTTTTTAATAGTATTATTAGTTGCTCTATTTTCTTTTGGATACATGCATAAAAATTTATTTATGTCAATTCAAGAGACGCTCAAAAAAAGAATATTGGTCATTGATGGTGCCATGGGTACCATGATTCAGCGCCATAAATTAACGGAAGCCGATTACCGCGGTACGAGGTTTGCCGATTGGCCTTCTGATCTTAAAGGCAATAACGACTTATTGTGTATTACCCAACCCGCCATTATTACAGGTATTCATTTACAATATTTAGAAGCAGGTGCCGATATTATTGAAACCAACACTTTCAGTAGTACTTCTATTGCCATGGCCGATTATGATATGCAATCATTGGCTTATGAATTAAATGTGGCAGCTGCTAAATGTGTGCAAGAAGCCATTAAGCAATACAAATCAAAACATCCTAACGCCACAGAAAAATATATCGCAGGTTCTATTGGACCCTTAAATAAAACTCTAAGCTTATCTCCCGATGTAAACAATCCTGGTTTTCGCGCCGTTACATTTGATGAAGTAGTAACAGCTTATACAGAACAAATTAAAGGCCTAGTGGACGGAGGTGTAGATGTGATTTTAATTGAAACCATTTTTGATACTTTGAATGCGAAGGCTGCCATATTCGCAGTGAAAGAATATTTTAGAAAAGAAGGTAAGCCTGAATTACCTATGATGATAAGTGGAACCATCACCGATGCATCGGGCAGAACCTTAAGTGGTCAAACCTTATCGGCCTTCTATACTTCAATTGCGCATGCCAAACCATTAAGTGTAGGTTTAAACTGTGCTTTAGGCGCACAAGAAATGAGAAGTCATATTGAAGAGCTTTCTCAAATTGCATCTTGTTATACATCGGCCTATCCTAATGCAGGACTGCCGAACGCCATGGGTGAATATGATGAAGAACCCCATCAAACAGCACATTTTATTGAAGAGTGGGCAAAAAATAAATTTGTAAATATTGTTGGTGGCTGTTGCGGTACTACCCCAGACCATATCAAACATATGGCAGACAATGTAAAAAATATCACCCCCCGTTCCCTTCCTATTCTAGACCCAACTATTTAAATTATGAGTGAAGAAATAATACATATTAAACCTTATTTAAGATTAGCAGGATTAGAACCTTTAATTATTCGTCCTGAAACTAATTTCGTGAACGTAGGGGAAAG
>CANFXV010000003.1 GCA_947451115.1 Bacteroidota bacterium
ACTATTAAGAATGCCGTTGTATCACATAAAGCATTAATTGAAAGCGATATCGAAGCACAACGTGCAGAAATCATGAGTAAATTAGAGAAAGGTCAAGTATTAGAAGGGGTGGTGAAAAACATCACTGACTTCGGTGCCTTCATGGACTTAGGTGGATTAGATGGTTTATTATACATCACTGATATTTCTTGGGGTAGAATCTCTCACCCAAGTGAGGTGGTTAAATTAGATCAGAAAATTCAAGTAGTTGTATTAGACTTTGATGATGACAAAAAACGTATCAGCTTAGGTTTAAAACAATTGACTCCACATCCTTGGGATGTATTGCCAGAAGTACTTTTAGAAGGTAGCGTAATCAAAGGTAAAGTAGTAAATATCGAAGACTACGGTGCTTTCTTAGAAATTCAACCAGGTGTTGAAGGTTTAGTACACGTTTCTGAAATTACTTGGGCAAACACTCCAATCAATGCAAAAGAATTCTTCAAATTAGGAGATGAGCATGAAGCAAAAGTGGTTACCTTGGATAAAGATGCACGTAAAATGAGCTTGAGTATTAAACAAATGTCTCAAGATCCTTGGAGTTCAATCGATAACAAATTCCCAGAAAATAGCAAACACAAAGGGTTGGTAAAAAATATCACTCCTTATGGTGTGTTTATTGAATTAGAATCAGGCATTGGTGGAATGATTCACATCAGCGATTTAAGTTGGTTGAAGCGTTTCAATCACCCTTCTGAGTATGTTAAAGTGGGTGAGTCTATCGATATCAAAATTTTAAACATCGATAAAGAAAATAGAAAATTACAATTAGGTCATAAGCAATTAGAAGAAGATCCTTGGAATGCATTAGAAGAAACTTTTGCTATCGGATCAATTCATGATGGAACCATTGTTCGTAAAGACGACAAAGGCGCCATTGTACAATTGCCACATGGTTTAGAAGGCTTTGCACCTAATCGTCATTTAGCGAAAGAAGACGGTAAGCAAGTTCAAGCTGAAGAAACAGCGAAGTTCATGGTGATCGAATTTGATCGCAATGAAAAGCGTATTGTCGTAAGTCATGCTAGAATTTGGGAGCAAGCTATCACTGAAGAAAAAGAAGTAGCGAAGAAAGAAGCTAAGGTCGAAACAGAAAAGACTAAAAAAGCAGTAAAAACCATTCAAGCTAAAGTAGAGAAATCTACATTGGGTGATTTAGGTGCTTTGGCTGAAATCAAAGCTAAAATGGACGAGAATAACGCTGGTTAATCCCCAGGTTAGTATTGTTCTAATACATTTAAGTTGGTCTCTTTATGCAAGTAAAGAGACCAATTTTATGACTAGGACTTCCTGATTTTAAAAGGGGGAAGTTCGAAAACGGCCAAGAAAAGGAAATTTTTCGCTATTTCTTAACGAAGGGGGTTTCATTGGGAACCTTTTTAGTTCTAAATTGCTGAATATTAGTTAATTTTGCCACCCTGTATGAATAGAATATTAGTTGCTTTCTGTGTTGTTTTGACTTTTGGATCCTGTACTTCAAAATTTCAACAAATTTTAAAGAATAAGGATACGGACTTTAAGGTGAAGATGGCCGAAAAGTATTTTCAAGAAAAAAAATACAGTAACGCACAACAGCTCTTTGAATCGGTAATGCCATTTGTTAAAGGAACTCCTAGATACGAAGAGTTATACTTGCAATTTGCGAATTCTTATTATTACGATAATGATTATCAAAACGCAGAAAATTTATTTAAAACTTTCGTAGAGTATTTCCCTAACAGTCCTAAAACGGAAGACGTTGAATACATGCGTGCTTACACTTATTATAAACGTTCTCCTAAAGCAGAATTAGATCAAACGACCACCAATAGAACCATTCAGTTGATGCAAGCATTTATTGATGGACATCCTACCAGTCCAAAGGTAAAAGACGCTACGGAGGTGATAGAAGCTTGTCATGCTAAACTAGAGAAGAAGGACTTTAACACGGCTTCCTTGTATTATAATCTTGCTTTGTACCGCGCCGCAGCCATTTCTTATGGCTTGTTGTCCGATGGGTACCCTGATTCAAAAAAATCAGATCAATATAAATTATTGACATTGAAAGCGTATTATATGTTTGCAGAAAATAGTTTTGTAGACAAACAAAAGGAACGATTCGCAAAAGTGATATTGGAATACAATGATTTTGTAGATAGATACAGCGAAAGCCCATTAGTGGCGGAAGCTAAAAAAATAAAGAAACAAACTGATAATTATTTAAATAAATTAAAATGAGTAAACTAAGAAGAAACATGGGCGCCAACACCCCTTCTGTTGTTGAAACAAAGAATTTGAAATCTTTGAAAGATAAAACTGGAAATTTGTACGAATCAATTTCTATTATTTCTAAAAGAGCTAATCAAATCAATATCTCTGTAAGAGAAGAATTGCATTCTAAATTAGAAGAATTTGCAAGTCATACAGACAGCTTAGAGGAAATACATGAGAATAAAGAACAAATTGAAATCTCTAAGGCCTATGAGCGTATGCCTAATCCTGCAATTTTGGCGACTGCTGAATTCATTGAGGATAAGATTTATTATCGTAAAAATGAGGAAACAGATTTATTCCGTTAATTTTTTTTAAAACGAAATATAAAAACGTCCCGAAATGAATTTTCCATCGGGACGTTTTGTATTTTAGAGCATTAATAGCAAAGAAGATGTTGAAAAAATTCGTTTATATTTTTTTTATAGGCTTATTCATTGATACTTCATTGCCTGCGCAAGAATTAGCTGCTACCATTACCATTCAATCCAGCAAGGTAGACAATCAAGTTGATGCCAAATTGTTTCCTGAATTGCAGACGCAACTAAAAGATTTTATCAATCAAAGAAAGTGGTCTTCAGATGTCTTTTCAGCAGAAGAAAAGATAGACTGTAATTTTTTTATTACTATTGAATCCGTTGTATCGCCTGGTGTTTTTGATGCCAAACTGAGTGTGGTGTCCAATAGGCCAGTATACAATGCAGCCTATGCTTCTACCTTATTAAACATGCAAGATGCTAATTTTACTTTTAAGTATCAATTGGCACAACCCATTGAATTTAATGAAAACAGGGTACAAGGAACCAATCCATTAGAGGCCAATTTGACTGCTACCTTGGCTTATTATATTTATGTGATCTTAGGTTTAGA
Organism: Bacteroidota bacterium; assembly: GCA_947451115.1. Taxonomy (GTDB): domain Bacteria; phylum Bacteroidota; class Bacteroidia; order Chitinophagales; family Chitinophagaceae; genus Sediminibacterium. Next base: position 3,160 of record CANFXV010000003.1, read on the forward strand.
TTATGATTCATTTGCTTTAAAAGCAGGGGTGCCTTATTTTGAAAAGGCGCTTAACATCGTAAACAATGCACCCGAAGGTGCTGGCATTACTGGCTGGAAATCATATGATGGACGAAGAAATAGGTATATATTTTTAGATAATTTTACGAAAGCAGGATACGATAAAATACATGGAGTTATTTACAATTATTATCGAGATGGCTTGGATGCAATGTCAGAGAAACCTGAAATAGCAAGAACAGCTTTGTTGAATGCTTTAATGAGCTTTCAAGAAATACATGAAGCCAGCTCTAATTCTATGGCAGTGCCTATTTTAATGCAAGCAAAATATACCGAAATTGTCGGCCTATTTACGCCTGCCGACAAGGCTATGAAAAAACAGTTGTTGACGACCATGTCGGCTATTGATATTGCCAATTTAAATAAATATAAAGAAAAGTTAGAATGAGAAATGTCCTACTTATATCTTTACTGGCCCTGTTAAGTTGCAAACCCACTACTAAAAAGGAAAACTTAATTGACATCAATAAAATGAAAGTCGTAGTCTGGCAATTGATGCAAGCCGATGAGTATTATACAAGGGCATCTTTATTGGATAGCACTTGGAAATTGAACAAAAAAAATGTTCAAATGTATCAACAGATTTTTGATTTAAACAAGGTAGATAGGGTCGCTTTTTACCATACCATTGATTATTTAGAACGCCATCCAATTGAATTTAAAGAATTGATGGATTCTGCAAATGAGGTTTCGAAAAGAGAAAAACTTCAGCAAAATAAACACTAAATAAACGCTTTAGTCGGCAAACATTTTTAATTTTGATCTTCTATTAAATAAAATAAAACAAATAAAATGAGCAATTTAACTGGCCATCCAGCCCCAGCCTTCACGCTTTTTGATACAGATAAAAAAGCAACTAATTTAGCAGATTTTAAAGGTCAAAATGTAGTGGTTTTATTTTTCCCTTTGGCTTTTACAGGTGTATGTACTGCCGAGCTATGCAGCATTAGAGACAATATCGCTACTTACAATGCAGCCAATGCACAAGTCTTAGGTATTTCAGTTGACTCTTTATTTACTTTGGGTAAATTCAAAGAGGAGCAAAAATTAAACTTTCCTTTATTGAGCGATTTTAATAAAACTGCAATAGCAGCTTATGGTGTTAAATATGATGTATTTCCTGCCTTTGAAATGCAGGGGGTGAGCAAGCGTGCGGCCTTTGTGATTGATAAAGAAGGTGTGGTACAATACGAAGAAATTTGTGCAACGCCAGGTGACTTGCCTAATTTCGAAGCCATTCAAACTACTTTGAATAAATTGAACTGAAACGTCGCTTCGTGTTAATTTTTATAAAATATAAAATTAACACTACGCTTTCTAATGATTTTAAAAATGCCCCCGAATTTCGGGGGCATTTTTGGTAATCGTTAGGGCTTTATAAAATATAAGCCCAAACAACTATGACCTCTAATGATTTTTAAAAAGGGTTCCAATAAAATGGAACCCTTTTTGGTTCGTATTAATTTTATAGAATATAAAATTATCTATCGCAAACTTCTACAATCAAAAACTTTAGGTAGTGGGTATTTTCCATCCCCCAAATAATAGGATGGTCGCTCGATTGTGTTTGATAGGTCACTTGACGAATTCTTTTCTTCGCATCCCAGGCAGCCATTTGTATGGTCTCTAAAAATAATTCAGGACTCACTAGGTTGGTACAACTAGAGGTTACTAGAAAGCCACCATTACGTAGCATTTGCATGCCTCTTAAATTTATTTCTTTATAACCAGTAACCGCCTTATCTATATTGTTTCTGCTTTTTGTGAAAGCAGGAGGGTCTAACATTACCACATCGTACTTTCTTCCTTCCTTGCCCCATTTTTTCAATACATCAAATGCATTCATGGCTTCGAACTTCACTATATGCTCTAGTTTATTTAAAGCAGCATTTTTATTGGCCTGTGCAACTGCTCCTTCTGAAATATCTATACCCAATACCGATTTTGCGCCATAATGTGCTGCATGAATTTCAAAAGTGCCTGTATAGGTAAATGCGCCTAAAACCTCTGCCCCTTGAACAATGTTTTTAATGGCTTTGCGGTTGTCTTGTTGATCTAAAAAATAGCCAGTCTTTTGTCCGTTTTCAATATCTACATAAAATTGTAAATCATTTTCTTGAATGATAATTTCTGTTGCAAAAGGATCAGTCAGAAATCCTTTTTGCTGCACCATGCCTTCTAATTCTCTAACAGGTACATCGTTTCTTTCATAAATGCCCTTAGGTTTAAAAATTTCATTTATGGAAGCAACAATTGCTTCTTTCCATTTTTCAATACCAAGGGATAAGGTTTGAAGCACAAAATAATCGTTGAACTTGTCAATGATTAAAGCAGGAATGCCATCAGCTTCACCAAACACCAAACGACAATTTTCAACGTAGCCTAATTTTTGACGATAGGCCCAAGCTTCTTTAATTTTTTTATGAAAAAATGCAGGGTCAATTTCTTCTCTTTTACGGGTGAGTAAACGAATGATGATTTGAGAGTTAGGATTGATGTAACCCCGACCTGCCAATTGGCCATCAAAAAAGTACACTTCCACGATATCCCCGGGCTCTATTGGCCCGGCAATACGGTCCACTTCGTTGTTGTAAATCCAGGGGTGGCCCAGGGCAATTCTGGGGTTAATCTTTTTATTTAAATACACCTTTGTCATGGCACAAATATAGCCCCCAAATTAGTGACAACTTGTGCCAATTTTGAGGCTATTTCTGTCAATTTTGCTCTAATTATTGCTTTGGCAATATTTTTGGGAGATATTTGTAACAATATGAAAACTATGGAAGAAAAAGACATCGATTTGACAGAACAGGCCCAACCCGTCCAAAATGAGGGGGAAAACAGCACCGAAATAGCCCCAGCAGAAGAAGCAGCGCCTTTGAGCGAGTTAGATCAATTGAAGGCAGATTTGGCCGATCAAAAGGACAAATATCTTCGCCTCATGGCTGAATTTGAAAACTTCAGAAGAAGGACGGCCAAGGAAAGATTGGACTTAATTCAAACTGCAGGAAAAGATGTGATTGTTTCTATGTTGGAAGTAATGGACGACTGTGATAGAGCAGAAAAACAATTAAACAGTGCTGATGATATAGCGCTACAAAGAGAAGGAATACAATTGGTGTTTAATAAAGTGCGTTCCACTTTACAAGCCAGAGGGTTAACAGCCATGGAAAGTGTGGACAAGGATTTTAATGTTGAATTACATGAAGCCATCACTGAAATTCCTGTAACAGACAATGCCAAAAAAGGTAAAGTAGTGGACGAGGTAACGAAGGGCTATTTTTTAAATGATAAAATTATCCGCTTTGCAAAAGTGGTAGTTGGTAAATAAATTAACACTATGTCAAAGAGAGATTATTACGAAGTGCTAGGCGTTACAAAATCTGCTTCTACAGAGGAAATAAAAAAGGCTTATCGAAAAGTGGCCATGCAGTTTCATCCAGATAGAAATCCGGGAGATAAAGCAGCGGAAGAAAAATTTAAAGAAGCAGCCTCTGCTTATGAAATATTAAGTGATGCCGATAAAAAAGCAAAGTATGATCGCTTTGGACATGCAGCATTTAGTCCGGGTGCAGGCGGTGGTGGAGGATTCAGCGGTGGTGGCATGGACATGAATGATATATTTAGTCAGTTCGGAGATGTATTTGGGGAAGATGTATTCGGAAGTTTTTTTGGCGGTGGTGGCGGCAGCCGTTCTCGTGCATCAAGATCGAGAGGGCAGAGAGGAAGCAATTTAAGGATTAAACTTAAAATGAATTTTGAGGAGATTGCCAATGGGGCCAACAAGCAAGTCAAAGTAAAGAAGCATGTTATTTGTACGACCTGCGGAGGCAATGGAGCAAAAGATAAAAACAGTGTACAAACCTGTGGCACTTGTAATGGGTCTGGTCAGGTGAAAAGAGTGACCAATACTTTTTTAGGTCAAATGCAAACGGTGAATACCTGTCCAACTTGTAATGGGGAAGGGAATACAGTAACTGCAAAATGTACGCCTTGTAAGGGAGAAGGTCGTGTGTATGGTGATGAAACCATTTCTATAGACATTCCTGGGGGCGTGCAAGATGGCATGCAATTGAGTATGTCTGGTAAAGGCAATGCAGGGGAAAGGGGTGGCAGTGCTGGCGATTTAATTATCATGATTGAAGAAGAAGCACATGAAAGCTTACATAGAGATGGTTTAAATGTTTCTTTTGATTTATATATTACGATACCCGATGCCGTATTTGGAACAAATATAGAAGTACCCACCATTGATGGTCGCGCTAAAATAAAAATTCCACCAGGTACACAAAGTGGAAAAATATTTAGATTAAAAGGCAAGGGTTTTCCAGAAGTGCAAGGCTATGGCAAAGGAGATCAATTAATCAATGTGCATGTTTGGACACCTCAACAAGTAAGTGCAGAGGAAAAGGCTATTTTAGAGAAGATGCAACAAAGTCCAAATTTCCAGCCTAAGCCAACTAAATAATTTTATTTTAATTGGTAGATGTCTTTTGAGTTTCTACCTAATCCATCATAGTCAAGGCCATAGCCTACTACAAATTTATTAGGAATGTCGAAGCAGGAATAGTCCACTTGTACAGGGAATTGCAAGGCTTCTTTTTTATTCAATAAAACCGCAATCTTAACGGAAGCGGGGCCGCTGGAGGCCAATTGTGGTAAGTAGTGGTGCAATGTCTTACCTGTATCAATTATATCTTCAAGGATCACAATGTGTCGGTCGCTTACATTGGCTTCTAAGCCAATGGCGGTGATCACATTGCCTGAAGAGGTCATGCCTTTGTAAGAGGCTAGTTTAATAAAGCAAACCTCGGCTTCGATGGTTATTTGCTTAAAAAGATCGGCAGTAAATAAAAAGGAGCCATTTAATATCGATAAAAATATGGGTCTTTTACCTACATAGTCCTTATTTAACTGATGTGCAAGTATGGCAATTTTTTCTTGAATTTCTTTTTCACTTAAGTAGGGAACAAATTCTTTATCAAGTATTTTTAGGGTAGGCATGGTATTCATTTTATAGCAGCGGTATTAATTTTTCTTTTGAATGAAAGATTTTATTTTCTTAATTAAATCAATTTTATTATTTGCAGCTGGTTTATTTTTAAGCGCACTTGTGGTGTCTTTGATTGCTTTTTCAGTTTTAAGTATTGGTTTAACATCCATACTTTTTTTGTTTGCTGTATTGGACACTGGTTGAAAAGCATCTAGTAGTGCATTGTTTGATTTGGGTGCATCAAAGGGCCTAAATAAAAATAAAAAATCTCCTTCTTTTAAATTGTCATCGTTGGCCTTAGGATTAAACTGTTTTAAAAAATTCAATTGAATTCCTTCTGATTGACTTATACTATATAAAGTTTCATGGGCTTTTATGGTATGTATTTTTTTAGGTGTTTCTTTTTTCTTAGGACCTAAAAATACCAGTTGGTCATTTTCTAGCAAATCGTTTGCTGGTATTTCATTGTATTCAAACAATCTAAACAAGGGAATGTTTTGTGTGTTGGCAATTTCCAAGTAAGCGCTACCTGCTTTCGCCCAAACCACAGGAACCTCATTGATTCTAAATCTTACCTCAGGATACTTGGGGCTTGAAACAGCAACTACTTTTTTTAAGGTATCTAATTTTGGTAAACTGTCTATGGGCAAGACTAACTGCGCTTGCGCAATACCTTGAATGGCATTGGGTGAAGTGGTGATGGGCGCAGCAACTGCATCGATTCCTTTGACATTGGACAATTGCACTGTATCGGCGGATGGGGTAAGGGTATCTTTTTTGATCAGTAGGCTCGAATCTTGTTGAGCCATTAGTGGGGGAGCTGCAATGAGGATAGAAGCAACTGTATCTTTTTTTAATGGAACAATACTATCTATATTGTTTGTTACTGCTTTTTTATTTGTATCAACAGCATCTTCTTCGGCCAATTCAGGAAAATTATATTGTGAAAGCTCAAAGTCGGTAATTACTTTCATTAATTTTTTTGGATAATCAGCGGCAGTGGCATAGCCTGCTTTTTTTAAACCATAAGCCCAGGCAGAGTCATCTACAGGGTCTAATTCAAAAAGAGGGGCATAATTAGGTCTTGATTTTAAAAAATCAGAATGATCAATAAAAGAACGCGCTGCTGTTGGATATACTCTAAAACATTCTTGTTTTGTATCATCATCCTGATAGGTAGTTTCTCCTTGCCAATCCGATTTGCACTTGATGCCAAAATGATTTTTGAAATTTAAAGACAGGTTGCTTTGCCCACTGTTAGATTCTATGATGCCTTGCGCCAAAGTAATAGAGGCAGGAATGCCTGTACGTTTCATTTCTTGAATGGCAATATTTTTGTATTCGTCTATATATATTAAAGTAGCTGTTTTTTGAGCAATTAAGCATCGGGGGATTAAAAAGACAAGCATTAAGACAATGAAGCTTTTATTCATTTTATTGTTTTTTTCTAATCAAAGTTAAGCCATCTCTAATGGTTAAAAGCACTTGCGCTGTTTTTTCATCGGCTTTGACATGCTCATTAAAAGCTTGAATGGCTTTGGCACTTTTACCTTGAATATTGGCTTCTAAAACCTCTCCATGAAACAGCACATTGTCTACGATCATGAGGCCATTTTCGTTTAATAGCGGTAATACCAAATTATAATATTCGATATAACTGGTTTTATCTGCATCAATAAAAACTAAGTCCCATTTTTTATCAAGGGTAGGAATAATTTCTTTTGCATCACCTAGGTGCATATGTAATTGATGCTGCTTAGGGCTAGTTGAAAAAGCAGTCATCGCTTTTTTGGCATCTTCCGCTCTTAATTCAATGGTATGCAATTCACCATTGGCTTTTAGCCCTTCTGCCAAACATAAGGCACTAAAGCCGGTAAAACTTCCAATTTCTAAAATGTTGCTAGGTTGAACCAATTGGCTGATAAAACTTAAAAAACCACCTTGGGTCCAGCTGCTTTGCAAATGGGCATGTGCATGGGTAGCCAAGGTTTCCTCGAACAATGGCTTTAAATAGCTTGGGGTACTACTACTGTACTTTTGCGCATAGTCATTGGCCAAAGGGTGAATAAATTCCATGGAACAAATGTCTATCTTTTTTCTCTATTTGTGGTCGAAATCAACCAAAGACCTAGAAAAGTAAGGAGGCCATTAATGATTAATAGTTCCTGTCCAATTCTAAAATTGCCAAACAAATAAGGCTGAAAATAATCCAATGCCAAGCAGAGGAAGGGGGATAAAAAGCAGGGGAGAAAGGCCCATTGGTTTTTTAGGGTTCTCTTGGTGAGCACCCCAAAGGCAAATAAACCCAAAAGGGGCCCATAGGTATAGGAGGCAATTTTTAAAATCAAGTCGATGATGCTTTTGTTGTCTATCCATTTAAAAACAAGCACCATGATAAAAAATAAAAAGGCAAAACATAAATGTACTTTTTGTCTAATTTTTTTCTTTTTGGTTTCTTCCCATTGGGTATTTCTTTGCATGCCCAATAAATCGATACAAAAACTTGAAGTAAGCGCAGTAATGGCGCCATCGGCACTTGGAAATAAGGCAGAAATTAAAGCAAGAATAAAAATGATGGAGATATAAGGAGGCATATGGAATAAGGCAAGGGTAGGGAATAAATCATCGCCCACTGCTTGGATATTATTTTGAGCAGCATACAAATGAATCAATCCACCTAGGTATAAAAACAAACTAATCACTACTAACATGGTAATGCCAATAGTCACCATATTTTTCTGAGCATCTTTTAAAGTTTTTACAGAAATATTTTTTTGCATCATTTCTTGATCCAAGCCTGTCATGGTAAAACTGATAAAAGCCCCGCCAATGATTTGTTTTAGGAAAAAGGTTTTGCTGTTGACATCCGTATTAAAAACAGTAGACAAGCCTTTGAGCTGCATGGCGTCTAATCCTTCTGAAAAAGAAAAATGCATGTTCTTTAAAATATATATGCTGCAAATAATTAAACCCAATAACATGCCAGAGGTTTGAAGGGTGTCGGTGTACACAATGGTTTTTACACCGCCTTCATAAGTATACAAAAGAATCATAATCAAAATGACCATGGTCGTGCCCCAAAAGGGAATGCCCATATTATCTAAAATAAAAACTTGCAAAATTTTCACTACTAAGTATAGTCTGGCAGTAGCGCCTAGTGTTCTGGAAAGTACAAAAAAGGAGGCCCCTGTTTTATAGGCATTGAAACCCAATCTTTGTTCTAAGTAATGATAAATAGAAGTCAAATTAAGTTTATAATAAATAGGAAGTAAAACATAGGCAATGGCGAGGTAGCCTATTAAATAGCCAAGGGTGATTTGTAAATAATGAAAGGAGTCCTTGCCCACCGCACCAGGCACACTCACAAAAGTTACACCACTTAAGGAAGTGCCAATCATACCAAATGCCACCAGCATCCAATGGCTGTTTTTATTGCCAATGAAAAAGGACATATTGTTGCTATTTTTTCCAGTGATTTTAGCCACGCCTAGTAGAATGACAAAATAAACAATCACAAATAAAAACAGTAATGGTGCGCTCATATTTTTTAATTAATGCGTTGGCAAAGTAGTAAGAATCTTTGAAATAATTGGTTAATTTGTAGCTATATTCAAGTTATAAAACCTTTTTTATGAAAATCAAGTTCTTGACTGTTTTCTGCGGTTCCAAACCGGGTAAAAATCCTGCTTTTGAACAAGTGGCCATCGCTTTAGGTAGTTGGTTGGCCCAGGCGCAAATTGCACTTGTTTATGGAGGTGGGAATAAAGGCTTGATGGGTGCTATTGCCAATGCCTGCTTAGCCAATGGAGGAAAAGTAGTGGGTATAATGCCCAAATTATTATTAGAATGGGAAGCGCAACATAAAGGTTTAACTGAATTGATCATTACAGAAGATATGCATGATCGAAAAAAATTACTTTATGAAAAGGGCGATGCCGCTATGGTATTACCTGGAGGTATAGGTACTTTAGATGAGTTGTTTGAAATGCTTACTTGGAACAATCTTAAAATACACAATAAAAAAGTATTTATTTTAAATGTAGATGGTTTTTACAATGCCTTAATTCAATTATTGGCTACCATGGATAAGGAAGCTTTTTTGTATGATGATTGGAAAGAACGCTTTATCATCTGTAATTCAGTGGCCGAGTTCACTAAGCTTTTTTCTTACCCCTAAATACAGGGAAGCCAACGCCTGCTCTAATAATTGGCTGAGCAGTTAAATGCCCCATACGGTAGGGGGATTGCATTGAATTGACTAAGTCAAACATGACAGAAAAATAAGAAAATCCATTTTCACTTCTTTTGCCATAGCCAATACCTGCTAAAACACTAGGGGCGCTTACATTGGAACTGCCGGAATTGCCATTGACATAGCTTTTGGCATTGGTGAAAGTCCAGTTGTATTCTGGTTGTACTTGAATAAAAAACTGATCCATGGGCCATGCTCTTAAAAAGCCTCCCAATCCAAACTGTGTATTGTTGGACCTGGCATTGATATTACCCGTCAGGTCCATTGATTTATAGGAAGCATAATACAAATTCATGGCGGCCCCCAAGTCGATGTATGGATTGAGGCTTTTGACTAGTTCGGGATTCAATCCAAATTGAAAAGAACCAGCGCCTCCTCCTAATACAATACCTCCGCCAAAAAATATCGGACTGGGGGTTTCAATTTTATTGGTCTGAATCATGTTCTGCGCATTTACAGAAAAGCTGATTAAGGAAAAAAGTAGAATTGTTAAAAAATTGAAACGCATATATTAATTTTTAGGGGCTTATTTTAAATCAAATATTTTTCCTGGATTTAAAATATTATTTGGATCAAAAGTTTTTTTTATGCCACGCATAATATTCATAGTCACCTCGTCAAACAAAACAGACATATAAGGCTTTTGAATTAGTCCAATACCATGTTCGCCACTAATGGTACCGCCCAATGATTTTACTAATTCAAATATTTCAATAAGTATTTTTTGAATTTCGATATGCTCATGGCTTTTTTTGTAAATAGGGTGGTTGATTCTAATGTGTAAATTACCATCCCCTGCATGGCCTACAATCACTACTTTAAAGCCATTTTTTTCAGCCATGGCTTTAACGCCATGAATCAATTTTGGCAATTCTGCTCTAGGTACTACCGTATCTTCTTCAATGGTATAACCTGCGGCCACTGCGGCTTCATTGGCTTTTCTACGTACTTTCCAAAGCTCATTTTTTTGTTGGGCATCATCGGCAAAGTACAATTCACCAACTTCAAAGTTCGCTAGTACTTCTGCAATGGCTTCCATATCCTTCATTAATACATCTATATCATTGCCATCTACTTCTATAATTAAATGTGCAGCTAAATCTTCGGTAATGGGAATGGCGGTGCTCTCGCACATTTTACTTGCTAATTTAATTGATTCTATTTCCATTAATTCCATGGCACTGGGCGTAATGCCTGCTCTAAATATAGCGCTCACTGCCTCACTTGCTTTTTCTAAACTATTAAATGGCGCTAGCATTAATAAATCAAACTTTGGATGCGGAATTAATCTTAAAACAATTTTAGTAACAATGCCTAAAGTACCCTCGCTACCCACGATTAGTTGGGTTAAGTTATAACCCGTTGCATTTTTTAAAACATTGGACCCCGTCCAAATAATTTCACCGGTAGGCAGTACAATTTCCAAGTTTAAAACATAATCTTTGACCACACCATATTTTACAGCCTTAGGGCCACCAGAATTTTCGGATATATTACCTCCAATAAAACAACTTCCTTTACTAGCAGGATCAGGCGGGTAAAACAAACCTTTTTCTTTGACCGCATTTTGTAAAACTTCGGTGATTACACCTGGCTCGGTAATTACTTGTAAATTTCTTTCATCAATAGCTAAGATGGTATTAAAGCGCTCCATCGAAATCACCAAGCCCCCTAAATGAGGCAAGGCACCACCTGTGAGTCCAGTGCCAGCTCCTCTTGGAGTTACTGGTATTAAATGTTGATTGCAAATTTTTAAAAGTTGGGCAATTTCTTCTGCCTTTTTAGGTTTGACAACCACTTGTGGGGCATAATGCAAGTTTTCTGTTTCGTCCCTGCCGTATTTATCAAAACTTTCCTGGTCAGTAAAAAAATAATCAGCTCCTACAACAGATTTAATTTCCTCCAACAGAGATGGTGTAAGCTTGCTCATTCCAGAAAATAATTAAAAACTAGTATTTAAAAAAGGCCATACAGCATACCATCCACTTTGCTGATAATTTCGCCTAAATCTTCTTCAGATTCTCCGAATTTGTTTTTATCGCAATCGATAATCAACAAGGGACCTTCTTTGTAACCATCAATCCATTTATTGTAGTACTCGTTTAATTTTTTTAAATAATCTAAACGAATGTTTTCTTCATATTCTCTTCCTCTTTTTTGAATTTGTGAAACCAAGGTAGGTACAGAGGCTTTTAAATAAATCAATAAGTCTGGAGGTTGAATCATGGTTTTAATGGTACTAAAGAAACCATAATAATTGTCAAAATCTCTTTTGCTCATGAGTCCCATCTCATGTAAGTTGGGTGCAAAAATATTGGCATCCTCGTATATCGTTCTATCTTGAATGATAGTTTCGGTACCTCTTTGAATTTCTAAAATTTGGTTCAAGCGGCCATGTAAAAAATAAACTTGCAAATTAAAACTCCAACGTGTCATGTCGTCATAAAAATCCATCAAATAAGGATTGTGGTCTACATCTTCAAACTGTGGAATCCAACGATAATGCTTGCTTAACATTTCTGTTAAAGTAGTTTTACCTGCTCCAATGTTTCCTGCGATTGCGACGTGTTTTGGTTTTTTAGCTTTTGCCATGGTCGTGAAAATACAAAATAGTTTAGTACTATTTATCTTTGTTAATAATTAATTAGTCCTGTTTAATAGTCCATTCCAACGGCTTTCCTTACAATAGACAAGGTGCTTGAAGCACTTGCCCTCGCTTTGTCTGCGCCTTGACGAATTATTTTGTTCAGTAGTTCTTTGTTGTTTTGTAAATCAAGCGCTTGATTACGAATAGGTTGAATAAACCTAACCATATCCTCCGCCAATTGCTTTTTCATATCTCCATATCTAATGATGCAATTTCCTTCGCTGCTATTGTTGAAGTCTTCTTCGAATTTTTTTAAGGTATCGGCAGTACTTACCAATTTCATTAAAGTAAATAAGTTCTCAATATAATCTGGCTTCGCTGAATTAGGTGCTAGTGGTCCTTGATCAGTTTTCGCTTTTTTTATCTTGTTGCGAATGGCCTCATCTTCATCTGCTAAAAACAAAGTGGTATTTTGATTTTCGCTTTTGCTCATTTTGCCATTGCCATCTAGCCCTAATATTTTTACTAACTCGCTGTTGTAATTAAAGGCATAAGGCAAAGGAAAGGTTTCACCATATCTGTAATTAAAACGCTCCGCAAAATTTCGGGCCATTTCTAAGTTTTGTTCCTGGTCTTTACCTACAGGCACTTTCACCGCACGGTGTATTAATATATCGGCTGCTTGCAATACTGGGTAGGTAAGTAAACCCGCGTTTACATTTTCGGGTTGTAGGCGTACTTTGTCTTTAAAGGAAGTGGTCTTTTCTAATTCTCCTTTGTACGCCAACATATTTAAATACAAATACAATTCTGCAATTTCGGGTACATCACTTTGGACATATAAAGACACTTTTTCAGGATCTAAGCCACAAGCTATATTTTCAGCGACTACCCTTAGAACGCTTTCTTTTAAAGTTTTGGTATCAGGATGGGTGGTTAAGCTATGCCAGTTGGCTACAAAAAAATAACAATTGTAATCGTCTTGCATGCGCACATAATTGCGCATGGCGCCAAAATAATTGCCTAGGTGCAAGAAGCCTGTAGGCCTAATTCCGCTTAATACAATTTCCTTTTCCATAGAACTGCGAAGATAATGAATCAGGAACCCATTTTTTGCCATCTTTTTGGGATATTTGTGCATAATTTAAAAAAAATAGATTGAACACCGCATCTTTATTAGCTAGCCCGATTGAATACCTGAAAGGAGTGGGTCCTTTGAGGGCAGATATGCTAAAAAAAGAGCTTAGTTTATTCACTTTTAACGACCTTTTAAATCATTTTCCGTTTAGGCATATTGATAAAACCAAGGTAGCGACCATTGCCTCTATTACCCCCGATCAGGATTTTGTCCAGTTAAAAGGGGTCTTACAAGGCATCGATATTATTGGGGTAAAACGGGCCAAGCGTTTGGTGACTCAATTAAAGGATGAAACAGGCACCATTGAACTAGCCTGGTTTCAGGGAATTACTTGGGTACAAAAAAACATAGTGGAAGGTCAGGCTTATTTAGTTTTTGGCAGGGTTAGTTTTTTTAATGGAAAAGCACAAATGGGGCATCCAGAAATTGAACCCTATGTGGCTCAAGCCATGGCACAAAAATCTTTATTAGAGCCGGTTTATTCTAGCACAGAAAAACTAAAAGCTCGTGGCCTCAATGCCAAACAAATTGGAAAATTAACCCAAACTTTATTTCATCAAATTAGTGAAAGAGATCTTCCAGAAAATTTACCAGCACATTTATTGGAAAATAGAATGGGCAGGTGGGAAGCTTATAGACAAATACATTTTCCAACATCGCAGGCCAATTATAAAAAAGCAGTAGACCGATTAATTTTTGAAGAACTATTTATTGCCCAAGTAAGACTTAATTTAATAAAAATTGATCGGCATAAAAACAGCAAGGGGCATTTATTTGAAAAAGTAGGAAATTATTTTAATACTTTTTACAGCAAGCACTTGCCTTTTGAATTAACGGGTGCGCAAAAAAGAGTGATTAAAGAAATTAGACAGGATGTGGGAAAGGGTTATCAAATGAATCGATTATTACAAGGCGATGTGGGTAGTGGAAAAACGATGATTGCCTTATTAGCGATGTTGATTGCAGCAGACAATGGGTATCAAAGTTGTTTGATGGCACCCACCGAAATTTTGGCAGGCCAGCATTATGAAAGTTTAACAGCCTTGTTAAAAGAAATGCCTATTGAAATTGCATTGCTAACAGGCAGCACCAAAATAGCAGAGCGCAGAAGAATTTTAAAAGGATTATTGGAAGATGACATACATTTTGTAGTAGGTACGCATGCCATTATTGAAGACATTGTACAATTTAAAAATTTAGGCTTGGCAGTGATAGATGAGCAACACCGATTTGGTGTGGCGCAAAGAGCAAGACTTTGGAAAAAATCAAGTATCCCTCCGCATGTGTTGGTGATGACGGCCACGCCTATCCCAAGAACACTGGCCATGACTGCTTTTGGCGATTTAGATTACAGTGTGATGGATGAATTGCCGCCTGGTAGACAACCCATAAAAACAGTACATCGCTATGAAACTTCCAGAGCCAGTGTGATGGATTTTGTGAAAACAGAAATTGTAAAAGGAAGGCAGGCTTATTATGTGTATCCTTTAATTGAAGAAAGTGAAAAATTAAGCTATGAAGATTTGATGCAAGGCTATGAGCAAGTAAAAAGTTTTTTTCCAGAGCCTACTTACAAAATTAGCATGGTGCATGGCAGACAAAATAGCAAGGAGAAAGAAGCTAATATGCAAAGATTTAAAACAGGCGATACACAAATATTAGTGGGTACCACTGTGATTGAAGTAGGGGTGAATGTGCCCAATGCAAGTGTGATGGTGATAGAAAGTGCAGAAAAATTTGGTTTGTCCCAACTGCATCAACTAAGAGGAAGGGTAGGAAGAGGCAGTGAGCAGAGTTATTGTATATTATTAAGCAGTGTAAAAACCGGAAAAGAAGCCAAAGAAAGATTGAAAATAATGTGTAGTACCAATGATGGATTTGTGATTGCAGAAAAAGATTTGGAATTAAGAGGGCCTGGTGATATTGATGGCACAAGACAAAGTGGAGCACTAAATTTTAAATTGGCCAATATTATCAATGACAAAGCGGCCTTAGAAACAGCTAAAGAAGCTGCGTTTTTACTATGTGAAAAGGATCCTACGATTACGGCCCCTGAAAATGCCTGCCTGAGGGCCTATTTGATTGCCCAAAAAGCAAAAATTGGTTGGGGTAAGATCGCTTAAAGCAGGCCTTTTTTAATTAACTTGCCCTTCGTTAACCATTTAGAATTATCTTATGAAATACAAAGCACTCGATCCGCAAATTTTTATACAAAACAGAAAACGTTTTGTTACTAAAATGCAAAAAAATAGCATTGCCATCATTGTGAGCAACGATGAGTTTCCTTCCAATGGAGATGCTTTGCATGGTTTCAAACAAAACACAGAATTATTTTGGTTGACAGGAATTGAGCAAGAAGGGTCGATGGTGATTTTGTATCCAGACAATCCCGATCCAAAATACAGAGAAGTACTAGTACTGGTAAGGCCACAAGAGTTAAAAGAAATTTGGGATGGAAAAAGATTAAGAGCCAATGAAGCCACTGCAATTTCTGGAATGAAAACCATTGTATGGGCTGATGTGATCGATGCCCCTTTGCAACAGTGGGTGCATTTAGCCGACTCCATTTATTTAGATTCCAACGAGAACGATCGAAAAAATACTTTAATTAGAACCCATGAGTATCGTTTCATTGATGAAATGAAAGCCCGTTATCCTTTGCATCATTTTTTACGTGCAGCAAGATTGATGAAAGATTTGCGTGCGATTAAAACCAAGGAAGAAGTGGCAGTAATTCAAAAAGCCATTGACATTACAGAAGTAGCTTTCAGAAGGTTATTGCAATTTATCAAACCTGGTGTGCATGAATATGAAATTGAAGCAGAAATTTATCATTCTTTTTTATCCCAACGCGCCACAGGAGCAGCTTATCATAGCATCATCGCCAGTGGGGACAATGCAAGAACCTTGCATTATGTCAACAACAACAATGTATGTAAGGAGGGGGAACTCGTATTGATGGATTTTGGGGCCGAGTATGGGGGTTATTGCGCTGATTTAACCAGAACCGTACCTGTGAATGGTAAGTTTACCAAAAGACAAAAAGAAGTATACAATGCTTGCTTACATTTACATGATTATGCCAAGTCTATTTTAAAGCCAGGCATTAGTATTGCTCATTATACAGATAAAGTGGGGGAGGAAGCGACTAAACAATTTTTGAAAATTGGTTTACTAGGCAAATCAGAGGTGAAAAATGAAGATGCAGAAAACAGGGCCTATAGAAAATATTTATACCACGGCATCTCGCATCATTTAGGATTGGATGTACATGATTTAGGTACAAGAACAGCGCCCATTACAGCAGGCATGGTCTTTACCATTGAGCCAGGTATTTACATCAAAGAAGAAAAAATGGGCGTACGTATCGAAAATAATTATTGGATTACTAGAACAGGCAATCAGGATTTAATGAAGACGATGCCTATCAAAGCGGATGAAATAGAAGCTTTGATGCGTGTAAGTAAAAAGTAATCAACTATAAAATCAAGTATGAAAAAACACATTCCTAATTTGTTTACTTTAATGAACCTGTTTTTTGGTTGTAGTGCCATCGTTGCCACTTTTCAGTCGGGAACCATGGCTACGATGGATGAGTCGGGGGCCATGCTTATTGAAATCCCTGAACAAATTTATTATGCAAGTTTATTTATTGCTTTAGCAGGGCTTATGGATTTTTTTGATGGCTTTGTCGCAAGGTGGTTAAAAGTAGATGGGGAATTGGGCAAGCAATTGGACTCCTTGTCCGATGTGGTCAGTTTTGGTGTAGCGCCTTCCTTTATTGTTTTTCAATTTCTTAGATTATCCTTGGCTTC
Organism: Bacteroidota bacterium; assembly: GCA_947451115.1. Lineage (GTDB taxonomy): Bacteria > Bacteroidota > Bacteroidia > Chitinophagales > Chitinophagaceae > Sediminibacterium. The sequence continues at coordinate 20,005 of CANFXV010000003.1, forward strand.
GGATGCCAATGCCTTAAATCATAGTTCTTTATTAATGGCGCCTGCATTTATCATCGCCATGGCAGGAGCGTATCGATTGGCAAAGTTTAATATTGATACAGAACAAGCTAATTATTTCAAAGGAGTACCTATTCCAATGGTAGGCATTTTAACGGCGGCCTTTCCACTTATTTATTGGCAAGCTCAACCTGCCATTACCTCTAAGTTAATGTTAAGCCCCCTATTCTGGTATCTCTACATTATCGTAGTAGCCTATTTAATGGTAATGAATAGACCTATGTTGGCATTGAAAAGTTTGGGAAAAAATAAAAAATTAATGGTCCCATTAATCATCCTGGTAGCCGATATTATCGTATCAGCCTTATTTTTTAAATGGTTGGCCATTCCATTTGGCTTTATTGGCTATTGCTTAGTATCTTTGTTTTATAAAAATACCATCACACAATTAAATTAGTATGACATTTCAAGTACAAATTAAGGTAATGCCCTTAAACGATTTATTAGATCCACAAGGAAAAGCAGTTTTAGGCGGTTTGCACAATTTAGGTTTAACCGGTATTCAAGATGTTCGTGTAGGTAAGCATATTACTTTAAAAATTGATGCAGCCAACGAAGCCGCTGCCAAAGAAATGGCAGAAACAGCAGCAAAAAAATTATTAGCCAATGCGGTGATGGAATTTTTTGAGATTGAATTTGTCCAATAGGCATTTATATTTTTAAGTTACAATTATTTCCATGCTATATATAGTTCCCACGCCCATTGGAAATTTAAAAGATTTTACATTCAGGTCCATTGAAGTATTGCAATCAGTGGATTTTATATTATGCGAGGATACTAGAACATCATCTAAACTGCTTCAGCATTATCATATTAATAAACCACTCACACCTTATCATCAACACAATGAGCATAAGGTGGTGGATCATTTGGTACAACAATTACAAGCAGGAAAAAATATTGCCTTAATTACCGATGCAGGAACACCCGGCATTTCCGATCCTGCATTTTTATTAGTGCGTGCATGTAAAGCGGCCGGCGTAGCCGTAAGTAGTTTGCCAGGCGCCACTGCCTTTGTGCCTGCCTTGGTAAATAGTGGATTACCCGCAACCCGTTTTATATTTGAAGGGTTTATTCCCTTAAAAAAAGGTAGAAAAACTTTAATGGAATCCTTGGCGAACGAAGAGCGCACCATGATCTTTTATGAAAGTCCCATGCGTTTGGTCAAAACCTTAGAATTATTTGCCAATCATTTTGGTGCTGACAGGCAAGCTTCTGTAAGTAGGGAATTAACCAAAATTTACGAAGAAAACATTACCGATACTTTAGCTAATTTAATTACTTATTTTTCCTCGAAGCAAGTCAAAGGAGAGATTGTGATTGTGGTGGATGGCAAACCATAGCTAGGCCAGCCTTATTTTAATTGTTCATTTTGCCTTTAATGAATTAAATTTGGTTCTTAATTCAGCTCTATGAAAAAGAAGCGCTACTTATCTCTATTCGTTTTTTTTAGTTTCTTCAATTTTGTAAATGCGCAAGCCGATCGTTGGCAACAACATATCGACTACAAAATTAATGCTGCTTTAGATGTTACCACAAATTTGGTCAAAGGAACTGAAGAATTAATTTATACCAACAATTCGCCCGATACTTTACGCAAGGTTTATTTTCATATGTATTGGAATGCCTTTGCGCCTAATTCAGCGATGGACATAAGAAGTAGAGAGCTAGGAAAAAATTACTTGAGTGTAAGAAGAGGCGCACCCATTACATCCGCTTCTACTTTATTAGGCGTGGATAATGTGCAGGATTGGGATAAAAGGGTAAAAGACCGCATTTTAAATTTAGCACCTAAGGAAATTGGATCGCAAAAAATAAGTCAACTCCTCATAAATGGTAAGGCACAAAAACTAATTGACCACGAAACTATTTTAGAAGTACAATTAACGCAGGCTATTGCGCCAAAAACTTCTATAAAAATGTCTTTGCAATTTGAAGCGCAAGTGCCCGTTCAAATTAGGCGCTCAGGTAGAGACAATGCAGAAGGCCTGCGTTATTCGATGAGTCAGTGGTATCCTAAAATAGTGGAATACGATTACCAAGGTTGGAATACCAATCCTTATATAGCGCGTGAATTTTATGGCGTATGGGGCAATTATGATGTCACCATTCAGTTAGATAAAAACTATATGGTAGCCGCTACAGGTGTATTACAAAATCCAACATCAATTGCTAATGCATCGGGTATCAAAGCTTGGAACTTTAAAGGAAACAATATTCATGATTTTGTTTGGGCTGCGGATGATCAATTTAAACATCTATCAAAAGAAGTGCGCAAGGGATTGACCTTGCATGTGTATTATAAACAAAAAACTGCTGTTGAAGATAGTGCCTGGGCCAATTTATTATGGGCTGCAGAAAAAGCATTGCCTTATATAGAGAAAAAATTTGGCGCCTATCCTTATCCTCAATATTCTTTTATACAAGGAGGGGATGGTGGAATGGAATATGCTATGGCTACTTTAATCAAAGGACCAGGTTTGGGTACCGTGTTTCATGAGTGGATGCACAATTGGTACCAACATGTTTTAGGAAACAATGAAAGCTTATATCCCTGGTTGGACGAAGGCTTTGCCAGTTTTGCCGAAGATGATATTACCTATTGGTATGAACAAAATGTAGCCACACAATCTCCCTATATTAGTGAGGCGGCTAAAAAACTATTGCTTGTGAATAATGAAAAAGCAAAAACTTATTTACCCTACATTCAATATGGCAATTACGGTGGTTACCTTGCTTTGGCAAAAAGTAATATAGAAGAACCTATGTCCACACATTCAGATCATTACAATACCAACTATGCCTACAGCAGTGCTGCTTATAGTAAGGGTGCTACCTTACTAGGGTACCTTGGGTATGTCATAGGAGATTCATTACGCGATGCCACATTGATCAATTATTACAATACCTGGAAATTCAAACATCCCAATGCGAATGATTTTTTCCGTAGCGCAGAAAAAACAAGCGGTATTCAATTGCAATGGTTGAAAGAGTATTGGGTCAATTCTACCAAAACCATTGATTATGGATTGAATGATATTCAAGCCGAAAATAATACAGCCATTATTAGTATTCAACGTTATGGGAAAATGCCTTCACCCATTGAAGTGTTGGTGACTTATAAAGATGGCAGTACAGAACTGCATTATATTCCTTTGGATTTAATGTTAGCTAATAAAATTCCTGAAACAAGTCAACATAGAATCGTGCATCCAGAATGGAAATGGGTACAACCCACTTATACTTTTGAAACCACCAAGCCCATTACTGCTTTAAAAACAATCGAGATTGATCCTAGCCAGCGCATGCCCGATATTAATAGAAGCAATAATAAATTAGAGATACCTAATTAATATTAACAGATTATTAAGGCTTCTTCACTTGAATGATAAACTTCTCTTCAAAATAAGTTTCAGGAAAGATGTCATGAATAGACATCATTTTAGGGCGCACCCCGCTTTCAAATATTTCTTGATGTAAGTCGCCTCCTTTCAAACAAATTAAAGAATTGTTTTGCTCCTGTTTTTTATTAAGAATAGGTCCCGCCCATCTCCACAAGTCTTTTAAAGGAGCCACTGCTCGGCTTATGGCGTAATCAAATTTTTTATTTTTAATTTCTTCAACACGGGTATGCTGCGTTTTAATATTTTTAATCCCCACCATTTCACAAACGGCGTCTACTACTTTTAATTTTTTAGCTATACTGTCTACCGCTAAAAACTGAACCTCTGGAAAAAATATAGCAAGAGGGACGCAGGGGAAACCACCTCCGCAGCCAATGTCAATAATTTGTGTTCCTTTTTCCCATTCTACAATAGCTGCAATGCTTAAGGAATGTAAAATATGATGCAGGTAGATATGGTCAATGTCTTTTCTTGAGATGACATTGATTTGACTGTTCCACTCTTTGTAAGCGGGTTCAAGTCCAGCGAATTGACTTAATTGCTTAGGCGTGAATTCGGCAAAGTACTTGGTAATTAATTCCAATTTTTCTGTGGGGCTTTCCATACGCTAGGCAAGGTAAATAAATAATAGAAGATAGACCACATATCAAATAAAATAAACCAAGGCCATAGGTCCAATTCATTTAATTTCTTCATGGTACTTCTTAAAATTGTTCCTTGCACTAATAAACGAAGGCCCCAAAGGCCTCCTAATAGCGTATATTCATGCGTTAGCAATAAAGCGGCAATTAATACGGGGTAAACCAAAAACTGGCTAATGGCATAAGTGCCCAATAAACCTGCGTGTAAGGTTTTGTAGTACTTACTTGTCGTATAATGACGATATTTTTGATTCATCCAATCGTGCAAATTAGTTTTAGGCTCGCTAATGGTATGCGCGTCATGATCAATCACAATGGCGGTATTTTTTTTGTTGGCCACTTGATTGATAAATAAATCATCGTCGCCACTAGGCATTTGATTGATGGACGAGAAGCCTTTGTTGCGCATAAATACTTCTTTCTTATAAGACAAGTTTCTGCCCACCCCCATATATGGCAAGCCGGCTAGTGCATAAGAAAAATATTGCAAGGCAGTTTGAAAAGTTTCAAAACGAATTAGTTTATTTAAGATGCCTGGTTTTTTACGGTAGGCACCATAGCCTAATACAATTTCAATTCCATCGTCATAACCATCTTGCATCAATTGCATCCAGTGTTCACTTGCGGGGACACAATCTGCATCGGTCAACAACAAGGTTTCGTTTTTGGCCGATTTAATACCAATAGATAATGGGAATTTTTTTCCATTGATCATTTTAGCTTCTTGTGAAAGTATAACCGGATTTAAATTTTTGAAGGATTTTTTAAATTCTTCTAACAAATATTTTGTTTCATCTTCTGAGTTGTCATTCACTAATACAACTTCATGGGTGGTATTGTAATCTTGTACCAAGACCCCTGGTAAATAGTTGGCTAAATTTGCTGCTTCATCTCTTGCGCAAATAACGACTGAAATGGGATGTTCCACATGCACTTTTTTAGCTGGCTTTTTATAAATGGCCAATCTCAAGAAAAAATAGAGGTAATAAAACAGCTGCGTAATTATAATGCCAATAAAAGCGCCTATCAAAATGGTAGACAGCGGTAGGTGAGTTAACATGCTACAAAAGTAAAGCATGCGGCTTCAGCTAATTCAAGCCTAGATTGAATGTGGAAAAATAGCCCATTTGACCTTACCTTTGCGCCATGGCGGCATTAGCATTTAACTTGGAATTTGAAAGTAAGCAGGGGGCCTCTAGAGCAGGTACCATTACTACCGATCATGGAGTAATTCAAACCCCTATATTTATGCCTGTTGGCACTATTGGTTCTGTGAAAGCAGTGACCCAACAGCAACTTAAAAACGATATCCATGCACAAATTATTTTAGGCAATACCTATCATCTTTATTTAAGACCGGGCACTGAAGTAATGGAGGCTGCTGGAGGTTTACACCGTTTTATGGGTTGGGATAGACCCATCTTAACAGATAGTGGGGGCTACCAAGTATTTTCCTTGGCTTCCAATCGAAAAATAAAACCAGAGGGGGTTTTGTTTCAATCGCATATCGACGGAAGCAAGCATTTATTTAGTCCAGAAAAGGTAATGGATATACAAAGAAGTATTGGGGCAGATATTATTATGGCATTTGACGAATGCCCGCCCTATCCAAGTGAATATGAATATGTGCAAAAGAGCATGAATCTGACCCATTTATGGTTGGACAAGTGCTTTAATAGGTTGTCCGAGACCCCAGATTTATATGGCCATACCCAAAATTTATTCCCCATTGTGCAAGGCGGCACCTATGCAGATTTAAGAAAAGCATCTTGTGCATACATTAGTTCTAAAAATGCAGTGGGTAATGCCATCGGTGGATTGAGTGTGGGCGAATCAGAACAAGAATTATATGATTTTACACAGCTTTGTTGTGAAAATTTACCAATAAATAAGCCAAGGTATTTAATGGGGGTGGGCACGCCTTGGAATATTTTAGAAGCCATTGACTTAGGCGTGGATATGTTTGATTGTGTCATGCCAACACGCAATGGTAGAAATGGAATGATATTTACTTCACAAGGGGTAATCAATATAAAGAACAAACAATGGGCCAATGATTTTTCTCCTTTAGATCCAGGCATACCCAATGAGATGAGTCAGTATTATACCAAGGCTTATATGCGTCATTTGTTTGTCGCCGACGAAATATTAGGCTTACAATTGGCAAGTATTCAGAATCTATCTTTTTATCTTTGGTTGGTAGGCCAGGCAAGGGAACACATCATGGCTGGGGATTACAAGTCTTGGAAAAAAATTATGGTAGAACAAATCAGTAAGAGATTATAAAAGAAATTTAGTGCATTGAAAAAATTAGATTGGTATATATTAAAAAAGTTTTTGACTGTATTTTTTTTCTCCATCTTTTTATTTGCTGTCATAGCAGTAGTAATTGATGTGAGTGAAAAAACAGATGATTTTGTCAAGTCTGGATTTTCTGCTGGTGAAATATTCACGCATTATTACATTGGTTTTATTCCGCACATCATTGCCTTACTTTTTCCATTGTTTGTTTTTATTGCAGTAATATTTTTTACTTCAAAAATGGCAGGGCAAACCGAAATCATTGCCATATTAGCCAGTGGCATTACTTATGACAGATGGCTTAGACCTTATTGGATTGGTGGCGCTTTGTTGGGCTTATTGTTGTGGGTCTCCAACTTTTGGTTCATTCCAAAAGCCAATACCATTCGAGGAAGTTTTGAAGCAGCCTATGTGGACACCCATTCCAGCTACAATGCATTGGTCAGAGGCTCGAGTGATATTTATTTTAGGATTGATTCATTTACCTACGCTGGCATTTATTCCTACGATACTTCTTTTAAAAGAGGGAATAGTTTTTTTGCCTATCAAATGGATAAAGACAAAATTGTTTACAATATCAGGTCAAATGAAATTATTTGGGATACCGCATCTAAAAGTTGGTCTTTGTCTGATGTATTAGAAAGACGAATTTTAGACGACAAAGAGTTGATTACCTATGTCCCCATGATGAAAAAAAAGTTTGCATTTAAGCCAGGCGATTTGGAAAAAGACAAATATACCAAGGACAAACTCACCACCCCTGAACTGATCAGACAAATCAATTTAGATGCCTTAAGAGGTGCCGAAGGTTTAAATGAATTAAAGATTGAGCGTTACCGTAGGGATGCCACCCCTTTAACAGTGCTTTTGCTGACCTTAATTGGAGGCATCATTGCAGGCCGTAAAGTAAGAGGGGGAAGTGGCTCGCATTTGGCCATGGGCTTCATGATAGCCGCGCTTTTCATCATTACCGATAGGTTCTCCACCATCTTTTCCACTAAGGGAAATTTGCCCCCATTAATTGCCGCATGGATCCCTAATTTGATTTTTATATGGGTGGTCTATTATTTATACAAAAAAGCAGCCAAGTAAACCTTTTTTTGAGTTAACTTCGAGGCCAAATTTAAAGTGTTTTCAATATAATTTTTGGAATATGGAAGAAATCAAAGACAGGTTCAATGCAAAAGCCATTGCCGCCAATGTAGAAATCAAAGAATTACTTAAGGCCCACGGGGATAAAAAGATAGGAGAAGTTACTTTAGCGCAAGCCTATCAGGGTATGCGCGGAATAACAGGACTAGTTACAGAAACAAGTTTATTAGATGCACAAGAAGGAATTCGTTTTAGAGGATATACCATTCCTGAATTACAAGCAAAATTACCTAAAGCACCTAAAGGCGATGAACCATTGCCAGAAGGATTGTTTTATTTAATGATGATAGGTGAAATTCCCAATGACGAAGATGTACATGCAATCACCAACAATTGGCAAAGAAGAAGTCATGTGCCTTCACATGTATTTGATGTGATTGATGCCTTTCCTTTGAATGCACATCCTATGACAATGTATGTAGCAGCGGTGATGGCTTTGCAAACAGAATCTAAGTTTGCACAAGAGTATGCTAAGGGCATGAACAAAAAAGATTACTGGCAATATACATATGATGATTCTATGGATTTAATAGCGCGTTTGCCTAGAATCGCAGCGTATATCTATAGAAGAAAATACAAGAATAGCGAACATATTCATCCCAATGGTTTATTGGATTGGGCAGGCAACTTAGCCTATATGATGGGTTTTGAAGATGAAAGCACCAAAGAATTAATGCGCTTGTACATGACCATTCATGCCGATCATGAAGGTGGAAACGTATCTGCACATACAACACATTTAGTAGGTTCTGCTTTAAGCGATCCTTATTTAAGTTATGCAGCAGGGATGAATGGATTAGCGGGACCTTTGCATGGCTTAGCCAATCAAGAAGTGATCAAATGGATTTTTGAAATGCAAGAAGCCATTGGCACCGACGAACCCTCTGCAGCTCAAATTGCAGACTATGTTCAAAAAACTTTAGCCTCTGGAAAAGTAGTACCAGGTTATGGTCACGCGGTATTAAGAAAAACTGATCCTCGTTTCACTGCACAAATGGCCTTTGGAAAAAAACATTTAGCCGATGATAAATTAGTGAACACCGTTTGGAAAATTTATGAAACCGTGCCACCAATTTTAGAATCTTTAGGAAAAGTAAAAAATCCTTGGCCCAATGTAGATGCACATAGTGGTGCTTTATTGGTGCATTATGGTATTGTTGAATACGAATTTTACACTGTTTTGTTTGCGGTAAGTAGAGCCTTAGGAGTTTTGGCTAGTTTAACTTGGGACAGAGCATTAGGTTTTCCATTAGAAAGACCAAAATCTGTAACCACCGAAGCCGTTAAACTTTGGTTGGATGGCAAAGGGGAGATTTAATTTCAAGCAAATTGAAATTGGGGAATTAGCTCAGTTGGTAGAGCGCTTGCATGGCATGCAAGAGGTCAGCGGTTCGAACCCGCTATTCTCCACATATTATATTATTTAATGCCTTCAATTTTCAGGCTTTCGCTTATTTTACTGTTTTCAAGTTTCACCCTCCTTTCATTCGCACAACCAACTTCTATTTTAATTAAAGTAGTGGACGCAAAAAATTATCCCATAGGTTTTGCAAATATTTTAGTAGTCAATAAATCTGACACGACTAAAAGAATCAATTCTATTTCAGATAGCATTGGGCTTGCTAAAATTAGTTTAACTACAAAGAATTCCTATCAAATTAAAGTTTCGGCCATCGGCTATAAAAAGTTCATCAAGGATTATGCCTTGAATGAACAAAGTTCCATTGCCATTAAACTTGTAGAAGATCCCAATCAATTAAAAGAAGTAGTGGTAAAATCATCGAAGCCGCTTATAAGGCAAGAAGATGATAAGTCGGTGGTGGATCCAGAACCTTTGGCAGCAAGTTCTACCAATGCTTATGAAACCGTAGAAAAAGTGCCAGGTATTTTTATAGACCAAGATGGTAATATTTATTTAAATGGTTTGACGCCTGCAGGGGTACAAATCAATTGGCGCGATTTAAAAATGAGCACAGCAGATGTGGCTATTTTATTAAAAAGTTTACCGCCCAATGCCATACAAAAAATTGAATTGATTAGAACACCTTCTGCTAAATACGATGCTTCGGGTGGAGGAGGATTGGTAAATATTATTTTAATGAAAGGCGTAAAATTAGGAGTGAATGGATCTGTCAATAGTGGATTTGCCCAAGGAAAATATGGCAATCAATTCATTGGTTTTAATTTAAACAACAACAACGATAAATTAAGTTCTTATATTAATGCACAGTACAGCAAAAACGATGGCTATACCATTACCAATACAGATAGAACCATCAGCCCTGATTCGGTTTTAAGACAGTTGGCCAATGCCGCATCGCCCAATACTTCTGTAAACATGGGCTATGGTTTTGGTAAGACCCTCAAAGAAAAATGGGATTTCAATTATGACGGAAGAATGAGTCAGAATAAATTTGACAATACCACCAACAGTGAATCTTTCTTGCATCAAATTTCAACCAATCAAAATAGCGGTAATTTAAAATCCTTGGTAGAAAATCAAGGAAAAAATAATTTCATCAACCAATCTTTTAGGGTAAAATTAAAATTAGATACAGTAGGCGGTGAGTGGATCAATGATCTTTCTTTTAATTTTTCAAACAGTAGTACCGATCAAAACTATAATAATGTATTGGTGAGCAATAATTCAATTACCGGAGGTAAAGGCAATTATGGCAATGATCGAAATTATTTTACTTATCAATCCGATGTTAAGAAAAAGGCTTTAGGATTAATGGTAGAAGCTGGATTTAAAACCTCTGTGTTAAACTTTAACAATCATTCGGATTATACTAAAACTATTTTAGGGCAAACTTTAGCAGATCCTTTTCGTACCAGTAGTTTCAATTATACAGAGCAAATCAATGCAGGTTATCTACAAGCATCAAAAACATGGGGGCCAGTTATTTTAAAAGTTGGATCAAGATTGGAGCAAACCATCATGCAAGGGCATCAATTAGTGCCCAAAGACACTACATTTTCTTTGAATAGGGCAGACGCTTTTCCTTATGTGTATTTAAGTAGAAAGATTATCATGATCATGAATTATGAATTGCGCGGATTTTTAGTGTATCGTAAATCCATCAGCAGACCTTCTTACGATTACTTAAATCCTTTTGCAAAATACGTAGATCCATTTTTATACGAAATTGGTAATCCAAATTTGAAACCTCAATTTACTACCAATTACGAAGCCAATATTAGTGTGGATGACAAACCATTGTTTGCTTATGGGGTGAATGAGACCAGCGATATATTTACGAGTGTAGTGTATCAATCGCCCACCAACAAACAAGTGAGTTACCGTACTTACGATAATTTGGGAAAAAGTAGAGAAACATATTTTAGAGTGATAGGCGTAATACCACCAGGCAAGAAATATTTTGCTGTTTTGGGTACCCAATACAATCGAAATGAATACACTGGCTTTTACGAAGGCAAGCCCATAGTTTTTAACAGAGGTACCTGGTCCATCTTTTCTTTCCAATCTTATAAAATTGATGCTTTGTCCACCCTTACTTTCAATGGATTTTGGAGAATCAGAGGCCAACAACAATTTTATGAATTATCCGATTTTGGTACGCTCAATACTTCTATCAATAGACAATTTTTAAAGAAAAAACTTGTCATCACTGCTAGCTACAACGATTTTTTATTCACCAATAATAATCATTTCGAGTTACATCAAGGCACACAAAATGCAATAGGGTATAGAGCAACTGATTCAAGAAGATGGGGTATTTCTTTGCGTTATAATTTTGGTTTCAAGCCCAAGGAAAATAAATTGGAGATGCTAGAGCAGGGTAGTTCAGATAAAAATTAGTAAATACTTTTTTTGTACTTATTATAGTTGTTGGGTCAAGGCCAACACACTCATCGTGCCCATCATAACTACGACCATCCAACCCATGGCTTCTATCCAAATAGGATATTTGTATTGTTTTAAGATGGGTAATTTTCTGCCAGCAATAAGCATAATGGATAAGGCAAATGGTAAAATAAATCCATTCACCAAACCTGCCATTAACAACAATTCTTTAGGCTTGCCTAAGAAAATAAAAATAAAAGTGGATAAGACAATAAATGCGGTAATACATTTACGCTCGTTTTGTAAAATTTTAATTTTCAAGTTTTTAATAAAACTATAAGAAGTATAAGAAGCGCCAATCACCGAAGAAATGGCGGCACTCCAAAGTACAATGCCAAAAATAAATAAGCCCCATCTACCACCTGCGGATTCAAATACAGTAGCAGCTGGATTATTTTTATCTAAGTGAATGCCCTTACTTACCACACCCACTGCTGCAAGAAATAAAATAAAACGCATTAAAGAGGAAATTAAAATACCTGTGGTCGCACTTTTAGTGACAAACTTAATGTGTTCAGTGCCTGAAATACCCGCATCTATCAAACGGTGTGCACCCGAAAAAGTGATGTACCCACCCACTGTTCCGCCTACAATGGTTACTATGGCCAACAAAGAAATTTTTTCTGGAATAAAGGTATGATGCACAGATTCTAAAATAGGGGGGTGCGCTGCATATACAATAAGCAAGGTGAGTCCTATTTTTAAAATACCTAAAATTTTAGTGAGTTGATCCAATACTTTTCCAATTTCATCTACCCAAAAAATAACAATGGCCACGATGCCACTTAGTAGGGCCCCTTTGGCAAAGGAAATACCTGTTAAAATATTTAAGGCCAATCCGCAGCCTGCAATATTGCCAATATTAAAGGCGAAACCACCTAGTACCACCAATAAAGAAAGTAAATGTCCTAAACCTGGGAACAATTCATTCGCAATTTCTTGTGCACGCATGCCACTCAATGTAATAGCACGCCAAATATTTATTTGTGCACCAAAATCTAAAATGATAGAAAGTAAAATAACAAAACCAAAACTGGTGATAAGTTGTTCTGTATAAAAAGAAGTCTGTGTTAAAAAGCCGGGGCCAATAGATGAATTGGCCATTAAAAATGCAGCGCCTAAACTTAGACCAGTCATCGATTTTAAGGGGCTGCTATTTTTAGACATATTTAATTTCAATGGAATTATTTTTCAAACTTTGATGTAAGGCAGTGACAATTTCTATTGCATTGGCACCATCACCATGCACACATATAGTATTCGCTTCAATATTGATAGGACTGCCATGTGCCGTATCCACTTTTTGATCAAAAATTATTTTTAGTACTTGTGCGCAAGCTTCATGGGCATCCTCAATCATGGCATGATCCAAATACCTTGGGGTTAAGGAACCGTCTTGTTGATAGGTTCTATCCGCAAAAACTTCATTCGCAAAAGGTTGTCCCAATATTTTTGCTTGGGTGATGGTATGACTTCCGCTTAATCCATAAATAATTAAATCTGGATCGATGGCTTGAATGGTTTGAATAAAAATTTTACTTAGTGCAGCATCTTTTGCACAATCATTGTACAAAGCACCATGCAATTTTACATGATGCAATTGAGCGCCCAAGGGTAAGGCAATTCTTTCAAACACATACATTTGCTCGGCAATGAGTTCGGCCATTTCTAATAAAGAAACCATTTGTGAAACTCTGCCAAAATTAATTTTATCGTCATAGCCAGGATGCACGCCTATAGCCACATTGTGTTCTAATGCAAGCTCAATGGTTTTTTTGATGGAATCTGTATTGCCTGCATGGTAACCGCAGGAAATATTGGCGCTGCTAATGAAGGGCATTAATTCGGCTTCATTGCCCATGCCTTCGCCCATATCACAATTCAGGTCTATGGATAAACCCTTGTTGAATTTCTTGGTATAGTTGATGTGCGGTGTTGACATTGGTTAAACTAAAATGAAAGGCTGAATCATTTTTTAATTGAGCAAACCTTGGTAAATCTACCAAAATAATTTGACCCAAATTTGCATAACCACCAATGGTTTGATGATCGGCCATTAAAACCATGAGGGAGCCGTTGGGAAGTAGTTGTAAAGTGCCTCTGGTGACGGCTGAAGATAAATATTGATTGGGTTTGGTTAATTCAAGCAATGGGCCCTTCAATAAATAACCCATTCTATTGGTTTGCAAAGTGGTATGAAAAGCTTGTGTCAATATTTTATGAATGGCATCGGCAGTTAAATCATTCCAAGCAGGACCTGGAATAAATCTAATGGGGTTGGAAGAAAAAACATGCGCAGGGATGGCGTATAATTTATCGGCATGGAGGGAATGATTGGATAAATTATTTTGATCATTGGGGCGTAGATCAAATTCAACATCTTTTTGTAGGGTAGTGGAGAAATAACTTTGACTCTCTAACCACTCAGGGCTATTAATTTTTCCTTGAATGGCTAAGTACGCAACACTTCCTTCGATAGGTTTTAAAAATTTTAGTACATCGTTTTCTACCACCTGAATGGCTTTGTTGAGTTCAATACTTTTGTCATTGAGTAGGGGCACAAAATTAGCACCAGTAATACAAATGGTATACCTACTTGTGAAAGAAAAAATACTGGCAGGAAAATACAACTCAATCACTGGATGATCCAATGGGTTCTGCACAATGGCATTGCCTAATTGTGCGGATAAATAATCCATGCATCCATTGGCTTGTATACCCAAATGCTGAAAACCATACCTGCCTTGGTCTTGAATGGTGTCGGCGATTCCTCTTTTAATTATTTTAATGGACATGTGGATGAAAACAAACTTGTTTCAATTTTAAATAGTTTTGTGAAATTTAAACTAATTTTAGGTGCTTGTTTGCAATAGTTTAATAGTACTATGAAGTTAACTAGATAGACGAAGAAAAATCAAACAATAAAATTATTTTATCCAACAATTTATATTTAGTACCATGAAACAAAATATTTTAATCTGTCTAATTATGCTACTTTTTGCATGTAAGACGCCCATAGCACCAGTGGCGGTGGACCAAGCACTAAAGCAAAACATGACTAGCTATTTAAACAAGGATCCAAAGTCATTGAATAAGTTTCATTACCAGGTAGAGTCTGTAATATATTTTCAAGAAGCAGGCTTTTATACCTGCGAATTTCAAGTGCGCATGAAAAGTGATACAGCCAATAAAACATTGCCCAAACCTATTGATACCGTGGGTGTCATGAAAGTAAAAATGGATAAAGATTTCAAAGTAGTGAGCCGCTACTATTAATTGTCGACACTTATAAAAACTAACGAAAAAGTCCAAATTCTATAAAAAAATTAGAATACTTATTTATTGATTTGTTAAAGCATTTTATTTTAAACGGTAAAACCTGCTATACAAAAAGCCTCTTTTTAGCCTAAAATAGGCTTTTTTTTATTCCTTTAATAGATTGAAAATCAATCAATTAACATTTTTTTTATAATTTTTTTAACTTTTTTTTGGTAGTTACGTTAAATCTATATTAAATTTAGAAAACTTTTCTATAACGATTGCATAAAAAACTAAAAATGCTTATGATGAACAAACTAACTTCAAAGAAATTTGCGTTATCCTTTATCTTGTTCTTGCTGACAGCAGCGGTTTTTGGACAAAAGAGTGTTACTGGTAAAGTAACAGACTCAGAAAAAAAACCACTTGTTGGAGCATCTATCTTGATCAAAGGTACAAATGTCGCAACATCTACTTCTTCTAATGGAGACTTTACAATAGTCGTTCCAGCAGGAAGAAAAACCTTGATTGTTTCTAACGTTGGCTATGAAGACCAACAAATTGAAATTGGAAACTCAAGTTCAGTAAACGTTTCTTTAAAAGAAACAACTTCTAGTCTTAACGAGGTGGTAATCACCGGTTATACCGCTCAGAAGAAAAAGGACATCGCTGGTTCTGTGTCTGTTATTAATGTAAAAGACATGAAACAACAACCAGCTGGTACTGGTGAAGAAGCATTACAAGGTCGCGCCTCTGGTTTGACTGTAATTTCTTCTGGCCAACCAGGTGCTGCTAGTGATATCCGTATTCGTGGTATTTCTGGATTTGGTAACAACTCCCCATTGATTATCATTGATGGAGTAAGAGGAAGCCTTACAGATATCAACATGAACGATATCGAATCAATTCAAGTGTTAAAAGATGCATCTGCCGCTATCTATGGTGTGGCTGGTTCTAACGGTGCAATCATTGTAACTACTAGAAAAGGTAAAGTAGGAAAAGCAAAAGTTAGCTATGATACTTATTATGGTATGACTTCAGCGGGTCCTGGTTATGATATGGCAAGCACTGCTCAAGAAGCAGCTGCAATCTGGCAACAACAAAAGAATTCAGGTGTCGCTAACCCATCAGACAAACAATATGGAAGTGGTGCAAATCCTGTAATTCCTGATTACATTACACCTTATGGTGTAACTGGATCTGTTGACTTAACTAAATATGACAAAAACTCTAATCAGATTACTAGAGCCAATAAAATTGGTACTAACTGGTACAAAGAAATCACTCGTGATGCACCTGTACAAAGCCATAATATTGCTGTAAGTGCTGCTTCAGACAAAAACTCTTATTATTTCTCTTTAGGTTATTTGAACCAACAAGGTATCGCTCAGTTCCAATACTTAGAGCGTTATAACTTAAGAGCTAATACGCAATTCACTATCAAGGATCATATCCGTGTAGGTGAAAACTTGTCATTTGTATACAAAAAGAACCCTAAGTTTTCTAACCAAGGTGAGGGAAGTCCATTTACTACGGTTTACCGTGAAGATGCGATCATTCCAGTATACGATGTGGCAGGTAACTTTGCAGGAACTAAATCTCAAGGTTTAGGTAATGCAAGAAACCCATATGCAGACATCTATCGTACAAAAGATAACGTAGGTAATGATTGGACATTGACTGGTAATATCTATGCTGAAGCTGATTTGGCAAAACATTTAACCATTCGTACCAATTTTGGTGGTAGCATGAACAATAACTACTACTACTATTTTAACTATGTAGGTTATGAGAACGCAGAAGGTAATACTGGTGCTAACTCATTTAATGAGGGCGCTGGCTTTAACACTGCTTGGACTTATACCAATACTTTAAACTATTCAAATAACTGGGGTAAGCATACTTTAACAGTATTAGCTGGTAAGGAAGATGTTTATTATTCTGGTAGATCTTTATCTGCTGGTAGAAGTAACTACTTCTCTGAGAACCCTGATTTCTGGACTTTGAACTCAGGTTCACCAACCGGACAATCTAACACAGGTTCTGCTTATAAATCTGCCTTAAGTTCTTGGATTTCTAAAGTAGAATATTCTTATGATGGAAAATATATCTTGAATGCTAGTTTAAGAAGAGACGCTTCGTCTTTATTTGATCCTAGCCAAAGAGAAGGTAATTTCCCAGGGGTTTCTGCTGCATGGAGAGTTTCTCAAGAGAAATTCATGCAAAGATTCTCTTTCTTGAACGACTTAAAAATTCGTGCGAGTTATGCGAAAATGGGTTCTACTTCTAACGTAGATCCTACCAACCCATACAACTTGTATGCATCACGTGCGGGTAGATCTTTCTACGCAATCGATGGTAGTAGCACAGTTCCTACTTCTGGTTTCTTCAGAAGTAATATTGGTAATACTAGTACAACTTGGGAAGGTGATATCATTTCTAACTTTGGATTTGATGCGTCATTGCTTAACAACACTTTAGAAGTTAGTGCTGACTACTATCAAAAGAAAGTAAGTGGATTATTATTCACTCAATCTGGTACTGCTGCTGACGTTATTTTTACAGGTGATGCAAATTTACCTAAAGTAAATATCGGTGACATGCAAAATACTGGTATTGATTTGAACTTGACTTACCACTACAAAATAAACAAAGACATGAAATTGGATGTAACAGGTATGATTACCTCTTACAACAATAAGATTGCTGCTTTAACTCCAGGTTTAGCTTATTTCAATGGTCCACAAATCAGAAACGTAACGCCAACTCGTAACGAAGTAGGTCATCCAGTGGGTGCCTTCTATGGTTACAAAGTGTTAGGCTTATTCCAAACTGATGCAGCTGCAAAAGCTTGGAATCAAGACGGTGCTTCTGCTGGTACTTTCCAATATGCTGATATCAATGGAGATAAGAAAATTGATGACAAAGACAGAACTTATATAGGAAACCCAAATCCAGACTTTACTTATGGATTTAACTTGGCTTTCACTTATAAGCAATTTGATGCGTCTGCATTCTTCTTTGGATCTCAAGGCAATCAAATCTTTGATAACACCAAATACTTTACAGATTTCCCTGACTTCTTTAAAGGTGGTATTAGAAGAGAAGTAGCTTTAAATGCATGGACACCTTCTCATACAAACACAACTATTCCTAAGTTGATGACTACAGGATCATTCTCTACTGACTTAGCTGCCAACAGCTATTTTATCAGCGATGGTTCTTACTTACGTCTTAAGCAAGTACAAATTGGGTACACAATGGACCCAGCTGCTTTGACTAAATACGGAGTAGATCGTTTGAGAGTTTATTTACAAGCTGCAAATTTATTGACACTTACTAAGTACAAAGGATTAGATCCTGAATTACAAAGTAGTGATATTGGAAACACAGTGGGTTTTGGAATCGACCAAGGAAACTATCCACATACTCCATCATTCATCTTAGGTGTTAACATTAACTTTTAAATAAAAAATTAAATGGTGTATATGAAAAAAATAAATAATCAAATTAAACTTATAGCTAGCATATTTTTAGTAGTATGTGTTGCAGCTTGTAGTAAAAGCTTCTTAGACAAGCCACCAATTGGTACTTTAGCGACCAATGTTGTTGCCAGTGAAGCTGGTGTACAAGGCTTATTAATAGGTGCCTACTCTTTAGTGGACGGTGAAGGTGCATCTGGAGACGGTTTCGCCTCTGGTGCTTCTAACTGGATCTTTGGAGGAGTAACTGGTGATGATGCTTACAAAGGATCTGATCCAACAGACGTGGGTGATGCTGCTCCAATGGAAACATGGGGTACCTCATTAACGCCAACCAATGGTGCCGTTCCTCAAAAATGGAAATTAAACTATGCAGGAATTCAACGTTGTAATGACGTAATTAATACTGCAAAAGCAACGACTACTATTAGTGCGGATAAAGCAACAAAAATCGTAGCGCAAGCACGCTTTTTAAGAGCTTATTTCCACATGGACTTGAAAAAAATCTTCGGTAATATTGTTTATGCCGATGAGAAAGTAAATCCAACCAACTTAGAAGTATCTAATACTGTAGATGCTTGGCCTGGTATCATGGCTGATTTAGATGCTGCTATAGCTGGTTTACCAGATACATGGTCTGAAGTAGGTCGTGCTAACGTATGGGCTGCTAAAGCCATGAAAGCTAAAGCTTTAATGTTCCAAAATAAATTAGCTGACGCTTATCCAATTTTGAAAGACGTTATTGCCAATGGTAAAACTTCAGGCGGTGCAAAATATGCTTTGAATGTAAACTACTTCTCTAACTTCAACCCTGCTCAAAAAAACAGTGCTGAATCTGTATTTGCTGCGCAAACTTCAGTTCAAGACGGTTCTTCAGTAGATTGGGGTGGAGATCCAAATGGTAACTATGGTGATATCTTGAACTTCCCTTATACAGGTGGTCCAGGTGCTTGTTGCGGATTTTACAATCCTTCTCAAGACTTAGCAGATGCTTTCAAAACTGATGCTAACGGTTTACCTTTATTAAATTCTTATTATACTGGTGACCATGTTAGTGCTCAATATGGTACTAAATATGTTGGAAACCTAGATCCAAGAATTGACTGGACCATGGGTAGACCAGGTATTCCATATTTAGATTGGGGATTACATCCAGGTGCTGATTGGATCAGAAACCCAACGAATGATGGTTTATTTAGCCCACTTAAAAACGTTTATGCAAATTCTCAAAAAGGAGCATTCACAGACGTAGGTAGCTCTTATTGGGGTCCAACCGAATTGGTTGCGAACAACGTAAACATTATTCGTTTTGCAGATGTAATCTTATGGGCTGCTGAGTGTGCTGCTGATGCAGGTGACTTAGCTGCTGCCACTACTTATGTAAATCAAATTCGTACAAGAGCTAAGAACTCAGCTTATGTTCAAAAAACTGCTGATGGAAAACCAGCTGATTACAATGCGGCAACTGCTTCTTTTGCTGCAGGTGTAGATGCTGATTCTTATAAAATTGGTACTTATGCTACCTTCGCCGACAAAGCAACTGCAGTAGCAGCTGTGCGTATGGAGAGAAGATTAGAATTAGCCATGGAAGGACATCGTTTCTTTGACTTAGTGAGATACGGTATTGCTGCTACAACCATCAATACTTGGATCGCAAGAGAGGTGAACAGACCATTGAAAAAAGGTGCTGTTTTCCAAGCTGGTAAACACGAGTACATGCCAATTCCACAAGGCGAATTGGACAACTTGAACGCTAATGGAAAAGTTAGATTAAAACAAAATCCTGGTTATTAATAATTAATAATTAATATTTAATTTTGAAAGAGATAAGGGAAACCTTATCTCTTTTTTTTTAGTATATTTAAGCTTATTGAAAACTTGTTTTATGATGAAAAAACCTGCTAGTATTGCTTATTTGATGGCTACAGCCTTTTTTTTATTGTGTATGAACGCTTGTAAAAACAAAGCGGTTTTATTTGAAAGTATTGATCCCGGTGTTTCTGGAATACAATTTGCCAATCGCATCATCGAAAATGATTCCATCAATCCCATAGACATGACCAATATCTACAATGGGGGTGGCATTGGCGTAGGTGATTTCAACAACGATGGTTTGATGGATTTGTATTTTACGGGCAATCAAGTAGCCAATCAATTGTACATCAATAAGGGCAACTTTAAATTTGAAAATATCACTCAAAAAGCTGGTGTGACTGGCGAAGGTAAATGGAGCAGGGGGGTGAGCATCATCGACATTAACAATGATGGCCTAGAAGATATTTATGTGAGTTGTACGGTAAGTAGCAACCCTAAAAAAAGAGAAAACTTATTGTACATCAATCAAGGTGCTGATAAAGAAGGCATGCCTCATTTCAAGGAAATGGCTACTGAATATGGTTTAAACGATAGTACCTATACTACCATGGCTGCATTTTTTGATTACGACAATGATGGAGACTTGGATGTGTATTTGACCGTAAATCAAATCATCAAAGGAGACAATCCGGCCGTGTATCGAAAAAAGAATTTGGATGGATCTTATCCATCTACAGGAAAATTATTAAGAAACGATTTTGATGTAAAATTAAATCATCCTGTTTTTACCGATGTCACTAAACAAGCAGGCGTGACCATTGAAGGTTATGGTCATGGGGTGAACATTGCCGATGTGAATAAAGATGGTTGGAAAGATATTTTTGTCACCAACGATTTTAATTCCAACGACTTACTATACATCAACAACCACGACGGCACTTTTATAGACAAAGCAGCCACTTATTTTAAACATACTTCGGCCAATGGGATGGGCCAGGACATCATCGATATCAACAACGATGGATTGGTGGATGTAGTAGAATTGGACATGGATCCAGAGGACAATTATCGCAAAAAAATGATGCTGAATGCCATCAGTTATCAAAACTACCAGAACAGTGATTATTATGGCTATCAATACCAGTATGTTCGTAATAGCATTCAATTGAATCAGGGCACAAGGATGAAACAAAATGATTCCATTGGTGATCCTATTTTTAGTGATGTAGGTTTTTTTGCAGGCATAGCAGAAACCGATTGGAGTTGGTGCCCCTTGGTCACTGATTTTGATAACGATGGCCACCGTGATTTTTATGTGACCAATGGTTTTCCCAAAGACATTACCGACCACGACTTTATTACTTTTCGTAGGCAGGCCAGTTTGATAGCCCCTAAGGAATTTACATTATCTCAAATACCTCAGGTTAAAATCCACAATTACGCCTTTAAAAACAATGGCAATGTAACATTTGCCAATGCCACCACAGATTGGGGCCTGTCTATACCCTCTTTTTCCAATGGGGCTGTGTATGCCGATTTAGACAACGATGGAGATATGGATTTGGTGGTGAACAATATCAACGATTCTGCTTTTTTGTATAGAAATAATTTGATGGAAAGAAAAGAAAACAAGCAGCATTATTTAAAATTAAAATTAAAGGGAGACAGTCAAAATATAGATGGGCTAGGCGCTTGGATTGAATTGCATTATGGCAACAAGCAACAAGTGTATGAGCAAACGCCCTACCGTGGTTATTTATCTACCATTGACATTCGTCCTAATTTTGGACTAGACAGTATTGCACGCATCGATTCTGTGGTAGTCATCTGGCCCAATAATAAAAAGCAGGTCATCAAAAATGTAAAAGCGAATCAAATACTTACCCTAGATATTAAGCATGCCAATGAAACCTATGATTGGGAAAAACCAACAGTAGCAACTGGTACTTTATTTACAGAAGTCACCAAGCAATTGAACATCAATTATGTCAACAAGGCAAGAGACAATATTGATTTTAATGTACAAAAATTATTGCCCCATAAGTTTACCGAATATGGCCCAGCCTTAGCCGTGGGTGATTTAAATGGAGATGGATTGGATGACATGATCGCCGCAGGCTCTTTAGCGAACTCGGCTTGTATTTTGATGCAGGAAAAAAATGGCAAGTTTACACAGAAAGATTTAATCAAAGACGCCACTAGGGCCAATAAAAATTGGCAGGATGAAGGCATTGTCCTTTTTGATATAGACGGAGATGGAGACTTAGACATTTACATTGCCAGTGGTGGATATGAAAGCACCGCTAATTCTGCTGCTTATCAGGATAAAATTTACCTCAACGATGGTAAGGGTAATTTTAAAATGCAAGAACAGGGTCTACCAAGCAATACTACTAGTAAGTCTTGTGTGCGTGCCATCGATTATGACCATGATGGTGACTTAGATTTATTTATTGCAGGCAGGGTACTTCCTTCTAATTATCCGCAACCTGTGTCTAGTTTTATTTACAGAAATGATACCAAGGATGGAGTAGTAAAATTTACTGATGTAACTGCTTCTGTTGCCCCTAGTTTAAATAAATTAGGGATGGTTTGTGATGCCCTTTGGACCGATTTTGACGATGATGGCTGGTCTGATTTAATCTTAGCTGGAGAATGGATGCCGCTTAGTTTTTTAAAGAACAACCATGGTCATTTTGAAGACATCACAAAGAGTACTGGGGTGGCCAATCAATCGGGTTGGTGGTCAAGTATTGTGGCAGGAGATTTTGACAACGATGGCGATATGGATTATGTGGTAGGAAATTTGGGTTTGAATTCTTATTACAAAGGCAACGATCAATTTCCTGCACAGCTTTATGCCAAAGATTTTGACAACAATGGAAGTATGGATGCTGTTCCAAGTTTATATCTTCCGACTTCTCAGTTGGATACCACACGCAGAGAATTTCCGGTACACAATAGAGATGATATGGTCAAACAAATGATTGGCTTTAGGTCTAAGTTTCAAAACTATAAATCCTATGCCGAAGCGACCATCGATAAAATGTTTACCGAAAAGGAAATGCAAGGGGTACTAAAATTAAAAGCTAATTATTTTCAAAACAGTTATTTAAGAAATGAGGGGCATGGTAAATTTACCTTAGTGGCCTTGCCTTTGAACATGCAATATGCCAATATGAATGGCATGTTGGCGGAAGATTTTGATCAGGATGGCAATTTAGATGTATTGTTGGTTGGTAATGATTATGGTACAGATGTTTCCATTGGCAGGTACGATGCCAGTAATGGTTTATTGCTGAAAGGCAATGGCCAAGGAGGTTTTGAAGCTCAATCGATTGCTGCTTCTGGATGGTTTGTGCCTGGGGATGCCAAGGCCTTGGTTAAACTAAGAAGCGTAAATGGAAAATGTTTATTGGCGGCTAGTCAAAACAAAGACCAACTAAAAGTATTTGCTTTAAAAAATAAAGTGCAATTGATTGCCTTGCAGCCTATGGATATGGCAGCAACCATTGTCTATAAAAATGGCAAGAAACAGAAAAGAGAACTTAGTTATGGCGCTTCTTTCTTGTCACAATCGGGTCGATTTATCAATGCGGAAGCAAACATGCGTTCTATCAGTATACAGGACAGTAAGGGAGCAGAACGCATTATCAAATTATAAGGACTATGGGGCGCAATCTATTCTTTGGGATTACAATAATGGCCTTTACTTGCATAGGCTTAACTGCCTGCCAAACTTCTTCCAATAGAAAAAGTAGCAACGACCCTGCTGTACTGGAGGGCCAGGCATTGGCTGCAAAGTATTGCCAATCCTGCCATGTTTTACCCGACCCCAACTGGGTGGATGCTACTACTTGGGAAAAGGGTATTCTGCCCATGATGGGGCCAAGATTAGGTATTTTCGCTCATCAAGGCAAGCGTTACAAAGTAAACAAATATGAGGTTTCTATCACCGGTGATTTTTATCCTAATCGCCCCGTGGTTACAGAAGCAGAATGGCAGAAAATCATTGATTATTATGTAAGTGTAGCCCCCGAAAAGCCCTTGCCACAAAATAGGAATATTGCCATCGGAAATAATTTAAAACAGTTTGAGGTACTGACATCCAATTTTAAAGATAAATTGCCTGCCACTTCTTATGTGAAAATAGATACGACCAATTATTCAACACCATTTGTAATTAGTGATGCGCTCAACCATTTCATTTACCGGTTCGATGCCCAATTGAATTTGGTGGATAGTTTTAAAACCAAGGGGCCAATTGTGAATAGGCTAGCATCAAGAAACAATTGGTTGCTCTGTGATATTGGTATTTTAAATCCTGACAACGGAGCCAATGGCAGCATTAAAAGTATAACCTTTGATCAAGAGGATCGTTTTCCAAAAGAAGGGGAAAAAACCTTGTTGGATCGTTTGCAAAGACCGGTACAATTTGAATCCGTGGATTTAAATGAAGATGGAAGACAAGATTTACTCGTCTGCGAATTTGGCTATTTAACGGGTGCCTTGAATTGGTATGAAAACAAAAAAGAAGGGGGCTACGAAAAGCATAGCTTAAGAACCAAGCCAGGCGCCATCAAAGCGGTGATTCAAGATTACAACCATGATGGGCTTCCAGATATTTGGGTCTTATTTGCGCAAGGGGAGGAAGGCATTTATTTATATACCAATTTAGGCAAGGGGAAATTTAAAGAGGATCCTATCTTGAGGTTCCCGCCCATCAACGGATCTTCCTATTTTGAATTGGCGGATTTTAATAAAGATGGGTTTGAGGACATCGTTTATACTTGTGGAGACAATGCCGATTATTCTTTGGTTTTAAAAGCATTTCATGGGGTCTATGTCTATTTAAATGATGGCAATAATAATTTTACACAAAAATATTTTTATCCATTGAATGGATGTTACAAAGCCATTGCCAGAGATTTTGACAAGGATGGTGACTTAGACTTAGCCACCATTTCCTATTTTGCAGATTTTGAAAATCAGCCCGAAGAGGGTTTTGTATATTTAGAGAATAAAGGCAATTATAACTTTACACCCACTAGCACATTCACTACACAAGAGGGCAGGTGGTTGACCATGGATGCCGGAGATTACAATCAAGATGAGTACTTAGATTTAATCTTGGGTAATTTTTCGGTAGCACCAAGCTTTATACCATCAAAGGTAGATTGGAAGAAAGGCCCTCCATTTATGGTGTTAAAGAATAGGGGCGCATCAAAGTAAAATCAATCTTCACTTAGTTTACTTCAAAGCTCATTTCTTTGTAGCCTGCTTTGCCTAAAGGGCTGATGCCTTGCAAAACAATTACATATTTTCCCGGAACATCAGAAGTATAGAAAGAAAGATCTTTGATTCCACCAGCATTGATATTGATACTTGGATCCCAATACAGTAAGTGTCTGAAATCAGGCAAATGACTATTGATTTGATCGTTAGTGGCATAGACAGGGGCCATGAATTCTCTTCTAGATTGAAGGCCTTTGTAATCCAATACAATGGCTTTAGGATCTAATTCAAAGCCCTCTAAATTGCCTTTGTAAGTACTAAAGTTCATGATTCCACTGTAGCCAGAACTACCTAAGAAATACATTCTATTCACTATATCGATGCTCTTTATTTTTAAAGGATCATATTCCATGAACTTGTTGAAATGGGTTATGGCCAATCCGTCCAATAAAATCAATGGGCCATTGTTGAAAAATCTTTTATTGACATCATCATACACAGCAATATCAAAATCATTCTTTGTTTTTGTTAATTTAACGGGGGATACATACTCTCTTAATACCTCTTCGATGGTATTGAAACGAGCATAATCATCTAATTGATAATTGATATCTGCTTGATAATAAAAAGCGCTAGAATCTATCGAAGGGGAAGCAAAATGATTGGTTAAATTAAAATTGTAATTGTCTTGAATAGCAATATTTCTGTGGTATTGATTCAATTGATATTTTCCTGTACGGCCAAATCCAATAGTTTTAGCAGGGTATTTGGTGCTTGATTTTACGAAAGGGTTATCAATGGATAATTTATAATCGTTGTTGTATTGCCTTTCAATTTGAGCAATGATTTGGTCCTCGGTATAAAAATTAGGAAACTGAAAAAGCAAATGCCCACTCGCATCACTGATGGCAGATCTAAATTGTGTTTTTAAACTAGGAATAGACAAATAAACACTTATATCTTTTAAGGGTGCATTGGGTAATTTGGGTACAATTTTACCAGTAATAATTTTGCCTGCCACTTCAGGTAAAAACTCAAAGGCGCTTGCATTGGGGCTAAGCACATTCTCCCAATTGTATTTTCTCCAACCTTGGGTAAGCATTAAATTTTCCATGGCCACCCAACGGCCTGCATTGTTTTCGTCAAAATAAGTAGAAGGGTTCTCTACCTTACCTACTAAGTCAGAACTGAGCCATAAATAGTTGATGATATTGCTAGGATCGATGTTTTGAATAGAGTCGATTTTATACACCGACATCGATAAATCGGATGCAGTAGTATTGCCATCTTGTAATTTTGAAAGCAATTTCACATTCATTTTTTTTCTGCCTGCAATTTCAGCAGCATCAATACTAATGTCTAAGTCTAATTGGTCTTTAGGGTATTTAAAATACAGTCTTTCACTTACTGGCTTTTTGTTATCGTCAAATAAGGTAAAAATATTAATGCCATTACCCAAACTGCTAGTAGCTATTTTGAATTCATTAATACCTTCGCTGATACTAGGGTTCATGATTTGCTTCACTACTCCATGATTGTGTACAATTAAAAAAGCAGCAGTCGCTTGTGTATTTTTATTCCCAATTTTTATTTGAATAGAATCTGCATCTAGGGCAGTATTGGTCAATTGTAAACTGTAGCCTTGAAGGTTAATGGTGGGCAGTTTTACCGAAGTGGTTTTATCATCGTAGGAATCAGCGATTAAAGTGTACTGATGATTGGTAGAAGGAGTGAAAACAATACTGCCAATGCCGCTAGCTAAAGAAGTTGACTTTCCAATCGTGTCTTTTTGTTCGTTGACTAAGTAAAGCATTGCGCCTTTACCTTTGCCGTAAGCATTAGTGAACTTAAATACCAATCTGTTTTCTATATCATTCAATAAATTGCCTCCTTCTGGGAAAATTTGCAATTGGTCTAGCTCTTTAACTGGTTCAGAAGCCGTCACCACTTCTTGAATTTGTTGGGTATTGATTAAATTGATCTTTTTTTCAAAGAAATAATCTGAACCAAAATTTTTCATCCAATTGGTATATGCGCGAATCCTGTATTCTCCAGATTTTACAGTTGCAGGAATTTTAATAGAGCCATGTCCCATTCCATTTTCAATACTGGCCATCTCTTGTACTACTGGAATGGCGTTATTGTCTAAGATTTCAACATAAGCAATCTTACTTAAATCAAGTGGGGTATGAAAAACGCCCTCTACATTATAAATTTTAAACCAGCACAGTTCATTGGACAAATAACTAGACTTGTCGGTATGTAAAAAAAGCTTTTCTGGCAAATGATTGGAAGTGTATTTTTCAAGCTGTTGAGCAACTTCTGTAGCCTTGTTGGCTTGCGCATTTGCCTGATGGGTCATAGCTACTAGAGCTAGTAAGCCAGTCAAAGTAATAATTATCTTAAAGTTCTTTTTCATATTTATTTCTTAATTAGGCCAATAGGAAGGTTTGACATTAGTGCCATGAAGTATTCTGCAATCAACACATTCTGGAGTCCCAAAGTAGTAAGACAATATTCCACCAAATGGACTAAATTTTGCTACAGTGCCAGGTAAAAGTGTGTTGTGCACTTTTGTGATAGAGTCTTCGCTGTTTTTTATCTCTGATATAACACATGGAGAAGCGTAATTCCAATCTTTTAATTCTGTATTCTTAATAAAAGATCTTTTGGATTGAACCATACTTGCATCCACAAATCCAATCACAATTTCACTTGGGTTAGTAGTTGAATGAACATTACCCACCAATTCAGAAGGTTGTGCGTCAAAAATGGAGCCAGTGGCTTCTGTATTTTTTTTCATTTTCTCAAGGTACCTATATTTATTTTCGCTAATGCCGTATTGGCGAGTGAGTACACTGTATACTTCGCCAATTTTTACGGAACCAGCTGGGATATAATTTAAAGGATGATTGATCTTATTTTGAGTCAAATTAGAAGTAGAAGATAAAATGATGGTAGAGGATTCTTGGGTAGTATAACATTTATATAAAGCCATGTTAAATGTAAGAAAAACTGGGTCGATGTATTTTAATTGATAATAGGGAATATTTGGATACCTAGTACCTGATTGATAGTATTGAAAATATTGCATCAATGGAGAATGGTATTCCCAGGTTTCTGTAAAGTCCCACTCGTAATATTGGGTAGCGTTGGCTAGGTCATGCGTATTGACATAAAATTGAACCCCATTGTTTTCTCTTTTCCAGTAAACGCTATCAATAGTAGGGGTAGCTTGTACAGCAGAAAAATCTGACTGATAAGTTTTTCCGTCGGCGGTTTGAATGGCAATTTTGTATTTTGCTTTGTTGTTTAAAACCACTGTAGGCGCGGATAAATAAATGCCTGCGCTAGATTCATTTAAACTAACAGTTGAATTATCGTCACCCAATACTGTAATTTTAGCCCCTTTTTCATAAATGATGGCGGGGTTGTCTAAGGTAGAAGTTCTAGTTAGAATAATTTGTGTTTGACCACCACCCGCATTGATCATGCCTTCCACCACTAAATAGCCAGTAGTGGGCGAGACCACTGGGGAAACATACTTTTCTTTACAGCCAAAAGTAGTCAACAAAATGGTTAAATATATAAATAGTTTTTTCATGTGTTATTTGAACCTGATGTTTAAGTTAATGTAAGGGATGGCATTTCCAAAAATGGATAATTTATACCCATTCACTGCTCCATTTTCTGAAACATAATAAATAGAGTAAGGATTTCTCCTTCCAGTTAAATTGTACACGCCAATAGACCATGAATTGTGCAACAATTGTTTTACTTTATGATTGCCCTCGATATTCATAGAAAAGTCTGTTCTGAAATAATCTGGAATGCGGTAAGCATTTCTGCCTGCATATAAAGTTCTGAAAGAACCGTCGTATTGATAAGTGCCAATAGGTAAAGTAATTGGCCTTCCAGTACTGTAATTTGAATTCAATGAAATGCTAAAGCGATGACTAAACTTGTAATTGGCAATGATGGAGAAGTCATTAGGCTTGTCATAATTAGCTGGATATTCAATACCACCATTGATTAACTCGCCAGCCTTAGGATCGTTTTGTTGCAATAAAATTCTAGACCAAGTATAACTTACCCAGCCATTCAATTTGCCTGATAATTTTTTTAATAAAAATTCTGCGCCATAGGCCTTGCCCTTGGTGCCAATCACATCGGTTTCAATATGGTGGTTCATGACTAAAATTGCCCCACTCTTATAATCTAAATAGTTTTCGATGGTCTTATAGTATACTTCCATGGAAGCTTCAATAGTATTGGACCTAAGGTTTTTATATAAGCCTAAGGAAACTTGGTTGCCTAATTGAGGTTTAATATTCGGATCGCTTAATTTCCAAATATCGGTAGGGGCCATGGCCGTGGTATTGGACAAGGAATGGATGTATTGCCTTTGGGTATTGATACCTCCTTTCAAAGAAAGGGTTTCATCAATCACATACCTAAAACCTAAACGATATTCAGGACCACCATAGCTTTTAGAAACTTGGCCACTAGTATAATTGGTGGAGCTAAGGATGTTTTCAACAATACGTGGCGAACCGGCTGCATAAGTATTAAAGCTATTAGGGCCCATGGCATTAAACATAGAAGCTCTAATACCTGCATCAATTTTTAACTTGCTAGTGACCGTATAGTGATCACTAAAATACAAAGCGCCTTCTAATCCTTGTTCTTGTTGTAAATGGTCTTTGGCAATGATTGACTCAGGTCCTGCAGGATCATAATTGCCTGGATGTAATAAATAGTTTATTGCATTTACACCAAAGTCAAAACTGTGTTTGTTATTGTAGAAATAATTAAAGTGTGCTTTGAAATAGGATTGTTGAATATCGAATCCAAGCTTGTAGGCATTCAAAGGTAATTTTTGACTATTGATCTCATAGTTGTATTGGTCAATACCTGTGGTGAATACACTGTTTAATTTTGAGGTGAATAGATGCTTCCATTTGACAGAAAGGTTTTTATTTCCGTAACTATAAGAAGTATCACTGTTTAATTTGAATTGATCCTTGCTTACATAGGCTGTAAAATATAGCGTATTGTTTTTATTGAGTTCATGGGTAGTGATTAAATTTAAATCATAAAAATCAGCACCACTGTTTTTGTATTCATCAGGCAATTGTTTAAACAACCAATTAGAATAGGTAGTTCTGCCTCCTAAAATGAAAGAAGATTTATCTTTTACAATTGGCCCTTCTATATTTAAACGACTGGTCAATAAACCCAAACCTGCCGATCCAGTGAATTCTTTTTTATTTCCTTCTCTGCTATTGATGTCTAATACAGAGGACAATCTTCCACCATAACTTGCAGGGATGCTACTCTTATATAATTCCACATTACTCACTAACTCTGGATTGAAGGCAGAGAACATGCCAAAGAAGTGAGAGGGGTTATAGATAGTGGCGTCGTTGAATAAAATTAAATTTTGATCAGAAGATCCACCTCTTACATTTAATCCAGTACTTGCTTCACCCACTGTTTTGACACCAGGCAGGGTGGTCACTACTCTTAAGATATCTGGCTCTCCGAATATGGCAGGTACTTGTTTGATAGTTTTGATGTCTAATCTTTGAACCCCCATTTGAGTGCCTCTCACATTGCTTATTTTTTGAGAAGAAATAACCACTTTTTTTAATGACATAATGCTTTGGATCATATCTACATTCATCTTGCCATCATTGTATAAAACTATTTGGCGCTTAATGTCGCGCATGCCAATACTTTGAATGTTTAAAACATGTTTTCCTCTTGGCAGAGAGAGGGTAAATCCGCCATACTGATCCGTGTTTACGCCAATTCTTGGGTTGTCAATATTTACAGAAGCACCAGCAATGGGTTCACCAGTTTTGGCATCTTTCACAAAGCCGCCAAGAACTATTGTTTTTTTATTTCCTCCGGTGTTTTTATCGCCAATTTCATAGATGGTTTTATCTAGCAGCGCCTCTTTAATAGAATTGGATTCGTCATAGTCTGCTAAAGCATCGTTGCTGTTTTGATCCACTTTGATGCCAGAAAAATAGCGCTCTGTAAGTTGAATGTTTAATTGCTTTCCTTTGGTAAGAAACACATTGTCTTGATTGTCCAAACTATAAAAAATAGCTTGTTGCCCAAAGAGTTTAGCAAAAACAGTAGCAATTTTCTCATTGTTAAAATTGGGACTAAACTGTTCTTTGGCGAATAAGACAGGGTTGTAGTAGAAGTGTAATTTTGTTTGTGCTTCTAATTGATTGGTTAATTCGCTAATGGAAATTTTATTCCCACTCAAATTGATTCGTCGGGCACTGTCTAATTGGCTATAACCTTTATGAATAAAGGCCATAGCGGCAAGGATAAAAATAACTTTTAAATATTTTTGCACATCAATTATTTAAAAGGTTATAGTAATTGACTACTTTTATAAGCATAGTTTCTTTGTCTTTATTGTAGTTTAAACGCTCAGCATTAATATATTTTTTAAGTTCCTGGCTTTTGTTGTTAAGTATTTTGATGATTGCTTTTTTGCCATCAATGAGGTATAAATTTTGTTTTTCTTTTACATAATAGTCTGTAGTCACATCTATTTGATAAACGATTTCTGTACCTACAATACGCTCTCTAATTTTTTTCACTTCTTTTTTTAATAAACTAACAGGCCCTTCTGCCAAGGCTTGGTAATAACCAGAGGCGTATAAATTAGTCACATTGCTGTCGACCCAAATATTGATGAACTTGTCCGTGCCAATGGTGAAAGATTTTAATTTTTCTTTGATCAATTGAATTTGGTGGGTGCTGTCGCTTAATAAAACAATATCAGCTACTTCATCGTACATTAATTGTACATGGTCGTAATGCATGTTTTCGTAATCAATAGACCCTTCTTTAAAGGCCGCGGCTAAATAGTAAGGATTTTTTTCAATGACTGCAGGTTTGTAGCTAGGCGCTTGACTGCCATTGTATTTACCTGCCTGGCTTCCAATGCCCATTTCGTATAATTTGAATGCACTAGCCTTGCCATTTTTTAAGAGCAGGCTGTCTTTTGCAGACAAGGTAGAATGGAAAGCTTGGGTAGTTGTTTGTGCTTTTGTACTTATAGAATAGAGGGTAAATAAGCAAAAAAAGAATATAATTCGACGATTCATGGATGGCATTTGGTTCAGCAAGGTTAAAATTGAATACTCAATATAGTTAATTTTAAGACTTATAAAACTCCTAAGAATTAACATTTTATAAACGGCAAAATCAAATTAAGCTTTGATTAAGTTAGAGGGGGGGCGTTTAAGCGCTAGTTTTAACGAATAGGCCCAATTTAAAGCCAAAAAGGGCTGATAAAGCTCATTATAGGCATTTTGTTTTTTTTCAATATTTCAAATACCTTCCATCTTTCATTTTAAAGCAAAAAATGACATTTTTAACGGTTAAATTATTGAATATAATGAGTACAAAAAATTGGAAGTTCATTGGGCAAGCATTTCTATTGGCACTATTATTACAGTCCTGTACGGCTAAAAAAACAGCTGCACTAGACCCTGTAAAAATGTTGATTGACAATGAGGATCAATTAACCCAGGTGATTATTTACGATGTATTCACGCCTCCCGTGGCCAGTAGAATTTATGTGTATTCTTCCATTGCTTCCTACGAAGCCATTCGCTTTTCAAAGCCTGGTTCGGCTTCCATTGCAGAAAGTTTAAATGGATTTGGGAAAATGCCTGAGCCTGATAAAAATAAAAAGTACAATTTTAATTTAGCGGCCTCTAAAGCATTTTTTAAAGTAGCCAGAAATGTAAAAGTGTTTTCAGTGGA
Source organism: Bacteroidota bacterium (assembly GCA_947451115.1). GTDB lineage: Bacteria > Bacteroidota > Bacteroidia > Chitinophagales > Chitinophagaceae > Sediminibacterium. The sequence goes on from CANFXV010000003.1 coordinate 53,019, forward strand.
CTCTTTAACTGCTTATGAAAATAAAGTGTATGGCGCTTATAAAGATTTATTGGATGAAGCCACTTACAATGCCTCTATTGAATTTGGAGATACAGTGGCGAATGCAGTGATGGCAAGGGCTAAAAAAGATGGGTATTTTAAATCTAGAGGCAAGGCCAAATATCTTGGCAGCAACGATCCTGGCAAATGGAGACCTACGCCTCCTGATTATCTAGATGGTGTGGAGTGGTGTTGGAATACAATGATGCCGATGGTACTAGATTCTGCTTCTGAATTCAAACCCAATCGTCCTCCAGTTTATGATACCAAACCTGGTTCGGTTTATTTTACCATGATGAAGGAAGTGTATGACATCAATAAAAATTTAACAGACGAACAAAAATTAATTGCAAAGTATTGGGATGACAATCCCTTTGTTTTGGAACATGACGGACATTTGATGTATGGCAATAAAAAAATTACACCGGGTGGACACTGGATGGGTATTGCAGCTCAAATTATAGAGCAATCTAAAGCAGATCCGGTGAAAGCAGCACAAACATTTGCATTAACTTCTATTGCTTTGTTTGATGGATTTATTTCATGCTGGGATGAAAAATATCGAAGTAGTTATGTACGACCTGTAACTGCGATCAATGAACTCATTGACAAAGGTTGGACACCCTTATTGCAAACCCCACCATTTCCAGAATACACTAGCGGACATAGCACCATTACAGCTTCTGCTGCAACCGTCTTGACTAAATTGTATGGCGACAATGTTGCCTTTGAAGATTCTAGCGACTACCATTATATTGGGTTGAAAAGAAAGTTTAATTCCTTCCATCAAGCAGCTGCGGAATGTTCCATGAGTAGGGTATACGGCGGTATACATTATATAATTAGTGTAAATACGGGTGCTGAAATGGGCAAGCAAGTGGGTGGTTTAGTTATTAAAAAATTAATCAAGGACTAAGAAAAATTTAAATTATTTTTTAAGCAACATGAACACAGAACCAATTAAGGTTAAAATAATAATTAGTTTTCTGTAATTTTTTTCTTGCACTTTGTCTACCAATTTTAGACCCACTATAAATCCTATGGCTAAAGTAGGAAGCAGTAAGCTGTCTATTTTGAGCGTCTGCATCGTTATATTTTTCCAATAAAATACTTGAAAGGGCAATTTGAATAAGTTCATAAAAAGAAAAATCCATGCTGCAGTTCCAATAAAATCATTTTTTTCAAAACGCATGGCCAAGAAATATAAATTGGAAAAGGCGCCAGCCAAATTGCCCAGCATGGTGGTAATGCCTGCGGCTAAACCAGTACTAGCCACAAACATAGGATGAGTGGGTACCTTATTTGATTTTCTAAACTCCATCCATAAAATAATTAGAATCGTAAATAATATAATCACTGCCATTATTTTTCGGAACAAAGCTTCATTGATGTCTTTGCCAATGAAGTTGCCTATGAGGATACCCGCAATCATCCAAGGTACAATTTTCCAAAAATGGTTCCACTTAGCATGACGATGGTAATAGCTCACTGCGGCAATGTCTGCTAAACACAATAAAGGAAGTACAATGCCTGTAGAGGCCTTGCTTCCAAATACAAAGGCCATGAGGGTGACACTTAGCATATCGATGCCTTTTAAGCCAGCCTTGGTGAGTCCTATAAAAAAAGAAGCGAGTAGCATAATGCCCCAGGTTGGTAAAGAATATTGTGAGAGTAGGTCCATGCTTTGTATTTAATGGTTAATGAAAAAAAATGGTTGAAATTGTTTGATACAAATTATCTTTCTGCCTCCTTCATGTTGTCAAATGTTTTTCGATCAATCGAATAAAATTGAACTCGATCTCCTGTTTGAAACAAAGCTAATTTACTGGGTTCAGGGTCAAATATTTTTATTGGAGTTCTGCCAATAATTTGCCAGCCGCCTGGACTGTCCATTGGATACACGCCCGTTTGTGGCCCAGCAATACCAACACTTCCAGCCAAAACCTTTGCCCGAGGTGCAGGATGCCTGGCCATTTGAATTTTTTCATGCACATTGCCCATGTAGGCAAAGCCTGGCATAAAGCCTAGGCAATACACTGAATATATTTCGCTGCTATGTATTTGAATAATTTCTTCGACGGTAGTATTTTTTAAAGCAGCCATCTGGGCTAAGTCAATGCCAAAGTCTAGCGCATAACAAACAGGCACTTGAATGATTTTGTTATTGATTGTTTTGTTTATTGCTGGTAATTCCTTCAGTGGAGTCAATAATAATTTTTTAAATACAAGTAAGGGTTCCTCGGTCTGATGCTGGTAGTAGCGATTTAGGTCAAAAACCACCGTAACAGTTTGATAGGCCGGAATGATGTCTTTGATCCAAGAATGCTTATTTTTCAATGCCTTGCAGGCCTCTGTTATTTGTCTTAGGTAGGCCATCGTTTCTGCTGAAACGCTGGAATGGAGGGCTACCAAAAACGCATGATCCCCCAGATAATTAATTTGCAAAGGAGGGGGTTTAAAACTATTGGCTGATTGCATCCTAAAAGGTAATTATTATTGTGCGATTTAGCCAAAATAAGGCAAAAAAAAGTATATTTATTCAATCAATTTTTATGAGAAAAAATTTACAAAAATTTATTGCTTTTAGTTGGATGTTTTGCTCCCTGCAAACATCTGCTCAAATATTTACTACCACGGCAAATGGGTTGGTTAAATTTAAAGAGCAAGCCTTGGTAAAATCAAACCATCAGCAGCTTAAAGAAGCGGCTACTACTATACAAGTAGATAGTAAATTAAGGTTTCAAACCATGGAAGGTTTTGGTTATGCTTTAACTGGTGGTTCTGCCCAATTAATTGACCAATTAGCGCCCGAAAAACAAAAGGCCATCCTTAAAGAAATTTTTGGTAAAGGCCCCAATGATTTAGGCGTATCCTATATAAGAATTAGCATGGGCGCTTCTGATTTAGATGCACATGTATTTAGTTACAATGATTTGCCCAAGGGCACCACCGATTCGGCACTCACTAATTTTTCCTTGTCTGAGGATACCTTGCATTTAATTCCGATACTTAAAAAAGCATTGGCCATTCAACCTGGTTTGAAAATCATGGCTTCTCCTTGGAGTCCTCCAGTATGGATGAAGTCAAACAATGGCAGCATGGGTGGAAGCCTATTAAAAAAATACTATGCATCCTATGCTCAGTATTTTGTGAAATACATCAAGGCCATGAAGGCGAAAGGAATTTCAATCAGTTCCATCACCATGCAAAATGAACCAGAGCATGGGGGCAACAATCCAAGTTTATTGATGAATTCAGAAGAACAAAAAGAATTTTTGAGAGATTACCTTGGGCCCATTTTTCAAAAAGAAAAAATAAAATCAGAAATCGTATTGTATGACCATAATGCAGATCATCCCAATTATCCTATTAATATTTTAGAGGATGCTAAAGCAAAATCATATGCAGCAGCCACTGCTTTTCATTTGTACTTAGGTAAAGAAGATGCGCTGTCTGAAGTGCATCAAAAACATCCTGACAAGAAAATTTATTTTACCGAACAATGGACGGGTGCCAAGGGCAGCTTTGACGGAGATTTTATCTGGCATTTAGAACATATTGTAATAGGGACCATTCAAAATTGGAGTAGTCTGGTATTAGAATGGAATTTGGCTGCCAATGCCAAATTCGAACCGCATACACCCATGGGCTGCACAGAATGCAAGGGTGCTTTCACCATTCAGGATGAAACCATCAATAGAAATGTGAGTTATTATATTATTGGACAAATTTCAAAATACATAAAACCAGGCGCAGTAAGAATACAGAGCAGTGTCAACAACGAATCCATTAAAACAGTGGCCTTTGCATTACCCAATGGGAAAAAGGGCTTATTGGTTTTAAATACCTCAGTAGAAAAGGAAATAAATTTAAAAGAAGGCTTGCATCAATACCATTTTACGATGCCTGCCCAATCAGCCTCCACAATTATTTGGTAAAAAATAATATGAAATACATAAAATTAGCACGTATGAAAAAGGAATTATTATTCATGGTTACGATGTTAACCAGCACATTTTTATTTGCACAAACAAGCAAAGACGCAACGATGCATGCATTTGTTAATAAGCTGCTAGCTAAAATGACCTTGGAAGAAAAATTAGGGCAATTAAACTTGCCAGCTTCAAGTGATTTTGTAACGGGCGCAGTGAGTAGTTCTGACATTGCACAAAAAGTAAAAGAGGGCAAAGTAGGTGGAGTTTTTAATATTAGATCGGTGACTAAAATAAAAGAGTTGCAAGAGTTTGCAGTTAAAAATACAAGATTGCATATTCCTTTATTGTTTGGCATGGATGTGATTCATGGATATAAAACAATTTTTCCTATTCCAATAGGTATGTCGGCTACTTGGGACATGCCTTTAATTGAACGTTCTGCGCGCATTGCAGCAAGCGAAGCCAGTGCAGACGGTATTATGTGGACCTTCTCACCCATGGTAGATTTAACGCGTGATCCTCGTTGGGGTAGAACTTCAGAGGGCAATGGAGAAGATGCATTTTTGAGTTCAGCCATTGCTAAAGCCATGGTGCATGGGTATCAAGGGGATGATTTGTCATTGAAAAATACGATTATGTCTTGCGTGAAACATTATGCTTTGTATGGTGCAGCAGAAGGTGGGCGAGATTATAACACAACAGATATGAGTCGCATCAGAATGTACAATGAATATTTTCCTCCTTATAAAGCTGCAGTTGATGCAGGGGTAAAAACTGTCATGGTGTCTTTTAATGAAATTGATGGTATTCCTGCCTCAGGCAATAAATGGTTGGTGGACGATGTCTTGCGCAAACAATGGAAATTCAATGGAATGGTAGTATCTGATTATACAGGCATTCCTGAAATGGTGAACCATGGCATTGGTGATTTTAAAACCGTGAATGAAAAAGCATTACTTGCAGGCGTGGATATGGACATGGTAGGAGAAGGTTTTTTAAATATGTTTAAACAATCTTTGAAAGAAGGAAAAATTACACAAGCGCAAATTGATAAAGCATGTGAAAGAATTTTAATTTCTAAATATGAATTGGGTTTGTTTGATGATCCTTATAAATATTGTGATGAGAAAAGATCTGCTACAGAAGTTTTCACAGAGAAGAATAGAATGGATGCAAGGGTCATAGCAGCGCAAAGTTTTGTCTTATTAAAGAACAACAATAATATATTACCCATTGCTAAAGGAAAAGTAATTGCCTTGGTGGGTCCTTTGGCCAATGCCAAAGAAAACATGACGGGTACATGGAGCGTGGGGGCTGACAATTCAAAATCCATCTCTTTATTGCAAGGATTGACTGAATTGGTGGGTACGAACGGAAAAGTAGCGTACGCAAAGGGTTCTAATTTAGAAGATGATTATGAATTACAAAAGCGTGAAACCATGTTTGGAAAAGACATGGAAAGAGATGCGCGCACTGCCGATCAATTAATCCAAGAAGCTTTGACAGTGAGTGCCAATGCAGATGTAATTGTAGCGGCTTTAGGAGAAGGCGCGGAAAGTACTGGAGAAAGTGCTTCTCGTTCTAATTTAGATTTACCTGCTGCGCAACAAAAATTATTAAAAGCCTTACTAGCCACTGGTAAACCTGTGGTACTAGTTTTATTCAATGGTCGTCCACTTACTTTAACATGGGAAGATGCGAATGTGCCCTCTATTTTAGAGGTATGGTTTGCAGGTTCTGAAGCGGGCTATGCCATTGCAGATGCTTTGTTGGGTAAAGTAAATCCATCAGGAAAATTAAGTATGAGCTTCCCTCAAAATGTAGGTCAAATACCTTTATACTACAATCATAAAAATACAGGACGTCCATTAAGCAAATGGTTCTCTAAATTCCAATCCAACTATTTAGATGTTAGCAATGATCCTTTATATCCATTTGGTTATGGCTTAAGTTATTCAAAATTTGAGTATAGCAATTTTGCAGTATCAGATACCGTATTGAAAGGCAATAAGAAATTAATTGCCACCGTAGAAGTAAAAAACACGAGTGCTACTCCTGGTAAAGAGGTTGTGCAAATGTACATTAGAGATGTGGTTGGCTCAGTGACTAGACCTGTGGAAGAATTGAAAGGTTTCCAAAAAATAGAATTGGCGGCCGGTGAAACAAAGAAAGTTAGCTTTGAAATAACACCAGAATTGTTGAAATTTTACAATACCGATTTAAAATATGATTGGGAGCCAGGGGAGTTTCAAATCATGGTAGGAACCAATTCAAGAGATGTGCAAAAGCTAAAAGTAATTTGGACGAAGTAGGAATTAATTTACCAGGAACCATACAACCCGTCCTTTAATGCCTTTTGATATTTCTTGTCATTGAAAGTGTATAAATAAGGGGCTTTGTGTGCGCCGCCTTTTCTGGTTTCGTTTAGTTTATTTAGAATACCAAAGCTTAGCATTTTTCGTTGAAAATTTCGACGGTCCAATGGCTTGTTTAAAATGGTCTCGTATAATTTTTGTAATTCAGGCATGGTAAATTTCTTGGGCAATAAGTTTTTACCAATGGGAAGATAGGCCAATTGAGTTCTAAGGCTTTCAAGGGCTTTTTTAACGATACTATCGTGGTCATGGTCAAAACTAAGCTTACTCAAATGTTCAATGCCTATCCAAGAATTTAGGGAATTAAATGAATCGTTTTGAACAGTGAAATTGGTGTAATCAATCAATGCATAATAACCAGCAGATACAAATCTTTGAAGCAGCCAATGGTCCTTGGATAATTTAGTTCCATATTGTTCAAAAGTAGCTTTATGCGCCGAGGCTTCAATTCTATTGGGTTGGCCAAAAACATTAAATTGTTGTAAGAAAATATCTTTAAGGCCTGTTCTTTCCTTTAATACTCGATAGGCGGCAGCATCAATATCTTCGTTTTTAAGCACAAATCCACCAGGAACGGACCATTTATTGCTATCTGCAATATCCAATAAAAGAATTTTAAGGCTGTTTTCGTGGAAACCAAAAATCACACAATCCACGGAAATACCGGGTAAAAAAAGTTCATCCCCCTTAATAAGCAATTGCTTAAGACTGGCTGGGAGTGAGGGTGATTTTGACATGGCTTAAAGGTAAAAGATTTTTGAAATTTAGGCTAATTTAATTATATTGTGTCATTATAACGCATTGAAAAGGCCTTATCCTCCATTTAAATTATATAATAAAATGAATACTAGAAGAAAATTTTTACAGCAAGCTGCCACTTTAACAATGGGGGCTACTTTACTCAATAAGTCCAGTTGGGCCAATAGTTTTATGACCGATGCACCCTTGCCTGCACCAGGTATTCAATTGTTTACTTTATTTAATGATATGGATACGGATACCTTGGGCACGTTAAAAAAAGTAGCCGCTGCTGGTTATATAAATATTGAATCTGCTTTTAGTAAGCAACCAGGATTTTATGGTAAGCAACCCAAAGAATTTAGGACCTTATTGCAAGACTTGGGCATGCAGTGGCGTTCGCATCATGTAGCTGGGGCACCCTTAAAACTGCCACCAGGTTATAAATTACCCTTGGGTCCAGATGGTCAACCCATGAAATTTCCTCCAATGAAAAACTTAAGAGACAATAGTCAAGAAATGGTGGACTTGGTAGCGGAATCAGGTATTAAATATATAGTATGTGCGAATATTCCAATTGATACAGTAGATGAAATCAAAGAAGCTGCTGCTATTTTACAAAAAACAGGGGAGCAGGCAAAAAAAGCAGGATTGCAATTAGTTTACCACAACCATGCCTCCGAGTTTAATAAGGTAGGAGACCTAGTGTCCTATGATTACTTCTTAACACAACTTAGTGCCGATATTTTAAAAATGGAATTGGATTTGGGTTGGGTTTTTAGAGCTAAAAAAAATCCGGTAGCTATATTCAATCAAAATAAGGGTCGTTTTCCATTAATTCACGTGAAGGATATGGATGCAGCTGGAAACATTGTTCCTTTTGGAACGGGCAGCTTTGACTTTAAAGAAACCTTCCAACATATGGATGCAGCGGGATTGAAGTATTATTTCTTAGAACAAGATTTTCCTAAAAATCCATTGGAAGATATCAAGACTTCCATTCAAAATTTCGAAAAATTTAAAAAGACTTTATAGGTGATTAGTTAATTTATCTTCCCCCCTCTATAGTGATTTATTAAGTGAGTTTGATAAAAAAAACCTCCTACGAGCAATCGAGGAGGTTTTTTATTTAAATGATTACTTAAATCTTATTTAATTACTTGTTCAGTAATCTTACCTGTAGTTTTATGTTTTAAGATTAATTTCTTAGTACCATAGTGAGTCATTTCTTCTTTAATTAAATAATGGTCTTGATCATATTCTACTAAATGACTTTCTTTAGTTAATCCTGTTTTTCCTCTCCAGATATCTAATTGAACAGGCTCCCATAATTTAGATTTAGCAGAACGGTAAGCAGCATCTAATACACAATTGACAATATAACCATCATAAAAAGTTTCTTTAGGGGCTTCGCCTTTTTCCATAGCGTTGAACATGTCCATGAACATATGGTTGTAACCTAATTCATTTAATTCATCACCTACTGGGAATAACCAACCGCTATTGCTTTCCGATTTTTCTGAAATATAATCTCCGCCTTTTCCTGTAGTGAACATTTCAAAACCTGTTCTTAAAAAACTATTAATCCAAATAGTGCCCTCTGTGCCCATTACTTCATCACGTAAATCCAAACCCCCTCTAAATGTCCAGCTAACTTCAAACTGACCAATTGCGCCATTCTCATACTTCACTAGTCCAATAGCATGGTCTTCGGCATCAATAGGTTTTACTTGTGTATCTGCCCAACACATTACCTCCACTGGTTTAATATCTTTTCCAATATAAGACCTTGAAATTTCTACACAATGACAGCCTAAGTCTAAAATACAACCACCACCTGCTTGTTCAATATCCCAGAACCAATCACTATGTGGGCCAGGATGTGTTTCGCGAGACTTCGCCCATAAAATTCTTCCTACTGCACCTTCCTTCACAGATTGGTTGGCCTTAATAAATTTAGGCGTGTATACTAAATCCTCCAAATAACCATTGAATATGCCAGCTTCTTCCACAGCAACTAACATTCTTTTTGCCTCTTCACCATTACGGCCTAATGGCTTAGTGGTCATGACTGCTTTTTTATGTTTGCAACACAACATCACAGCAATTTCATGAATATTATTGGGAAGGGCAATACATACCACATCCACATCGGGATGGGCAATGGCAGCTTCCATATCGGTGGTCCAATGTGCACAATGGTAATCTGCAGCAAATTTGGTGGCAGACTCCTCACGACGTGCATAAATACTTACTACTTTATCTTTACTTCTATAACCTTGCAGGGCATCGGCATAAAAACGACCAATAAAACCTGCACCTAACATTGCAATACGCATCTTGAATAATTTTTGATTTTTATAATTGTTGTTTAATTTTTTTAAGCCAAACTAGTAGTTTCTTTTTTCTCTTTAAAGAATAAGATAAAGGCAATCAATACGGCACCAGCAATAGCAGCCGGGGTTAACCAAATTGAAGTCCAATTATGTGCCGCAGTGCCAGTAATGGCATTGGCAGGAATTTTATACTGGTCTACTACAAAGCCACTGTACCATGTACCAATAAACATGCCCACTCCATAAGTGGCAAAGGTGAATAAGCCTTGTGCGGCGTTCTTGATTTTTTCTCCCGCTTTTTTCTCAGTGTACATGTAGCCTGTGACAAAAAAGAAATCGTAACAAACACCATGTAATATTATACCAGCATATAACATCCAATTATGATCCATAGTTCCATAGGCAAAAAATAGATAACGGAGTAGCCAAGCGCTTACGCCTAAAATGAGCATATTTTTCACCCCCACTTTATTGAACATAAATGGAATGGCCAAAATAAATAAGGCTTCTGAGACTTGTCCAAGGGTCATTTTTCCTGCGGCATTGTCTAAACCAATTTCATTTAAAAAAGGGTTGGCAAATCCATAATAAAAAGACAAAGGAATACAGATGGCAATAGCGGAAATAAAGAAGATTAAAAAAGACCTAGTTTTAAATAAAACCAAGGCGTCCATACCTATAATTCCGGAGGCAGATACTTTTTCTGTTTTTGCTTTCGGTGGCGTATTGGGTAGGGCGAAACTTAGTAGTCCTAAAATAGCCGATACAATAGCTGCCACTTGAAAACTGCCCGCTGTTTTTTCAATACCTAATTTGCTTATAATTAAACCAGCTGCTATCCATCCTAAAGTGCCAAAAACTCGAATCCATGGAAATTGTTTTCCGGGGTCGGTCATCTGCGCAAAGGCCACACTATTACTTAAAGCGATGGTAGGCATGTACATTAAAGAGTAAACTAAAATCACCCAATAAAAACCAGTGTTGGTTACTTGGGTCGCATACAATAAAAGGGCAGCGCCTACTAAATGTAAGACCCCCATAATTTTTTGAGCGGCAAAAAATCGATCCGCAATCATCCCTACAAAAAATGGACTAATAATGGTCGCAATGGCGCCAGCACTATAAGCAGCCCCTACATCCACCCCTGATGATTTTAATACTTCACCCATATAAGTACCCATGGTTACATACCAAGCGCCCCAAACATAATATTGTAAGAACATCATGGAGGAAAGCATTACACCAATTTTAGTCTTCATCGTTGAATTGTTTTTTTGCGAATTCAATATACTTAAAATAATGTAAAATGCCCCATTGAAGGGGCATAATATTGAGCAATAAAGTGATTAGAATTAGGCTTCTAAAGCTTGCAGTATATCCGCTAAAATATCTTCCTTGTGTTCAAGGCCAACCGAAATACGAATCAATCCAGGGGTTATGCTCACTGCAGTTCGTTCTGCTTCAGATAATTTTGCATGCGTAGTACTGGCAGGGTGGGAAGCAATACTTTTGGTGTCTCCTAAATTTGCAGTCAAGGAGAGCATCTTTAAATGATTTAAAAATTGTCGACCCGCTTCAATACCGCCTTTTAATTCAAAACAAACAATTCCACCGCCATTATTCATTTGTTTTTTAGCAATGGCATAATGTGGATGAGAGGCTAAGAATGGATATTTTACAAAATTAATTTTTTGGTGCCCTTCTAATTTTTCTGCTAGGTAAAGTGCATTGCTGCAATGCCTTTCCATTCTTACTTCCAAAGTTTCTAAACTTTTACTTAATACCCAAGCATTGAATGGTGACAAAGACGGTCCGGTGCTTCTGCAGAATAAATAAATCTCATGAATTAAATCTTTGCGACCAACAATGGCCCCTCCTAAAACACGGCCTTGTCCGTCCATCCATTTAGTAGCAGAATGTACTACTAAATCCGCACCTAAATCGATAGGCGTTTGACCAATGGGCGTCGCAAAGCAATTGTCAACGTTTAAAATAATATTGTGTTTTTTTGCGATGGCACTGACCATGGCAATGTCTATTACTTCAACCCCAGGATTGGTAGGGGTTTCTAAATAAATCATTTTGGTTTGAGGGGTGATGGCGGCTTCCCATGCTGCAGCTGTGGCGCTGGCTCCTACATAACTAAAATCAATACCATATTTTGGCAAGTACTTTGAAATTACGGTATGCGTACTTCCAAAAATTGAATTGCATGAGAGTAGATGATCTCCTTTTTTTAACAAAGCCATTAAGGAACCAAAAACCGCACTCATGCCAGATGCTGTTGCAAAACCTGCTTCTGCATTTTCTAAGACACACAAACGATCTACAAATTCTTTTACCGTTGGATTAGAAAAACGACTGTAAATATTGTCGTCGGTTTCATCTGCAAAAGCAGCACGCATGTCTTCGGCATTATCAAAAGTAAAACTACTTGTTAGGAACATAGGAGAGGAGTGCTCTTTTTCGGGCGTGCGATCTACTCTTGTTCTTATTAATTTTGATTGTTTATGCTTCATACAAATATTTTTAATGCCTAATTCTTTTTTGAGTTTATCCTATTTCAACTTCCCAAGTAATCACTGCACCTGCAGCTCTAAGGGTGGCTGCAACGGAGCAATATTTATCTAAGGATAAAGCGCAAGCTTTTTCAGCTTTTTCTTTGGTCATGCTTCCTTTTAATTTGAATACCATATGCACAGTCGACCATAAGGCCGGTTCTTTACCTGTTTCGCGTTCTCCATCAATGATCATTTCGAAAAATTCAATGGTTTCTTTTTGTTTGTTTAAAATCATTACAATATCTACACCACTGCAAGCGCCCAATGCACTTAATAAAGTTTGCATAGGTCTAAGGCCAGTGCCATGGCCTCCTTGCTCTACAGGGATGTCCATGCGCATGGTATTATTTGCCTCGTCCACTGCATTAAAAACAAAGCCATCATTCATTCTTGTCACCACCATCCTAGCCATAAAATAATAATTGTTAGTTAATTGAAATATAAATTCCAATGAATATGCAAATGTAATTCAAATAGATAGTTACTTTGCATTAGAATACGAAAAAAATGGAACCATTGGTTTATCAATATGATGCCCCTTTTACCTTAGAATGCGGGGTGAGCTTGCCTCAATTGAAAATTGCCTACCATACTTATGGGACATATACCCCTGGTAAGAAAGTGGCTTGGGTATGTCATGCTTTAACTGCCAATTCCGATGCTGCAGATTGGTGGAAAGGACTGATTGGAGAAGCTTATTTAATTAATCCAAATGATTATTTTATTGTTTGTGCGAATATTATTGGTTCTTGTTATGGATCAACTGGGCCATTAAGTAGTGAAATCGTGGGCACTTCCATTGGGTTTGAACAATTTCCTACCATTACCATTCGAGATATGGTGCAAGCACATATTTTATTGCGCAAACATTTAGGCATCGATGCCATTGATTTATTATTGGGGGGAAGCATGGGGGGTTATCAAGCATTGGAATGGGCAATTTTTGAACCCACCTTAATTAAAAAAATGTTTTTAATTGCTACCTCACCATCCGAAAGTGCTTGGGGAGTGGCAGTGCATACGGCGCAAAGATTGGCCATTGAAGCAGATTGTACTTGGAATGAACCTTCTCCCAATGCTGGTGCAAAGGGTTTGAAAGCCGCCCGTGCCATTGGCATGTTAACCTACCGCAATTATGGTATTTTCCAAGAAAAACAAACCGATGAGGATCCTGAAAAAATTGACAATTTTAAAGCCTCTTCCTATATCAATTATCAGGGAGATAAACTAGTAAAAAGATTCAATGCCTATAGTTATTGGTTGTTGACGAAGTCGATGGACAGCCATCACCTGGCTAGAAAAAGAGGGGGCGATTTAATAGCTACTTTACAAACTATTCAAATACCTACTTTTATTATTGGTATTAACAGTGATATATTATGTCCATTAGATGAGCAAAGATTTATGGAACAACATATGCCAAAAGCAACTTTAGTAGCCATTGATTCGGTGTATGGGCATGATGGATTCATTATTGAATCGGTGCAAATTTCGGCGCATTTAAAAGCTTGGTTGGCCAAGCAAGCCTAAATCGCTTTAATTTTATAAAAAGAAAACCTATGAAATTTTTAAGACAAATTGGGGAGTACTTATTTTTAGTAAAGCGAGATCCAAATCAAGAAAGGTCGGGAATGATGAAAGCGATGCATGGCATGAATAGAATTTCATTGCTTATGTTTTTGGTTGCTTTACTGGTAATGTTGTTTAAATTTTTATTGCTACCTTATTTCAAGCACTAGTTCTATTTATGCTGAAGTGATCGTAGTATAATATCAGCAGCTACTTCACTTGCCTTTTCTCCAGAATAAAGTTTATTTTTTAAGGCCTGATAATCGGCCTGTATATTTTTTTGTGTGGTAGGATCTTCTAATAATTTAGTGAGCTCATCTACTAAATTTTTGGTATTTAAATTTTCTTGAATCAATTCCTTCACTACTTCCTTGTCCATGATTAAATTTACCAGGGCAATGAATTTTATTTTCACAAAACGTTTTGCTAAGGCCAAGGTAATGGGGTTGCCTTTGTAACAAACTACTTCGGGTACCCCTAATAATGCAGTTTCTAAAGTAGCCGTTCCGCTGGTCACTAGTGCTGCTTGACTGTGTTGTAAAAGGGCATAGGTGCTCGCTTTGACTACATGTACATTGGGTTGCGGTGGGATTAGAGAAGCAAACCAATCGTCATCCAAGCCGGGTGCTTGTGCCACTACAAAATGATGTCCAGGAAAATGAATGGCCACAGACAACATGATGGGTAATTTTTTTTCAATCTCTTGTTTTCTACTTCCAGGCAATAAGGCAATGATGGGTTCATCTTTAAATTGAGGTAGGGGATTTGGCAAATTTGATGCTGCCGCAATAACTTCCATTAAAGGATGTCCTACATAATCCACGTCCCAGTCCCATCTTTCTTTAAAATATTTTTGCTCAAAAGGTAATATGCATAATAATTTATCAATGCTTGCACGCATGGCAGGAACTCTATTTTCTTTCCAGGCCCAAACCTGTGGGGCAATAAAATAAATCACTTTTAATTTTTCTTGCTTGGCCCAGTTCGCAATGCGTAAATTAAAACCAGGATAATCAATGCAGATTAATACATCAGGGGCAAAAGCTTTAATATCTTTTTTACAAAAACGAATATTCTTAAGAATCGTAGGTAAATTAAAAAGCACTTCCACCAATCCCATAAAGGCTAAGTCTCTATAATGCTTGACCAATTGACCTCCTGCAGCTTGCATTAAATCGCCACCCCAACATTGCACTACTGCTTTGTTGTCCATGGTCTTAAGTGCTTTAATCAAATTAGCACCATGTAAATCTCCGCTGGCTTCTCCAGCAATAATGTAATATCTCATTTATAAAAACCATTTACACGCAATGGCGATGACTGCGTAAATACAGGTGGTAAAAAATACGCCCTTGGCTATTTTATCTTTTTGTTTTTGAAAGAAGATGGTGAGCACTACTCCGTTAATTAGCAAGGAGATACTAATCATGGCGGATAAGATAGATTTCTGACGATTCAGTAAATATAGAAATTCTTCCAAACTAAAGGCACTAAACTTCCACTCATAAAATATTAGGAAGCCTAGGAAAGGCATAGTCAAGCCCACTAATACACCAATGATATAATTGTCTTTTACCATTTCCATTTCTTGCTTAATTTATCTTTAAGTAGGTGGTTGGTCAAATCAAATTGAACAGGTACTACACTTACATAATTATTTTTCAAAGCCCAAACATCAGTGTCTTTAGATTTGTCAAAATTCACAAACTCCCCCGTGAGCCAATAATACTTTTTGCCATGTGGATCAGTTCTTTCTACAAATTTTTCATCGTATTTGGCATAAGACTGTTTACAAATTTTAATGCCTTTGATTAAATCGGTGGCCACTTTTGGAATATTGACATTTAAGCAAAGATGTTTGTCTAAGTTCTTGTCTGCCAATAATTTTTTCACAATAATTCTGGCATAGTGTTGCGCAGCAGTAAAATCGGCCTCAATACTTAGGTCCAAGAGGCTAAAGCCAATGCTTGGGATGCTTTCAATAGAAGCTTCTAAAGCAGCCGACATGGTGCCTGAATAAATTACATTAATGGAATGATTGGCGCCATGGTTGATACCACTTAAGCAAATAGAGGGTTTACGGTGCAGGACTTTGTCTACGGCTAATTTTACACAATCCACAGGGGTACCGCTACAAGTATAGGCCTCTACACCGTCTACAATATGTGCTTTTTGTAATCTTAAATGTTGTCCTAGGGTGATGGCATGGCCCATACCACTTTGAGGTTTATCGGGTGCCACTACCACAACCTTGCCTAGGTCTTTGACCGCTTCTACCAAGGCTTTAATACCAGGGGCACTAATACTATCATCATTCGTAATTAAAATAACTGGTTTTTCTTCTTTCATCTTTGCCATAATGCAAGTTACCAAGATAGGCCCGCGCAACAAAATAAAGAAAATGCTAAAAATATTTGGTAATACTAAAATATTTAGTATATTGCACTAAAATCATTAGTTATGTCATACGCAGGAAAAAATTTAAAGTACATCAGAAAGCAGCGCGAATGGACACAAGAAGAAATGGCCAATCAACTTCAAATCAAGCGTTCCTTAGTAGGGGCTTATGAAGAAGAAAGAGCCGAGCCTCGCTTGGAAGTAATGGAAACCATTTGTGCGAAATTCTCTATTAGTTTAGAGGAATTCTTATTCCAAGATTTGGCCTTATTAAGCGCTAATGACGCAGATTCAAATGGTTCCAACAATAGCTATATGGAGCGTCGTAGGGCCTTGAAATCGGACAAATCCATATCATTGGCATCCATGGTTACTTTTGTACCAGTAAAGGCAGCAGCAGGTTATTTGACTGGCTACGCCGACCCTGAGTTCCTTGACGAATTAAATACCTTCACTTTGCCTATGTTGGCTCCAGGTGATTACCGAGCTTTTGAAATTTTAGGGGATAGTATGTTACCTACGCCAAGTGGTAGTGTAATTGTGGGGGAGAAGGTTGAAAGCTTTAAAGAGGTAAAAAACAGCAATACTTACATCGTCGTATCCAATGCGGACGGAGTGGTTTATAAGCGCATCATTACCAATGATGATCGTGCAAAAGAGGGAAATGAACATAATGAAAATAAGCTTACATTATTGAGTGACAATCCTTTATACGAGCCATATCAAGTAAATGCAACAGATATTGTAGAGATATGGAAAGCAGTCTATATCATACAGAAAGCAGGAGCACAACCAATGTGGAATGTGGATCAATTGGCCGGTGTAGTCAACAATTTACAGGATCAAATTACTAGTTTGAAGAAAAAATTGAATTAGACAATATAAAATATTGTTAATCAGTTTATTGAATCAAAATAATTACTCCCATTCAATGGTGGCAGGTGGTTTTGAGCTAATGTCATAAACTACTCTGTTAATACCTCGAACTTCATTGATGATGGCATTGCTAACATGGGCTAAAAATTCATAAGGCAGATGTGCCCAGTCGGCGGTCATTCCATCCACCGAGGTAACAGCTCTCAATGCAATGGTGAATTCATAAGTGCGTTCATCACCCATTACACCCACGCTTTTTACTGGTAGTAATATGGTTCCAGCCTGCCATACCTTGGTATAGAGGTCAAATTCTTTTAAGGCATTCATATAAATATGATCGGCTGCTTGTAAAAGGGCTACTTTTTCAGGCGTGATATCTCCTAATATTCTAATGGCCAATCCTGGTCCAGGAAAAGGATGTCTGTTGATCAAGTTGGCAGGGATGCCTAATTCAAGTCCTACTTTTCTTACCTCGTCTTTGAATAAATACCTCAGGGGCTCCACCAATTTAAGGTGCATGGTATCGGGTAAACCGCCCACATTATGATGGGACTTGATGGTTTGTGAAGGTCCGTGAACACTTACACTTTCAATTACATCTGGGTAAATAGTTCCTTGTCCTAAAAACTTGGCTTCCAATACTTTATAAGCTTCTATTTGAAATACATCTATAAATAGTTTTCCAATAATTTTTCTCTTTTCTTCGGGCTCAGACTTGCCTGCAAGGGCATCGTAGAACATGTTTTTAGCATCTATACCTGTTACATTTAAGCCAATAGATTTATAGATGTCCAAGACGTCCTGGAATTCATTTTTTCTAAGTACGCCGTTGTCTACAAATATGCCATGTAATCGATCTCCAATGGCTCTATGAATAAGGGTAGCGGCTACCGTGCTATCCACCCCGCCACTTAAAGCCATAATTACATGACTGTCTCCAATCTGCGCTTTTAGTTGGTCAACGGTCTCCTGAACAAAGGAAGAAGGGGTCCAATTTTGGTGACAACCGCAAATTTCCACAAGAAAGTTCTGGATCAATTTCTTCCCTTCTGAAGAATGGTACACTTCGGGGTGAAATTGAAATCCATGTAAGGGATGGCCAGCGTCTTGTTTTTTTCTAAAAGCAGCTACTGGAATACTGTCTGTATCGGCTAAGAGTTCAAAATCTGCTGGTAGTTCTGTGATGGAATCGCTATGGCTCATCCAAACCTGGCTATTATTGGCTATATTTTTAAATATGACATCGTCCTTTTGAATGCGCAATTGGGCACGACCATATTCTCTTTTGTTTGATTTTTCTACCTTACCCCCAAAGTTCTTGGCACTTAGTTGGGCGCCATAACAAATGGTTAATAGGGGTAGTTTATCCAAAATGGCCTTGATGTCCACATTGGGTGCTTCTGCCTCGTTGACACTAGCAGGGGAGCCGCTTAAAATGACCCCTTTTAAAGTGGGATCAAAGTCTATTTTACTATTGAAAGGCTTTATCTCGCAATATACATTGGCTTCTCTTACCGCGCGGGCAATAAGCTGTGTATATTGGCTTCCGAAGTCGAGGATGAGTATCTTTTCAGTCATAGCGCGAAGATACATAAAAAAAATCCCGCCTCGAATGCTCGGAGCGGGATGGGTATAATTGATTAATTAATCTTAATTATCGAAAAAGCAGGTACTAAGCAGTTGCTTTAACAGCAACGTGTTTAGCCAATTTGCTCTTTAAATTAGCTGCTTTGTTTTTGTGGATAATGCCACGTTTTGCTAATTTATCAATTTGAGACATGATGTTTGGCAACTTTTCATTGTAAACTTTTTGATCGTCTACGATTTTTAATTCACGAATAGCGTTACGGGTAGTTTTACCATAATAACGGTTGCTGTCGCGACGTTTTGCTGCTTGTCTAATGTCTTTTTTTGTAGCCGAGTGATTTGCCATGTACTATTTAATTTTCAGGAGGGCAAAGGTAAGGTACTTAAACAAATAATTAAAATTAAAATTGAAAAAAAAGCAAATTCTGCATAAATAACTGATTTTCAGTATTTTATATATATTCCATGAACTAGGAAGGCGGCCTTCATTCCTTTGTACTTTTGAAGGCTTATTTAGCACATTTAAACGGATATTTGCTGCACCAGAAAACAACCTGCACTCCCTAACAAATGACAATTGATAAATACCATCACTCACATCAGAATGTAGCAGATAAATTGGTGAGAGAATACGAAGGTCCTACACCATTTGCCCTTTATTTAAAAACCTATTTCGCTGCCAATAAAAAACATGGGAGTAAGGATCGTAAAAGCATTAGTGCCATCTGCTATGAATATTTTAGAAAATTAAGCGCTGATTTTCCATTGCAAAATTTTATTTCACCTGTCATTGATATTCCCAAATTTATCGCTGCTCATTTACAACAACCTTTATTATTTATTCGGGCAAGGCCAGGTAAAAAAGAACTAGTTAAAGCTAGCTTGGAAAAAGCGGGATTGTTTTTTGAGTCGATTGGTGAAATGACATTTGCTTTACCTAATACAAGTGCACTTCAAAACATCATGCTACTGAATAAAGAGGCAGTCATCCAAGATTTAAATTCGCAAGCATTGGCGCAATTGCTGCAATTAATTCCAGTGACCGAAAAGCCATTGGTCACATGGGACGCCTGTTCGGCAAGCGGTGGAAAATCTATTTTAATTAAAGATTTTATGCCCAATGTACAACTGCATGTCTCAGACATCAGAGAAAATATTTTATTCAATTGTGAAAAGCGTTTAAAAGAAGCAGGCATACAACCCGCCTCCTTACAAGTGGTGGATATTACTTTGCCTTTTGATATTAAAAAACAATTTGATTTTATTTTTGCTGATTTACCTTGTTCAGGAAGTGGCACTTGGGGCCGTACGCCCGAAAATTTGGTTGGCTTTACCGAAAAACAATTAGCGTATTTTACTACACTGCAAACAAATATGTTGCATCATATAACTCCAGCCCTAAAAATAGGGGGCTATCTATTGGCTGCCACTTGCTCGGTCTATCAAAACGAAAACGAACATCAGATTGAAAAATTAATGGCCACTAATAAATTCAAATTAGTAGCCCAGCAATATTTTATTGGTTATGAAAAGCACGCCGACACGCTGTTTGGGGCCCTGCTTCAAAAAATTGCCGATTAACTTAAACTGTAAATGGTGACTTGGGAATTAAGTGACCACTTTGAATAATGCCACCTGCCACCACATCATCACCTTCATAAAAAACTGCACTTTGCCCTGGTGCAATACTTTTTACATTTTCATAAAATCTAGCTTGTAAGCCATTATTCGAATTAGATAAAGTACACAAAGCGCCTTCATCTTTGTACCTAATTTTAGCCATCAGTTCCATTTCATCTTCCACATGATCGTACTTGATCCAATTTAATTTAGCCACCAACATATCATTTTGGTCTAAATCATTTTCATCACCAATCACCACTATATTTTTAATGGGATCTATGGAAACCACATAGGCAGGTTTGCCCAATGCAATTTCTAAACCTTTTCTTTGTCCGATGGTATAAAAAGGGTAGCCCTTGTGTTTGCCCAATCTTTTTCCTTTGGTGTCTAAGAACCATCCACCATTTACTCTTTCTTCCAATCCATCCACACGTCTTTTTAAAAATCCACGGTAATCATTGTCTGGTACAAAACAAATTTCATAGCTCTCACTTTTTTTAGCCAGTTCGGGATAACCCATATCAATGGCCATTTGTTTGATGTCTTTTTTATGCATGCCGCCTAAAGGCAAAATAGTTCTGCTTAATAAATCTTGATCTACGCCCCACAAAACATAACTCTGGTCCTTGGTGCTATCCAATCCTTTTGAAATTACATATCGTCCATTGGTATGTTGACGCACTTTTGCATAATGCCCAGTAGCAATAAAATCACAACCTAATGCATCTGCTCTTTTTAACAAGGCCCTCCATTTAATATGGGTATTGCACATCACACAAGGGTTGGGCGTACGGCCTGCTAAATATTCTTCTACAAAGTTCTCGATGACAAAATCACCGAATTCATCTCTAATGTCTAAAATATAATGTGGGAAGCCATTGTTTACTGCCGCTAATCGGGCATCATTGAATGAGTCAATATTGCAACATCCTGTTTCTTTTCCATTGGCATTGCTGGTGGCATAGTCCCAGGTTTTCATGGTAATTCCAATTACTTCGTAGCCTTCGTTGTGTAGCATTAAAGCTGCTACAGTGCTATCGATACCGCCGCTCATGGCGACTAAAACCTTGCCTTTCTTGCTCATAGTGTTTGGCCAGTTAAAAGTTGGCTTGGCACAAAAGTAATTCATCTTTGCTAATTCGCAGAATGTTCATAAAATGGACTAGCCTTTTCAGTTCAAAATTCTAAAAAATACTATCTTCACTTTCAAACGATGATATTATAAAACGACTAAATTACAGAAAATGATCAAGCTACAAGTAATCGGAAATTTGGGTAAAGATGCCCTAGTGAACAATGTCAATGGCAAAACTGTCATTAATTTTAATGTTGCGCATACAGAACGTTATAAAGATGCACAAGGCAATCAAAAAGATAGGACCACTTGGGTGGATTGTTCTTATTGGACTGACCGTACTGCCGTGGCCCCTTATTTAAAGAAAGGAACTCAAGTATATGTAGAAGGAACACCAGATGTTAGATCATACACTACTGCGGATGGAAGAAATGGGGCTTCTTTAACTTTAAGAATTGTATCCGTTCAATTGTTGGGTGCTAAACCTTCAGGCTCGGGCAATTCGGATGGGGCAGGAAATCCAGCAGATCAAAATAGCGGAAGTAGTTATAACCCTTCACCTGCAAGTGCAGGGGGGAATGAAGATGCACCCGTAGATGATCTTCCATTTTAGTAACGCTTTCTTTTTGATAGACTAACATTAGTTTGCAATAATTTGATAAAATAAGCGCTTTTTTATCTCCTATTTTACTTAGGCCTATTTACCTTTGAGCCTCGAAAAAAAACTGCGATGAAAATAATGAAATTTGGCGGGACCAGTGTAGGCAAGCCTGAGCGCATGCATCAAGTATCTCAATTGATTACCCGTGATCAAGAAGCTACAATTGTTGTCCTTAGTGCTTTAAGTGGCACGACCAATGCCTTAGTTGAAATAAGTAAGTCTTTGGCTTCTGCGAATAAAAAATCTGCCATTGAAAAAGTAGAAGCATTGGAAAAACAATACCGTGCATTTATTCTTGAATTACTTTCAGGGGAAGCTTTGCGTGCAAAGGCCAACGAAATTATAACTGAGCATTTTGAATTTTTACGCATCACGCAAAAAATTTCTTTAAGCGATGCATTGAATAAAGATATTTTGGCACAAGGAGAATTGATGAGTACAAAACTTTTTTCCTTGTATTTAGAACAAGAAAAAATTGATCATGTTTTATTGCCGGCTTTAGATTTTATGCAATTAGATGTTAACGATGAACCCGATTTAGTGGTCATTGAATCTAAATTAAAAGAAACTTTGGCTGCACATGCCACTACTAAATTATTTGTAACGCAAGGGTATATTTGCCGCAATGCCAAAGGCGAGGTGGACAATTTGAAAAGAGGAGGAAGTGATTATACCGCATCATTGATTGCTGCTGCAGTAAAAGCGAGTGTTTGTGAAATATGGACAGACATTGATGGCATGCACAACAATGATCCAAGAGTAGTGGATAAAACAGTGGCTATAGAGCAATTAAGTTTTGATGAAGCTGCGGAGCTAGCTTATTTTGGTGCAAAAATTTTACATCCCACTTGTATTTGGCCTGCGCAACTTGAAAACATCCCCGTTAAATTATTGAATACGATGCAGCCTTCTGCGGCAGGTACAGTCATCAAAAAAGAAGCAGGTAGTGTTGGAGTTAAAGCGGTAGCTGCCAAAGACAATATCATTGCGATTAAAATAAAAAGCAGTAGAATGTTATTGGCTTATGGCTTTTTAAGAAAAATATTTGAAGTATTTGAGAAGTATAAAACTTCTATTGACATGATTACCACTTCGGAAGTGGCGGTATCTGTAACTATTGATACAGACCTGCATTTAAATGAAATCATTGCAGAATTAAGCTTAATAGCTTCTGTGGAAATAGAAAAAGATCAAACCATTGTTTCTATTGTGGGGAATGAAATAGCTAAAACAGATGCGGTATTGAAAAAATTATTTGCAGCCATCAATGAAATTCCGGTAACCATGGTAAGTTATGGAGGCAGCCCGCACAATATTAGTTTATTGTTGCCAAGTGAATACAAAACCAAGACTTTACAATTAGTCAATAAGGGGCTATTTAATTTATAGTAGTCGCTTATGGAAGCGTAATTTAATTAGATCCCTCTCGCTCTCTGCTGTGCATGACGCTAAAAACGACTACGTTCATCTAAAATTGTGAACTCGCTTCGCTCAAACATGCACAATTTTTTAACGATGAACTTAAGTCATTTTCTTAACGCTATGCACAGATGTTCGCGAATTGTAATCCAATTACATTTTGCTTCTTTTAAATTAAAAAATACTACATAAAAAAGCCCCGATATTGCATCAGGGCTTTTTTTATAATGTTTACTTAAATAAATAGTAATAAAATCATTAAATAAATAGTAAAAAAATCTTAAGAGTATTATTTATCTAAATTTATATTTTATAAAATTTAGATAAATAATAAAGCATCACCATAAGAGAAGAAGCGGTATTTATCCTTAATTGCTTTTTTATATGCTTCCATCGCTAATTCATAGCCTGCAAAAGCACAAGACATAATTAACAAGCTAGTCTTAGGTAAATGAAAGTTGGTTACTAAGCTATCGGCAATATTAAAATTATACGGCGGGTGAATGAAATGATTCGTCCATCCTTCAGCTGGTTTTAATAAGCGCTGAGCAGTAACGCTACTTTCCATGGCGCGCATCGCCGTAGTTCCAATAGAACATACACGACGGCCATTTTCTTTAGCGGTATTAATAATCTTACAAGCTTCTTCATCTATCTTGAAATATTCAGCATCCATTTTATGTTTGCTTAAATCTTCTACTTCAATAGGTCTGAAAGTGCTTAATCCTGTATGCAAGGTTACTTCTGCAAAACGAATACCAATAATTTCAGATCTTTTGATTAACTCTTTACTAAAGTGTAAACCTGCAGTAGGAGCGGCCACGGCACCTTCATGCTTTGCATACACAGTCTGGTATCTTTCTTTATCTTCTTCGTCTGGCTTGCGCTTAATGTATTTAGGCAAAGGTGTTTCTCCTAAGAATTCTAACATTTTTCTAAAGCCTTCATCATCACCTTCCCATAAAAAACGAATGGTACGTCCACGGCTGGTGGTATTGTCAATAACCTCTGCTACTAGTTCTTCGTTTTCTCCGAAATACAATTTGTTACCTACACGAATTTTTCTTGCGGGATCAACAATGACATCCCATAAACGGTTAGGCTTATTTAATTCTCTTAACAAGAACACTTCAATCTTAGCGCCTGTTTTTTCTTTACGGCCATACATTCTGGCTGGGAATACCTTGGTGTTGTTTACTACGAAAACATCTTTATCATCATAGTACTCTAATAAATCAGAGAAATGACGATTTTCCATGTGGCCGTTTTGACGGTTAACCACCATGAGTCTGCTATCCTCTCTTCTTTTAGTAGGATATTGTGCAATGAGATTTAAAGGTAGATCGTACCTAAATTGAGAAAGTTTCATTTGTGTCTATTTTAAATGATAGCCACATTAAGTTTACTACAGCCTTACGGGGCAGTTCGCTTCATGTTACGGCATGAAAATTATGGACGCAAATGTACAACATAAGCAGTAAATTTGTTTACCTAAGATTCACACCAAAAATTGGGCAATTAGTTCGAAATGGCTTAAATTTGCAAACAATTGTTAGTTTTTGGATTTATTGATTTTAAATTAGTTAAACTATGTTGAGAGCGCGCTGGTGGAAAATTCTATCCATAATCTTGTTATTGTATACATGTACTTATGGCTTCCTCGTTAAAATACCTAAACTCGACGACCGCCTACAAGAATCTATCCGAAACTTTTTCTTTCATGTACCTATGTGGTTTGGTATGATGATTTTATTGTTTGTTTCTTTGGTGTATGCCATCAAATATTTAAGAAATTCAAACCCAGTGCATGATGTTTATTCTATGGCTTATGCCTCTGTTGGTTTGCTGTTCGGATTTTTAGGAATTATTACCGGAGCATTCTGGGCCAATTATCAATGGGGTAGTCCCTGGGTGGGCGATCCAAAACAAAATGGAGCTGCCATTGCTTTGCTAATTTATTTCGCCTATTTTGTTTTAAGAGGAAGTTTAATTGATACTGAAAAAAAAGCAAGACTTTCGGCAGTCTATAATATTTTCTCCTTCTTTATGTTATTTCCTACGCTTTGGATTTTACCAAGACTAACCGAATCATTGCATCCTGGAGGGCAGGGCAGTGATGGTAACCCGGGTTTGAATGGAAAAGATATGTCGGCCAATATGCGCACTGTTTTTTATCCTGCAGTGATAGGCTGGACCTTGTTAGGTGTATGGATTAGTACTTTACACATAAGAATACAGTTATTAAAATTAAAAAAAGAGGGTCTTTTATAATTCACAAAAAAATTAATTTATATGTTTCATTTATTACAAACAAAAGCAGTAGACAATAATAGTATCATGGTTCAAGACGGTAAAATATATTTAGTCATGTCCATTGTTAGTATTATACTTATTGGTCTTTTTATTTATGTTGGAAGCATTGATAAAAAAATTAGTCAGTTGGAAAAGTAAATTTTCCATCTTGTTTTTATTTATTTATTTTAAATTTCAATACCATGTCAAAGAATGAGGAATATAGTTTTTTCCAAAGTGTAGAAAGAAGTTTTGACAAAGCATCAAAGTTTACCAGTTGGGAAACAGGTATATTAGAACAAATCAAAGCCTGCAATAGCATTTACAGTATGCGTTTTCCTGTAAAAATGGATGATGGCCATATTGAAGTCATTGAAGCTTATCGTGTCCAACACTCTCAGCACAAGTCGCCATGTAAAGGAGGAATTCGTTTTAGCATGGCAGTGAACCAGGATGAGGTAATGGCCCTAGCAGCATTAATGACTTACAAGTGTGCTATTGTGAATGTGCCTTTTGGAGGAGCGAAGGGAGGTATTAAAATTAGCCCTAGAAGTTTAAGTGCGTATGAATTAGAAAAAATAACTAGAAGATATACTTCTGAATTAGTAAAGAAAAATTTTATTGGACCTGGTATCGATGTGCCTGCTCCAGATTATGGAACCGGCGAAAGAGAAATGGCTTGGATCGTTGATACTTATCAATCCTTGAAGCCAGGAGAAATTGATGCAGCGGGTTGTGTAACAGGAAAGCCAATTTCATTAGGCGGAGTGAGAGGAAGAAAAGAAGCCACTGGTTTAGGGGTGTTCTATGGAGTGCGAGAAGTTTGTTTAATGGAGGAGGTGATGAAAAAACAAGGCTTAAGGGTAGGTATTGAAAATAAAAAAGTAGTGGTACAAGGATTAGGAAATGTGGGGTATCATTCTGCGAAATTTTTTAGAGAAAATGGAGCTATTGTGGTATCCATTGCAGAATTTGAAGGAGCTATTTATAATGAGGCAGGTTTGAATGAAGAAGAAGTATTTCAGCACCGTAAAAAAACAGGCAGCATATTAAATTTTCCAGGAGCTACCAATTTAAAAAAGAGTGGAGACGCCTTAGAATTAGATTGTGATATTTTAATTCCTGCTGCATTAGAAAATGTGATTGACAAAAACAATGCCCCCAATATTAAAGCAAAAATAATTGGAGAGGCGGCCAATGGGCCTTTGACACCAGAAGCTGATGATATATTAGCAACAAAAGGAGTATTGGTTATTCCTGACATGTATTTAAATGCAGGTGGTGTAACCGTTTCTTATTTTGAGTGGTTGAAAAATTTAAGTCATGTGAGGTATGGTCGTTTAGAAAAAAGATTTACAGAGAATGCCAATATTAATATCCTAAATCAAATTGAAGAGTTAACTGGTAAAAAAGTAACAGAGTCTGAAAAAGAAATTATCGCACATGGTCCAGATGAAATTGATTTAGTGCATAGTGGATTAGAAGAAACCATGATTAATGCCACAAGAGAAATCATGGATATCTGGAAAGCCAATCCTGCCATACCAGATATGCGTACAGCCGCTTATGTTTGTGCTATTAATAAAGTAGGCACTTCATATGCTGAATTAGGTATCTTCCCTTAGAAGTTGGAAGAAATATTTTTATAAGTAATCGGGGAAATTTTGCATAGCCTGCAGTTTCCCCGATGCTATTTTAGCACCTATAGTTTCATGCCCATTGCTTATAAATAAATACTGTGCTGTTAAAACTTGTTGGTATTGTAAAATTTGCTGCATCGTTTTTTCATTTAAGGCCACCTTGGCTTCTTTGCATTCAATAATCATCCAGGGCAAATCATTTTTATAAACGACTATATCAAATCGTTTAGATAGCTCACCTAATTTAATTTCTTTTTCTACCGCTATTAAACTGGAAGGATAATGAAGCGTTTGAACAAGGTATTGTAATAGGTTTTGTCTTACCCATTCTTCGGGGGTAAGCAGCACCCAAATTTTCCTAAAGGGATCAAATATTTGATCCTTACCATCGATGGCTTTAATTTTAAAAGGGTAGCTAGGATAATTCAGTTCTATCATTTAGATTAAAATTCGTATTTTTATATAATACTTCGTCCAAAGATAAGTAGGAGAAACCTTAAAATTCGATTGTATGAAAACAAAAGAAGAAATCGTAGAGAATTGGTTACCAAGGTATACAGGGGCAAGCTTAGACCAATTAGGTCGCTTTGTATTACTGACTAATTTTAGCCATTATGTGAACATGTTTGCAGAAATGCATAAGGTGGAAGTCATTGGAAAAGATCGTCCTATGCAATGCGCAACAGCCAATGGGATTACCATTATCAACTTTGGAATGGGTAGTCCAGGGGCAGCCACCATCATGGATTTATTAACGGCCATTCAACCCGAAGCTGTTTTATTTTTAGGCAAATGTGGAGGCTTGAAAAAACGTAATAAAATTGGCGACTTAATTTTACCCATAGCAGCCATCAGAGGAGAAGGTACTTCGAATGATTATTTCCCACCAGAAGTACCCGCACTTCCTGCCTTCGCTTTACAAAAAGCAATTTCTACCACCATTAGAGATAGCAATGTAGATTATTGGACAGGTACAGTTTATACTACCAATAGAAGAGTTTGGGAACATGATGAAAAATTCAAAGAATATTTAACTGATATTAGAGCTTACGCCATTGATATGGAAACGGCTACTATTTTCACCGTAGGCTTTTACAATAAAATACCAACAGGGGCATTGTTATTAGTGAGTGATTCGCCGATGGTACCAGAAGGCGTTAAAACAGAAGCAAGTGATTCACAAGTTACTGCTCAATATGTAAATCGACATTTAACGATTGGAATTGAATCCTTAAAGCAACTTATTAATAACGGACAAACAGTTCGTCACCTACAATTTTAAGCGGCCCTTTTTTTTGACCTTTTAAAATTAAGAATTTTAAAAGGATAGAGTAAAGTGAAAAAATCAAAAAGATTAAAAAAATAAGGTGCTTAATTTTATTTTAAGCATCTTATTTTTCCTACTCCTTCCATAGAAAAGGAAAGAGGATATAGGATAGTGCAACAATCATAATATCAAAGCCGCATAATAAACCCAC
The DNA here is from genome assembly GCA_947451115.1 of Bacteroidota bacterium. Taxonomy (GTDB): domain Bacteria; phylum Bacteroidota; class Bacteroidia; order Chitinophagales; family Chitinophagaceae; genus Sediminibacterium. The sequence goes on from CANFXV010000003.1 coordinate 81,620, forward strand.
CAATTGGGGTAGTCCATTTTGCACCACATCCGCAAAAGCGATATTCGCAATTTTCATGAGCAACATTAACTGAGGAATAATTAAAGGAAAGCCAAGGATGGCCATGATGGCCGATGGCTGCTGTGCTTTAGAGGCAATGGCGGCTAAGAAGCTAAATACCAAGCTTAAACTAATTCCACCCAAACAACTCATGCCAAAAAACAAGAAAGCATGTTCTAAGGGATTGCCTAATAATAAAATAAATAAAAGTAAACTTAGGCCACTCATTAAGCACATGAGTAAGCTATTGTATATTAATTTAGAGAATATAAAATCTACAGGATGGGTGGTCGTATAAAAATAAAGCATTCGACCTTTTCCTTCTTGCAAAAAACTTCTTGCTACCGTATTAATGCATATAAACAAAAGGGTTACCCAAAAAAGACCATTCCAAACCTTGTCATCAGGCTGGCCCATGGTTAAGTATATAACAAAAGTGGTAGAAGCGATGTACAATAAGATACCAAAAAAAGTATATTGTTGCCTAAACTCAAGTAAGGCATCTTTTTTTAAGAGGGTATATATGGATTTAATGGAGTTCATTATTTACTTGCACAAATTCTACAACGGGGTTCATAATTGTTTTTTTCTCCCAAAACCACGGTACCTGCTTCATCACTGGTTCTGTAGGAAATATTGGCTAAGTGCCCACACTTCACACAGATGGCATGTAGTTTGGTAATAAAGTCTGCGATGGCTAATAATTGTGGCATCGGGCCAAATGGATTGCCTAAATAATCCATGTCTAATCCAGCTACAATGACTCTTTTGCCTTGCATCATTAAAGTTTCGCATACTTTAATAATCCCTGCATCAAAAAATTGCGCCTCGTCAATGCCAATCACATCCGCTTCTTTGGCTAAGTCTAAAATTTCAATGGCCTCCTTTACTGGAACAGAAGCAATTGAATTGGCATCATGACTTACTACTTTATTCACATCAAAACGAGTATCAGTTGCTGGCTTGTATATTTCAACTTTTAGGTTCGCTATTTTAGCTCTTTTTAATCTTCTGATCAATTCTTCAGTTTTACCACTGAACATGCTTCCCCCAATCACTTCAATCCAACCTCTTCTTTCTCCTGTAATATTTTGTTCAATAAACATATCCTGTACTTAATTATTAATATATCAATAAGCTTGATGCTCAAAAGTAAACAATCCTAGGGTAATAGTTGCTGGTCTTTAATAAATTGAATTGTTTTATGGGTAGCCCCTGCATTTTTAGTAATATAATTTTTGGCATGAACAGCGGCTTCCTGGTATTTTTCTTCATTGGAAATCAATGCTTGTGCAAGTACGATCAATTCATTGGCAGATTTTATTTTAAAACCGCCGCCTGCATTTCTGAGACCCACTGCTTCAATGTACTTTTCATCTTTTTCCCCCCAAATAACTGGTTGGCCAAATGCGGCTGGCTCCAATACATTATGCACTCCTTCTTTACCAAAGCCGCCACCCACATAGCTTATGAAAGCATACTGATATAAGTTTCTAAGTAGGCCAATTTGATCAATGATAATAATAGTAGGCAATGTAAAATGTTGATTAGAATTTTGCAATTGGGTTAAGGTGATGGCATTCGGAAAATAAGTTTTGCATTGTTCTATAGCATTTGGGTCCACATGGTGCGGTACAATGATCCAATTTATTTTTTGAATGCTTTTTGAAACATTGGCTAATAGGGCATGGTCTTCTTTCCAGGTACTTCCAGCAATAATTATTTTATTTTGGCTTAATTTTTGAATCCAATCAAACTTAGTGGTTACAGCAGCCGTTTGAACCACTCTATCATACCTAGTATCACCAGTAATTTCTACTTTTAAGTTTAGACCTGTACCTTTTATTAAGTCAAAAGAGGCTTTGTCTTGGACCAATAGGCTGGTAAACAAGGACAATATTTTTTTATAAAAACCTCCATAAAATTGAAAGAAAATTTGGCCTGGTCTAAATAGGGCAGAAACTAATAAAGTTGGAATATTTTTTTGCTTGGCTTCATTTAAATAATAAAACCAAAATTCATATTTAACAAACACAATTAATTTGGGTTGCACTAATTGGATAAAACGAGCAGCATTTTTTTTGCTATCAAAAGGTAAGTAAGTAATAAAATCGGCTGCAGGGTCATTTTTTCTGTACAGGTAGCCTGATGGAGAGAAAAAAGTAAGCCAAATTTGATGATTGGGATAACTGCTTTTTAAGTTTTCAATAATGGGTAATCCTTGTTCAAATTCTCCATAAGAAGCACAATGCACCCAGATGATGGGTTGCCTGATTTTAGTTGCCAATTGATTGATTTGATCCCAAACCTCATTTTGTCCAATAAGCCATTGTTTTGCTTTTACATTAAACGGGCTAATGCAACGAGCAATGATTGGATACAACCATAAAAAGACTTTGTACAAATACATGGGGCTATTTCTTAAGGCAAAAATCAATAAAAAATAGCATATCTATTCAAATTGTTTTGGAGGCGCTTATATAGCGTACAAATGGACTGAATTAGCCATTTTATTGTAAATTTGCACAAATTCAAAGGATGCGAAAAATTCAAATGGTCGATACTAAAAATCAGTATTTGGCCATCCAATCAGAAGTAGATCAAGCCATTCAGGAAGTTTTAGACAGTGCTGCCTATATTAATGGTAAGGCCGTAAAAGATTTTGCTCAAAATTTAGCCAGTTATTTAGGGGCGGATTATGTCATTCCTTGTGCCAATGGCACAGATGCCTTGCAAATTGCCATGATGGCCTTAGGCCTGGAACCGGGAGATGAAGTGATCACGCCTTCGTTTACTTATATCGCTACTACCGAAGTAGTGGCTTTATTAAAGTTGACTCCAGTTTTTGTTGATGTGGATCCTATTACTTTTTGCATGGATATAGAAAGTTTGAAAAAAGCCATCACCCCCAAAACAAAGGCCATTGTACCTGTGCACTTGTATGGCCAAGCGGCACCCATGGAACAAATTATGGAAATTGCCAAAGCGAATAATTTATATGTGATTGAAGACAATGCACAAGCCATTGGATGTGATTATACTTTCTCCAATGGGCTTACCAAAAAAACAGGAACGATTGGACATATCGGGGCTACTTCATTTTATCCAAGTAAAAATTTAGGAGCCTTTGGAGATGGCGGTGCTTTGTTTACCAATGATCAAGTACTTGCCGAAAAAATGACCATGATTGCCAACCATGGTCAATCAGAAAGATACTACCATGATTTAGTGGGGTGCAATTCAAGATTAGATTCAATTCAAGCGGCTATTTTAAATATTAAATTAAAACATTTAGATAAGTACAACACTGCTAGACAAAAAGTAGCTAGTTATTACAATCAGGCTTTTGCAAGCATTGAAGAAATAATTACACCTGGTGTGGCTAAATACTCAACACATGTCTATCATCAATACACGCTACAATTAAAGGGAGTGGATAGGGCTGCTTTTGTGTCACATTTGGCCGCCAAGGATATTCCTTGCATGATTTATTACCCAGTGCCCGGTCATTTGCAAAAAATGTTTTGGACACAGAAGCATTCAGATTGGAAGCTGCCTGTAACAGATCAATTGACAGCTTGTGTTTGCTCCCTGCCTGTGCATACCGAAATGGACGAGGAGCAATTGTCGTATATTGCAGAAGGTGTAAAATCTTTTTTCAAATAAAATAATTTAAATGAAAATTACAGTTGTAGGTACAGGTTATGTAGGCTTAGTAACAGGCACTTGTTTTGCTGAAACAGGAAACAAAGTGAGTTGTGTAGATATTGATAAAAACAAAGTAGATAAATTAAGTGCAGGTCAGATTACTATTTATGAACCCGGCTTAGAGAAAATATTTTTAAGAAATATTAAAGAAGAACGTTTAACCTTCACTACTCAATTAGAAACTGTTTTAGACGATGCGGAAATTATCTTTTTAGCCTTGCCCACACCTCCGGGTGCAGATGGCAGTGCGGATTTGAAATATGTATTGGGCGTGGCCGATCATTTAGGAAAAATAATGAAAGGGTATAAAGTCATTGTGAATAAAAGTACCGTGCCCGTGGGCACTGCGGATAAAGTAAAAGCGGCTATTGCCAGAAATTATAAAGGGGAATTTGATGTAGTAAGCAACCCTGAATTTTTAAGAGAAGGGGTAGCGGTGGATGATTTCATGAAACCAGATCGTGTAGTCGTAGGCACAAGATCAGAAAGAGCTAAAAAATTAATGAGCGATTTATATGCGCCCTTTGTGAGACAGGGGAATCCTGTGATATTTATGGATGAGCGTAGTTCTGAATTATCTAAATATGCAGCCAATAGTTTTTTGGCCACCAAGATATCTTTCATGAATGAAGTGGCTCAATTGTGTGAGCGAATGGGCGCCGATGTAGATATGGTCAGAAGAGGCATTGGATCTGATGATAGAATTGGAAAGCGTTTTTTGTTTCCAGGAATAGGCTATGGAGGATCATGTTTTCCTAAAGATGTGCAAGCATTAATTATGTCATCGGATGAAGTGAACTATGATTTTGAAATTTTGAAAGCGGTAGAAAAAGTAAATGCGCATCAAAAAATTCATTTAGTAGAAAAAATAAAATCCTATTACAAAGGAGATTTAAAAGGTAAACATATTGCACTATGGGGTTTGGCCTTCAAGCCCAATACCGACGACATTAGAGAAGCACCGGCTTTGAGTATCATTGATGCATTAACCGAGTTAGGCGCAACAGTGACTGCTTATGATCCAGAAGCCATGCCCAATGTAAAAGCACAAATAGGGGCTAAGATAAATTATGCAGAAAGTCAATACGAGGCATTAAGTGGTGCTGATTTTTTAATCATAGCCACAGAGTGGAGTGAGTTTAGAACCCCCGATTTTGATAGAATAGAAAAAGAGATTAAAAACAAAATCATTTTTGATGGTCGTAATCTTTTTGAAGTAGCTAAGATGAAAGAATTAGGATACCATTATGAAAGCATTGGCAGGGCTTCCGCCACAAAATAAATAGTATGAGTCAGAAAAGAATTTTAATTACTGGGGCTGCGGGATTTTTAGGATCGCATTTAAGTGATCGTTTTATTAGTGAAGGCTATTATGTGATTGCGATGGATAATTTAATTACGGGCGATTTACAAAACATTGCACACTTAAGCGCTAATCCCAATTTTGAATTCATACATCATGACGTTACTACCTTTATTGAGATTGAAGGAACACTAGATTATATTTTACATTTTGCATCACCTGCAAGCCCAATCGATTATTTAAAAATTCCTATTCAAACCTTAAAAGTGGGTGCGATGGGGACGCATAATTTATTAGGCTTAGCCAAAGCAAAAGGGGCAAGAATATTGGTGGCCAGTACCAGTGAGGTATACGGAGATCCACTCGTGCATCCACAAACCGAAGAGTACTGGGGTAATGTAAATCCTGTGGGTCCAAGAGGGGTGTATGATGAAGCAAAACGTTATATGGAAAGCATCACCATGGCCTACCATACTTTTCATCAGGTTGAGACAAGAATTATTAGAATATTCAATACCTATGGTCCAAGAATGCGCTTGAATGATGGCCGTGCGCTGCCTGCTTTTATTGGCCAAGCATTAAGAGGAGAGGACATGACGGTGTTTGGAGATGGTTCACAAACAAGAAGTTTTTGCTATGTAGATGATTTAGTAGAAGGGATATATAGATTATTATTAAGTGACTATTCAAGTCCTGTGAATATTGGCAACCCCAATGAAATTAGTTTAAAAGATTTTGCGGAAGAGGTTTTGAAATTAACAGGATCAAGCGTTAAAATTGTGTACAAGGATTTACCTGTGGATGACCCTAAACAAAGACAACCCGATATCACAAAAGCAAAAACATTGTTAGGATGGTCGCCCAAAGTAGATCGTGCAGAAGGTTTGAAAAAAACCTACGATTATTTTAAAGCATTGCCACCGAGCGAGTGGACTAAATTGCCTAAAGAATTTACCTCTAAATAATGGCGATAAAAAAAATACTAGTAACAGGCGCCAATGGTCAATTGGGATGGGAGCTAAGTCAGTTGGCAAAAACATTGCCTGCTTATGAATTTATTTTTCTAGATAGAAGGCAACTAGATTTAGCACAACCTGCTTCTTTCGAAGCCATCATCCATACCATTGCGCCAGATTTAATCATCAATACAGCAGCCTATACGGCTGTAGATAAAGCGGAAACAGAAAAAGAATTAGCCAATACCATCAATACTATAGCAGTGCAGACCTTGGCTAGTATTGCTAAAAAAAATAAAATTCGTTTCATCACTTATTCTACGGATTATGTTTTTAATGGCCAATCCACCACCCCTTATTTGCCAGAAACAAAATTAGCGCCGATTAATTTTTATGGACAAACTAAAGCAAACGGTGAGCAATTGGCTTTACAGGAAAATCCATCTTCCATCATCATTAGAACTTCCTGGGTATTTAGTAGCCATGGAAATAATTTTGTAAAGACCATGATGCGCTTAATGAAAGAGCGTGCCGAATTAAAAATTGTGGGTGACCAATTGGGCAGGCCTACTTATGCTAAGGACTTGGCCATTGCAACTATTCAAATGGTAGACGCTCTTAATGCAGGCAAAACTATTCAAGGCATTTATCATTATGCCAATCAAGGAGAAACAACTTGGTATGATTTTGCCTCGGCCATAAAAGCCAATGCAGGCCTATCTTGTAACATAGTAGCCATTACCACCAAAGAATTTCCTACCCCAGCCATAAGACCTACTTATTCGGTTTTAGCTACCGATAAAATTGAAAATGAATTGGGTATAGTCATTCCAAGTTGGGAAATTGCTTTAAAAGATTGTATGCAAATTTTGAGTTAATCCATTATGAATAAAGCAGCCTTATTAAAAGAATTAAGTGCCTCTACTTATGTGATGATCAAGCCATCACCACTTCATGGCATTGGGGTATTTGCCATTAGAGATATTCCAAAAGGGACAAAAGATATTTTTTCTCAAGGGGTTGGTGAATGGATTAAAGTAAGTAAAGAAGAAGTAGATGCCTTGCCGCAGCATTCTAAAGACTTAATAGAGAATCATTGTTTGTTTGATGAAGACCATTATTTTATTCCTGACTATGGATTTAAGTTAGTGGATTTAGTGATTTATTTAAATCATTCTGAAACACCCAATGTGATTTCTTTAAATGAAGGGGAGCAATTTGAAGCCATTCGGGATATTGCCTGTGGGGAAGAACTATTGGTAGATTACGGCACTATCGTAGAAAGTGAAGAATAAGTTGTAGCGCTGACCGGCATCATTTCGAACACTTAATTTCCTAACTAACATCATATTTTAGGGCAAGTCAATTTTCTAGCTTTGTATAAATATAAAGCCATGAAAAATAAAGTACTTATTGCTGTGGATTTAAGTGAAACTTCTACAGAAGTAATTAATAAAGGCATAGAATTTTCAATTAGGATGGGAGCAAGTGTAAAAATTATTTCTATTGTTCCTATTTACGTTGATTATTTACAATCTCAAATGGCACTCATACCAACGCAATGGGATGAAATATATACTGCACAAAAGGAAGCCGCCCTTAAAGAGTTGATGCAGGTGAAAGATAAACACCCTAATGTTTCTATGGAGATTGCAGTAGAAATTGGAAATCCCAAATATGATGTGTTGGAACAAGCTTTAAAAACAGATGCTAATTATTTAGTGGTTGGGACCCATGGTAGAACAGGTTGGTCTCATGCAATAATAGGAAGCACTGCTGAGTATATTATAAGACACAGTCTAATCCCGGTATTGGTGATTCCTATGAAAAAGGATTGACCTCGCGTTGCTCGGTCATCCTTTAAGAGGGAATATCCCAAATCAGGATTGACCTCGCGTTGCTCGGTCATCCTTTCAATGGGAAAATCCCAACATAAAATAAAGAAGTTGCAAAGGCAGTTCGGAGAACTGCCTTTGTTTTTTTATACCCTCGATCGCAAATTGCTGCGCAATTTTATCAATGCATCTCCAATACAAAAATCAAGCTAGCTTGTTTTTGCCTTTTCGATACATTGAGCTCGTTTCACTCGCTACTTCTCGGGCATAAAAAAACCGCCCCGAAAAATCGAGGCGGCTTCTTTTTTCTTTGGTTGCCCGACCTGGATTCGAACCAAGACAAACTGCACCAAAAACAGTCGTACTACCATTATACTATCAGGCAATCCTATGCCATTCTTAGAATGGACTGCAAAAATAGGGTGCGAAGTAAAATTTACCAAATAATAATCCCTTTTTAGGCCATTATTATGAAATTGGCTTAACTTAAGCACTCATTTATATTTTTAATCTAAAACTGAACTTTATGGGAATGAAATTAACACTAGTCACCCTATTTATTGCTTGTATGTTTATGATGTCTTTTAGAGGGGAAAAGAAAAAGAAAGTGGTGTTTTTTGGCGACTCCATTACACAAGCGGGTGTTCAAAAAGGTGGATATATTGATGTTTTACAGCATATGATTACAGAAAAAGGGGCTGCAGAGAAATTTGAATTAAATGGAGCTGGTATTGGCGGCAATAAAATCTATGATTTGTATTTAAGAATGGAAAAGGATGTGCTTGAAAAGAAACCAGATGTGGTGGTGATATGGGTAGGCGTGAATGATGTTTGGCATAAATCTAGCTATGGAACAGGCACCGATTTTGATAAGTTTGGTGGCTTTTATGACGCGGTCGTGAAAAAGATACAAGCCATAGGGGCAAAAGTAATTTTGGTGACTCCTGCCGCCATTGGTGAAAAAAATGATTTCTCTAATTCGCAAGATGGCGATTTAAATGCCTATAGCAGTTGGATAAGAAAGTATGCCAAAACCAATGATATTGGATTAGTAGATCTTAGAAGCGTTTTTCATGAATACAGTCTAGCACACAACCCTGATAATTTAGCTAAAGGAATTTTAACTACCGATGGCGTTCACTTGAATGAAAAAGGAAACGCTTTAGTAGCAGAAGAAATGTGGAAATTTTTGCAATAGATTAACCCGCTATCACTAAATAATAATTCTTTTTTCCTTTTTGTAAGAGGATGTATTTGCCTTGCAATAATTGTGCGCTGGTCACATTGGTAAAATCTGCGCCTATTTTTTCTTTATTAATGCTGATACCTCCGCTCTGCCACATTTTACGGGCTTCTCCCTTACTTGGGAATATTTTTGTATCGGCTAATAAACTTACTAAGTCATAACCTTCTGCGAGTTGAGCTATTGTTATATTCACGGTAGGCACTCCTTCCATTACTTGTAATAACTGCGCTTCGTTCAAAGATTTTAATACTTCGGTAGTGGCGTTGCCAAATAAAATTTCAGTAGCTCGAAGGGCAAAATTTAAATCTTCTTCACTGTGCACAAATTTAGTTAATTCAGCAGCCAAGTTTTTTTGTAAAATTCTTTCTTGTGGCGCTAGTTCGTGGTCGGCAATTAATTGATCAATAGTAGTAAAGGGAAGTAGTGTAAATATCTTAATCCATTTTTTAGCATCTTCGTCGCTTGCATTTAACCAGAACTGATAAAATTGATAAGGAGATGTTTTCGAAGCATCTAACCAAATATTTCCTTTTTCTGTTTTGCCAAATTTGCCACCATCTGCTTTTGTAATTAAGGGGCAAGTAAAAGCAAAAGCTTCACCACCCATCTTTCTTCTTATTAATTCAGTGCCGGTGGTGATATTACCCCACTGGTCACTGCCACCCATTTGTACTTTGCAATTTTTATTTTTATACAACCAATAAAAATCATAGCCCTGTACCAATTGATAAGTGAATTCGGTAAAGCTCATACCGGTATCACCTTCAATTCTTTTTTTCACACTATCCTTGGCCATCATATAGTTCACCGTAATATGCTTACCCACCTCTCTTATAAAATCTAAGAAAGTAAAGTTTTTAAACCAATCGTAGTTGTTCACCATTTCAGCGCCATTGGAAAGGGTAGTATCAAAATTTAAAAAATGCGCTAATTGTTTTTGAACCCCTGCTAAATTAAATTGTAAAGTTTCTTCGCTTAATAAATTACGCTCTTCACTTTTTCCGCTTGGGTCACCCACCATGCCTGTGGCACCGCCTACCAAGGCCACTGGTTTATGGCCAGCTCTTTGTAAATGCACTAACAATAAAATAGGCACTAAACTACCAATATGCAAACTATCCGAAGTGGGGTCAAAGCCGATGTAGCCAGCAACCTGCTCTTTTTCAAACAATTCCTCTGTTCCGGGCATAATGTCTTGAATCATTCCTCTCCAACGTAGTTCTTGTATTAAAGTCATATTCTATATACTTTAGGCAAAAATAACTACTAAAATGCAATAATTTCGCATCATGAACCCAACAACTCCCACAATTGGCGACGGAACCAGAATTTTACACTTTTTAGTGGATACCTTATTAATTGCTGTAATTGCCTATTTAGTCTATGGATGGTGGAATTTTCATGTGATGTATTGGAATTACACCCCTTATCAGTATGGCGTTTTCTTTTTTGCCACCATGTGGTTGTATGCGTTTTTGTTTGAGCTTATTTTTTTACGCACCCCTGCCAAATGGTTAACAGGGACTAAAGTAGTTTCGGAAAATGGAGGCAGGCCCAATATCTTTCAATTTTTTATTAGAGCAACGCTAAGATCGACCATTGTATCTATGTTTGGATTGGCCTGGAATGGACAACCTTTGCATGATACATTTTCTAAAACGAAATTAATTTATGCTGCCAAGCAAGTTGCCTAAACTTGGTTTTAAATCTTTCCTCAAATCATAAGTTTTAATTTGGCTTGCATTGTACATTTGTAAAATTTTTTAAATGGCCAAGATTGGTATTAATATATCTACAGGGAGTTTGCAACAAGCAGAGATTATTGTAGGTATCGACTTAGGTACCACCAATAGTTTGGTGGCCATCATCCATCCTGATACTAAATTGCCTACCGCATTAAAAGAATTTGATGGTAGTAGCATTGTGCCAAGTGTGGTACATTTTGATGCTTATGGAAATGTAGAAGTGGGAGCGAATGCGAAACCTTATTTAGAAACAGACCCGCAAAATACCATATTTAGTGCCAAACGTTTGATGGGGAAAAGCCACAATGACATCAGAACGCATCAAGATTTTTTTGCTTATAAAATAATAGATGATAACAGAGACAGTTTAGTAAAAGTACAAGTGGGTAATACTTTTTATTCACCCATCGATTTGTCTTCTTATATATTAGTTGAACTAAAAAAGCGCGCCGAACATATTTTAAAAACACCTGTCACTAAAGCAGTGATTACAGTGCCTGCCTATTTTAATGATACCCAACGTCAAGCCACACGTGATGCAGGAAAGCTAGCAGGGCTAGACGTATTGCGCATCATCAACGAACCCACTGCGGCAAGTTTGGCTTATGGTTTAGGCATGGATCCTGCTGAAGAAAAAACAATTGCAGTGTATGATTTGGGTGGTGGTACTTTTGACATTTCAATTTTAAAAATCTCTAATGGTATCTTCGAGGTATTAAGTACCAATGGCGATACTTATTTAGGTGGAGATGATTTAGACCGTGCCATTATTGAATATTGGATGCAACAAATGGGGGTGGCAGATTTAGATGACCATAAAATTTTAAAACAACAATTAAGACTAGCTGCAGAAAAAGCTAAAATAGTTTTATCTAATGCAGATTTTTTTGAAACAGAGTTTGCGGGAGAAAAAATTTCTATTACGCTAGAAGTATTTGAAAATTTAATTGCCCCCATTGTAGCAAAAACAATGGATTGTTGCCAATTGGCCATGAAAGATGCAGGCTTAAATATTTCGGATATCAATACTGTATTAATGGTGGGAGGAAGTACACGTGTGCCACTTGTGAAAAAAACAGTAGCTACTTTTTTTAATCAAGCAGTGAATGATTCAGTGAATCCAGATGAAGTAGTGGCCTTAGGGGCAGCAGTGCAAGCAGATATTTTAGCGGGTAACAATCAAAACATGTTATTGTTAGATATAACTCCATTAAGCTTAGGTATTGAAACCATGGGTGGATTAATGGATGTTTTACTCCCACGCAATTCGAAAATACCAACCAAGGCAGCAAGGCAATACACCACACAAAAAGATGCACAATCTGGAATTAATATTGCGGTGTATCAGGGCGAAAGAGATTTGGTAAAAGACAATCGACAATTAGGGGCCTTTACTTTATCAGGAATTCCTTCCATGCCAGCGGGATTGCCCAAAGTAGAAGTAAGTTTTTTAATCAATGCAGATGGGATTTTACAAGTCAGTGCTAAAGAATTGAGAAGTGGAGTCACACAAAGTATTGATATCAAACCTCAATATGGATTAACCGACGAAGAAGTGGAACAAAGATTAATGGAAAGCATTACCAATGCGAAGGCCGATATCGCTTCAAGGGCATTAGTAGAAGCCAGTACCGAAGCCGAACAAATGCTAGCTGTGACAGAAAAGTTCATGGTTAAGAATGCTGGCTTATTGTCTAAAGACGAAATGACCGCTACCGCCAATGCCATGCAAGCTTTGCAATTGGCTATTACCATGGAGGATAAGAACCTAATTCAGACCAAAACAGAGGAATTAAACGACCTTACCAGGCCTTTTGCGGAAAGGGTGATGGATCAAGCCATCTCTGGGGCCTTAAAAGGTAGGGGGATCGATGATAAAAATCTCTAGTAAATTTGGTATTTTCAAAAGGAATCCTATCTTTGCGTTCCAATTTTATTTTTAAAAACACCTGAGGAGGTATATATATTATGTTAATAATTGATTCAAAAGACTGCGAAAACATTGACAAAGCGTTAAAAAAGTACAAAAAGAAGTTTGAAAAAAGTAAAACTTTGATCAACTTGCGTTCTCGTCAAGCATTTGTGAAACCATCGGTTAAACGTCGTTTCGAAGTGTTGAAAGCTGTCTATAAGCAACAAATTTTCAGCGGAAAGATAGAGGGATAAGCTTTATCTTTTCAACTATTGATATTTAAAACCAAGCCTGGTATAACCTAGCTTGGTTTTTTGTTTTTTCTGCGTCTTTTATTAAAAAATAAAGACTTGAAAAAACCGCTAATGATTTTTAAAGCCCATACTGGGCTTTTTGTTTTTCTACGTCTTTTAGATTCCCTCTACATGTCTTATCTTTAATAGGCAATGTCCTTTCAAACACGTCATATCCAGTTGAATGCTTTTTTAGCCTTCCTCCAATTTGAGAGGCGCTATTCTGTGCACACCATCACCGCTTATTCCAATGACCTAATTCAATTCTTTGATTATATCGCTACTCAATACGATGGCATGGCTTTTACTGATATTACGGGCACCATGGTCCGTTCCTGGTTGGCTTCGATGAAACAAGAGGAATTGACGGGTAAAACATTGAACCGAAAAATATCTTCTTTAAAATCTTTTTATAAGTATCAAATTCAACAAGGGCATTTAGTCAAAAGTCCGATGGAAACGGTGATTAGTCCTAAAATCAGCAAAAGATTGCCCAGCTTTATTGCAGAGAATGATATGGAACAATTGTTTTTGAATTTATCCTTTGCAGAAGGGTGGAAAGGGTATACCGAAAAAATGGTCATTCAACTTTTTTATGCAACAGGTATGCGTTTGAGTGAACTAATTCAATGCAAAGAAAATCAAGTAGATCTTTCTAAAAAAATTATCAAAGTATTGGGTAAGGGGAATAAAGAAAGAATTTTACCGCTGAGTCCTGAATTGGCTTTGGAATTAAAAAAATACATTGCTCAAAAACCTGAAGCGGCCAGAGGTAATGCACATTTATTTGTGAATGAAAATGGCAAAGCCTTGCAACCCAAAGCGGTCTATACTTTTGTTAAATTTTATTTATCACAGGTAACTACTTTGCAAAAGAAAAGCCCGCACGTACTAAGGCATAGCTTTGCTACACATTTAATGAACAATGGTGCCGATTTGAATGCGGTAAAGGAATTGCTAGGCCATAGCAGCTTAGCGGCCACTCAGGTGTACACCCATAATACCATTGAAAAATTGAAGGAAGTATTTGCCAAAGCACATCCCAAAGCCTAAGCTTTATCATAGCAATCTATTTCAAAATATGATAGGTATCATAGCTGGTCATAAAGTTTTCTTAAATCATTTTTATTCTTGTATTTTTTTCAAACTTGTTGTAACTTACTGGTGCAGGTAAGATGGAACGCATTACTTGTTCAGTTCTTTATTTTTCACTTAAAAAAAATTATTTTATGAACATTAGTATTCAAACAGTGCATTTTGATGCGGATAAAAAATTATTAGAATTCGTGCAAAAAAAATTAGACAAGTTGGAGACCTTTCATGATCGAATAACAAAAGTAGAAGTGTATTTAAAATTAGAAAGCATGGCACATGCGATTAAAGAAAAAGTGGTGGAAATAAAAATTCATATACCCAAGCAAGATTGTTTTGTGAAAACATCAGCTACCTCCTTTCAAACCGCTTTTGATGAAGCTTTTAATGCGATCACCAATCAATTAATTAAGAAAAAAGAAAAATTAGCGGTTTAAATATTTTCTTCTAACATAGGGTGCCCATGGTTAAAATCAAATTGACCATGGGCATTTTTATTCCAAGTTTTCTGCCTTTTTTCAAAATAGGGGCGATAATTGGATCTTATTTTGGTTTTTACCTTGATTTTGGGATAAAAACTGCTCTAAAATTTTGATAAATAAAGATTTCCATTACCTTTGCCATCCCAAAATTTGGGATAGTTCTTTCATGTCTTGCCGGAATAGCTCAGTTGGTAGAGCAGCTGATTTGTAATCAGCAGGTCGCGGGTTCGAGTCCCATTTCCGGCT
>CANFXV010000004.1 GCA_947451115.1 Bacteroidota bacterium
AGGGGGGCGAGAAGGAACAAAAATGGCGAATAGCCATAGTTTCCATGCCCAAAACCAAATGGCTGCGCCATTTTAACGTCTTACTTCAAATCTTGCGCATTAAAGCAAGCTTTTTCTTCTGCCCTCAAATGGCTGCGCCATTTTAAATGCCTCGTTCGCATCAAAATCGAAGCAAGCTTCATTTTGTTGCTCCCTCTGCATTTGCTCACTCCGTTCGCTCTTGGGCATTAAAAAAGGGGCTTTTTAGCCCCTTTTTTGTTCCTTCTGCGGAGAGTTAGGGATTCGAACCCCAGGACCTGTTACAGTCAACAGTTTTCAAGACTGCCGCATTCGACCGCTCTGCCAACTCTCCGCGGCAAATGTAGGAAGGGAATGCCAATTTTGCAAAAATACTTGCATTTAATGTGGTTAAACAATTGAGCTAATTTATTGACTACCATGTATCTTTACAAAAATGGCATAGGTGAAAGAATTATCGGCTTTAAATGTGTTTTTTTGGAAGTATAGGTTTCGTTTCTTTACGGGTATCCTATTGGTTATAGCGACCAATTACTTGGCCGTTTTATCCCCACAAATCACTGGTTATGTAGTAGGCTTAGTGCAAGCCAAACTTCCAGGAGGTCAACTACCTTCCTCTATGCACAATGATGCTATAGTGAGTTGGATAAGTAATTTGAGTAATAGCCATAATTTTAGCTTTGCCTGGTTGATTACTTTTTGTAGCATCACCATTTTGGTTTTGGCCATTGTAAGAAGCATTTTTATGTTTTTTATGCGTCAAACCATTATTGTAATGAGTAGGCATATCGAATACGACCAAAAAAACCAGGTCTATACTCATTACCAAAAACTAGACACAGAATTCTACAAAACACATAGCACGGGCGATTTAATGAGCCGTATTACCGAAGATGTGAGTAGGGTGCGCATGTATACCGGCCCCTCTTTAATGTACTTGATTAATTTGGTTTCCTTGATTGGCTTTTGCTTGTACAATATGTTTAGTAAGGATGTGCGCTTAAGTTTATATGTGTTAGCGCCGCTTCCAATTTTAGCCATCACAATTTATTTTGTCAATAGCATCATCAATAAAAAAAGTGAAGAAATTCAAGGCCAACTTTCTGATTTAACTACCAATGCACAAGAATCTTATTCTGGTATTAGAGTCATCAAATCTTTTGTGCAAGAAAAAGCCATGCTTGGTTTTTTCAAAGCCAACAGTGAACTGTACCGTAAAAATGCAGTGAGCTTAGCTAAGGTGGAAGCTTTTTATGCGCCTACTATGGCATTGATGATAGGCTTAAGTACACTGCTCACTATTTATTTAGGTGGTTTGGAAGCATTGCATGATCCTAGAAAAGTGGGCACAGTCATTGAATTTGTGATCTATATTAACATGCTTACTTTCCCAGTTAGTGCCATAGGATGGACTGCAAGCATGATTCAGCGTGCGGCTGCATCTCAAAAAAGATTGAATGAATTTTTATCCATTCAGCCCATCATCACCAATAAAAATACACAGGTCATTCCTGCCATTAAAGGCGATATACATTACAATAACGTTGACTTTGTTTATCCGCATTCTGGTGTGCATGGACTATCTAAATTTGAATTGACGATTAAAGCCGGTCAAAAAGTGTTGGTACTTGGAAAAACTGGGGCTGGAAAAACATCCATTGCGCAATTACTTACTAGAATGTATGAAACCAATGAAGGTACAATTAGCATAGATGGGGTAGATGTAAACAACATCAATGTGCAACAATTAAGAAAAGAAATTGGTTATGTACAACAGGATGTTTTCTTGTTTAGTGATTCTGTCGAAAACAATATACGATTTGGGTTGACGAATTTGGTGGGTAAAGAAGAAGTATACAAAGCAGCCGAAGCGGCCCATGTATTGAATGAAATCAATAGCTTACCCAATCAATTTGACACCTTGGTAGGAGAAAGAGGCACTACTTTAAGTGGTGGTCAAAAACAAAGAGTAGCCATTGCAAGGTCTTTGATCAAAAATCCGAGCATTTATATTTTTGACGATTGCTTGAGTGCGGTGGATGCCAATACCGAACAAGCTATTTTGTTTAACTTACAATCCTATATAAAAGACAAAACTTCCATTTTTATTACCCATCGTATATTTTTTAGCATGCCTTTTGATCTTATCATATATTTAGAAGACGGCCATATTGCAGAAATGGGCACCCACGAAAGTTTGTTAGTCAAAAATGGTTTGTATGCCGAATTGTATCGAGCTCAACAAACTAAGGAAATGCCTTAAATTAAAGCATTAAAATTTCAATATTTCAAGAACATTTTATATTTTTAGTATATACAGTAAAAGATTATGGAGCAAGAAAATTACGACAACAGTAGCGACCGCAAAATTGAAAGTGTATTTAGTAGTCGTGTGCGTGCAGGCAAAAGAAGAACTTATTTTTTTGATGTAAGGGCTACTCGTGCAAATGATTACTTTTTAACCATTACAGAAAGTAGAAAGCGTTTTGACAACAATGGATACGATCGTCACAAAGTTTTTATTTACAAAGAAGATTTTAATAAGTTCATCAAAGCCATTACTGAAGCCATTGATTTTGTGAAAACTGAATTGATGCCTGATTTTGATTTTGACGCATTTAATCACGAGGGCGAAGAGCCTTATGAACCTAGTGTTAATACTGAAGCAAGCATAACACCATTATCGCCAACTACTCCGGAAGCAGCTGCTCCAGCTCCAACACCTTCACAGGAAGATCATGATCATGATGAACAAATCGTGATCACCGAAAAGAAACCTTTGGAAGCAAGAGATACACCTGCTAGTGCTGGAGACAATTTAAGCACAGAGGAAGTAGACAAATGGTAATAAGCAGTTGCACGTTTTACTTATAATTTTTTAAGCATCCAGATATCACAGCCGCAGTGGCCGCTATTGCCCATGGCTTGAGTCAATCTTTCAAATCCCACATTTTCATAGATAGCGACTGCCTTGGAAAGTTCGGGCATGGATTCTAAATATACTTGCGTGTATCCATTCTCTTTTGCCCATTGCATGGATTGTAACAATAATTTTTTACCTAGTCCTGTGCCTCTTGCTGTATTGCTTAAGTACAATTTAACCAATTCACAAGTGCCTGTTGGTAAGCCTTCGGTAGGAAAAATACCACAGCCGCCCACGATGGTTCCATCAATTTCAGCAATATAATAAACGGATCCTTCTGTTTGAAATAATTCAAATAAATGATCGGTGGTGGGATCGTAATAAACAGTGCCAGGTTTATTGGCGCCAAATTCTGTTAATGCTGCACGAATCACTGCTGCAATGGCTACATTGTCTTTTAATTCAATATTTCTTATCGTAATAGTGGAGGCCATTTAAATTATTTTTTCCAATTTTTATATTGGTTGATCAATCCATTGGTAGAACTATCGTGTCCGCTGACAGGTTGGTTGTTCACAAGTTCTGGTAAAATTTTATTGGCTAATTGCTTGCCTAATTCTACACCCCATTGGTCATAACTAAATATATTCCAAATTACGCCTTGCGTAAATATTTTGTGTTCGTAACAAGCAATTAAAAATCCTAAGGTATTTGGTGTAATTTTTTTGATTAAAAAAGAATTGGTGGGTTTGTTTCCTGCAAATATTTTAAAGGGCGCAAGGAATTCAATTTCTTTTTCAGATTTTTTATTGGCTTTTAATTCGGCGGTCACCTCGGCTTGTGTTTTACCATTCAATAAGGCTTCGGTTTGTGCAAAATAATTGCTCAACAATTTATCATGATGATCACCGATAGGGTTGTGACTGATCGCAGGTGCGATAAAATCACAAGGAATCACCAAGGTGCCTTGATGTATTAATTGATAAAAAGCATGTTGACCATTGGTGCCTGGCTCTCCCCAAATTACAGGACCAGTGCTATAATTCACAGCTGTTCCATTGCGGTCGATATATTTACCATTGCTTTCCATATTTCCTTGTTGGAAATAGGCTGCAAAACGATGCATGTATTGATCATAGGGCAAGATGGCTTCCGATTGTGCACCAAAGAAATTGGTGTACCAAATGCCTAATAAAGCCATGACCACAGGTATATTTTTTTCGAATTTTTCTGTTTTAAAATGTTGGTCTGCTTGGTGTGCACCTTTCAATAAGGCTTCAAAATTTTCATAGCCAATGGTCAATGCGATAGACAAGCCAATCGCACTCCATAAAGAATATCTACCACCCACCCAATCCCAAAACTCAAACATATTTTTACTGCTAATGCCAAATGCATTCACTGCTTTTTCATTGGTGCTTAAGGCCACAAAATGAGTAGCAATATGTTTTTCATCTACCGCATTTTCTAAAAACCAAGTTCTTGCCGTATGGGCATTGGTCATGGTTTCTTGCGTAGTAAAAGTTTTAGAGGCAATTAAGAATAAAGTTTCTTCTGCATTAATTTTTTTCAAAGTTTCTGCAATATGCGTACCATCTACATTGCTCACAAAATAAACTTGAATACCTTCTACCCAATAAGGTTTTAAGGCTTCAGTGACCATTACAGGACCCAAATCAGATCCACCTATACCAATATTTACAATAGTTTTAATTTTCTTTCCTGTATACCCTTTATGCTCGCCACTATGGATGGCATTACAAAAGGTTTTCATTTGTTGTTGAACTCTTTGAATTTCAGGCAATATATTTTCTCCATCCACTAAAATAGAACTAGCAGTAAAATCGCGCAGTGCGGTATGAAGTACGGCTCTGTTTTCTGTTTCATTGATGGCCTTTCCTTCGAACTGCGCTTTAATTGCTTTTTCTAGCCCACATTCTTTGGCCAATTGTAATAACAATTGTAAAGTTTTTTCGGTGATAATATTTTTGGAGTAATCAAATAATATATCGCTAGTGGCTATAGAATATTGATCAAATCTTGTTGGATCCGCAGCAAACAAATCTTTCATTTGCTTGCGATTCATCTCTTCTTCGAAATGCTTTTTTAATACGAACCAGGCCTGTGTGGATGTTGGGTTAATTCTTTCTAACATGTTTCTAATTTCTCTTTTATAATTTCTCTATGGTTTCTAATGTCTTGGCTAAATGTTCATTGGTAATGTCTAAGTGCACCACAAAACGAACTAGGGTAGGCGTCATGGCAATGACTAAAATATTTTTTTCTTTTAAAGCTGCCGCCAATTGAGTGGCATTGTATTTTCCATCGATATGCGCAATCACAATATTGGTTTCTACTTCAAAAATTTCTTTTACAAATTCCTTTTTCAACAAAGCATTTTTAATTTCTAATGCCTTGGAATGATCTTCTTTTAATCTATCAATATGGTTATCTAATGCATAAATACCAGCAGCTGCCAAAGAACCAGCTTGACGCATGCCCCCTCCAAAAACTTTACGCCAACGTCTTGCTTTTTTTATAAATGGGGTAGATCCTAATAATACACTTCCTACTGGGGCGCCCAATCCTTTGCTCAAACAAATAGATATGGAATCAAATACTTTTCCATATTGTTTAGGGTCTTCTTTTTTATGCACCATCGCATTGAATAATCTGGCACCATCTAAGTGCAAGCCTAAGCCATGGGACTTGGTTATTTTTTGAATGGCTTCGATTGCTGAAAATTCATAACAAGCACCTCCGCCTCGGTTACAGGTATTTTCCAAGCTTACTAATCTAGAAATGGGCTTGTGGACATCTTCTGGATTAATGGCCGCTAAAACCTGGTCGGCAGTTATTCTGCCTCGGTCTCCTCGTAGTAATTTCACTGAACTACCCGAATTAGAGGCAATGCCTCCGCCTTCGTATTGGTAAATATGGGATAATTCCTCACAAATCACTTCGTCGCCTGCCTGGGTATGGGTTTTAATGGCCAATTGATTAGTCATGGTACCGCTAGGGCAGAATAAGCCAGCTTCCATCCCGAAAAGGGTGGCTGTCTTTGCTTCCAAGGCATTGATACTTGGATCTTCCCCAAACACATCATCTCCAACAGGGGCTGCTTGCATATAGGCCAACATGGCTGGGGTGGGAAGGGTTACGGTATCTGATCTAAAATCAATCATGCTGCGAAGATAAATCTTGAGGGGTGATTATCCTTATAAATTATAGAAAATGGGCTATTTTTTGGCTTAAAAAATGTGCATAAATGCTTTGTAATCAATATTTGCAAAATTAATCTCAAAATCGTACCTTTGCCGACTAACATTGGTTAATTTATTCCTAGATTAACTCCTTGTTAGCACACTTTTTTAGACATTTCAACGTTATACATTTAAATAAATTCTTTGCATGAGGCAGCTTAAAATTGCTACACAGATTACAAACAGAGATTCTCAAGCGGTTGAAAAGTACTTACAAGAGATTTCTAAGATTTCAATGATCAATCCTGAAGAGGAAACCACTTTAGCGCAACGTATTAAAATGGGCGATCAGCGTGCATTGGATAAATTGGTGCAAGCCAACTTACGTTTCGTGGTATCTGTGGCCAAACAATACCAACACCAAGGTTTGTCTTTGTCCGATTTAATCAATGAAGGAAACTTAGGTTTAATTAAGGCTGCACAACGTTTTGATGAAACCAAGGGGTTTAAATTTATCTCTTATGCAGTTTGGTGGATTCGTCAATCTATCTTGCAAGCTTTAGCGGAGCAAGGTCGTTTGGTTCGTTTACCACAGAACAAAATTGGTACTTATAATAAAGCCAACAAGGCCTATATGGCTTTTGAGCAAGAACATGAGCGTGAGCCATCCACTGAGGAATTAGCAGGTATCTTAGAAATGTCTGAGACCGAGATTAACAATATTTTCCAGTCCAATACCCGTCATACTTCCTTAGATGCACCAGTGCATGAAGCAGAAGATGTGGCCATGGGAGATTTATTAAAAGGCGGAGATGAAACAGACGAAGATGTGATGAAAGATTCTTTGAGAGAAGAAATTCGTCGCGTACTTAAGTCATTGAGTCCTAGAGAGGCAGAGATAGTTAACGCCTATTTTGGTTTAGATGGAGAGAACGGCGTTACCATTGAGCAAATTGGAATTAAATACGATTTAACGAAGGAAAGAATAAGACAAATTAAAGAGCGTGCTATTAAACGTTTACAGAAAGCAAGATATAGCAACGCACTAAAGGCTTATTTGGGCTAGTAGTATACCATATTATAAAGCCCCTTCAGTCTTAGGATTTGATGGGGCTTTTTTTTAGCCAAGATTTTGTTGGTAATTTGATAATGAAGAAAGTAAAAAGATTGAATAGGATAAAATAGAAATTTGAATAAGTAATATAAAAGTTATGGAAACAGAAAAAGTAAGCATTTTAATTATAGGTTCAGGACCTGCGGGTTACACAGCGGCTATTTATGCGGCGCGTGCCAATATGAAACCATTATTGTACCAAGGTATACAACCAGGTGGTCAATTAACCATAACCACTGAAGTAGAAAACTATCCTGGTTTTCCAGAGGGTATTCAAGGACCTGACATGATGGTGAACTTTGAAAAGCAAGCAGCTAGAATGGGTGCCGATATTCGTTATGGTTTAGCCACAAAGGTTGACTTTAGTGGAGAAGTGAAAAAAGTATGGATTGATGATGAATTATTAATTGAAGCGGACGCAGTCATTATATCTACAGGTGCGAGTGCAAAATGGTTGGGCATTCCAAGTGAAGAAAGATTAAATGGATTTGGCGTAAGTGCTTGTGCAGTTTGCGATGGATTCTTTTTTAAAGGAAAAGAAGTAGCCATTGTAGGAGCGGGCGATACAGCTGCAGAAGAAGCACATTATTTATCTAAAATGTGTACCACGGTGCATATGTTTGTGCGTAAAGAAGCCATGCGTGCTAGTAAGGTAATGCAAGATAGAGTGTTGAATACCCCGAATATT
The DNA here is from genome assembly GCA_947451115.1 of Bacteroidota bacterium. GTDB lineage: Bacteria > Bacteroidota > Bacteroidia > Chitinophagales > Chitinophagaceae > Sediminibacterium. The sequence continues at coordinate 7,887 of CANFXV010000004.1, forward strand.
AAAGTGTACTTTAATACAGAGACCGATGAAATTTTAGGAGAGAAGAAAGTAGAAGGCGTGCGTATTTTAAATACCAAAACAAATACCAAAGAAGAAATTCCAGTAAGTGCCTTTTTTGTGGCCATTGGTCACCAACCCAATAGTGGCATTTTCAAAGACTATATCACTATGGATGAAACGGGTTATATACTTACAGAACCTGGTACCACTAAAACCAATGTGCCTGGTGTTTTTGCCTCTGGTGATGTGCAAGATAAAAACTACCGTCAAGCAGTGACTGCAGCGGGTAGTGGTTGCATGGCAGCCTTAGATGCGGAGCGTTATTTAACTGCAAAAGGACATTAATGTCTAGTCAAAATAAAATGCGCATTGAATTAAATGAGCTAGTGTTTTTGGGCTATCATGGTTTGTATGCCGAAGAAAAAAAATTAGGCAATACCTATAAAGTAAATGTACATATAGATTTTACGCCTAAAAATGAGTTAGTAGATCAATTAGAACAGACCATTGATTATGTCCATGTATATGCCATCATTAAAAAATGGATGGAAATACCAACCCCTTTATTAGAAACCTTGGTGGGTAATATCGCAGAGGAGATTTTAGTCAACCAAGTGCTAGCAGATAAAGTGTTTGTAGCCATTAGAAAAGTACATATGCCCATCCCACAATTTGAAGGTAATATTTCTGTTTCTGTAGAGAAAACAAGAAACAAATAAATCAACCCAATTCTTTTTTTAAATTTTCTTGTCCTTCCAGCGTTTGGATTGAATGTACCAGTAGGAGGGAACTAATAAAGTAATCCAATAAATGATTTCACACATCCAACCAATGGTGATGGGCAATTGAAAGTATTCAATGGTGAGGTAAGCGTATATGACGTAAATGATAATGGCCACAAATTCAATGGCTAAATTTATTTTTGATTGACCTGTTCCTGTAACTGCGTTCAGCCAAATAGTAGCAATAGACATAATCAATAAGGCAAAGGATACTACTCTTAATACTGGAATACCTTCCTGCATAAAATCTTCACCTTGTCCATAAATGGATAAAAAAGGATGGGCAAAAACATTTAATAATAAACAGACCATTAAAGCAAAGCCCAGGCTCCATTTAACAATTTTATTAATTAAAGGAATTACTTTATCCTGCATTCCTTGCCCAATAATATTGCTAACCATGGTATTGGATGTGGCTGCAAAAGCCCAGGTAAAGCTGCCAAAGAAGCCAAAAATATTGCGCATGGCATTGGACACGGCTAATGCTTGCTCGCCCCTATGTTCTATTAAAATGTAAAAGAATTCCCAACTGATAATGCTAATCATGTATTGCATCATGATAGGAGCCGATTGCACTAAAATTAATTGTATGTATTCCCAACGTACCGAGAATTTCTTAAACAATTCAAACCTTGCCCCAATTTTTTGATAATGGATGACTAAGTAAATAACTAGTAAGCCCATCACTTCAGATATAATAGAAGCGTAGGCTGCACCATTTAAGCCCATTTTCATAAAACCAAAATGTCCAAAAATTAAACTGTAATCAAAAAAGATATTAAAAACTGCCTCTGTGGCGGTTCCAATAATCAAAAATTTACTTTGATTGGTGCCCACTAATAAGGCATTGCGCATTTGATAAATAAATAAAAAGGGGATGCCCCAAATTCTTATTTTTAAAAATTCGATAACCGTACTAGCCCTTTGTGTATCGTGCAATAAACTATGAAATATACTAGGGGCTATAAAGTAAGTAAAAGAAATGCCTAGGATAGATAGGAATATCGAAATGATCACCCCTTGAGAAAATAAAATACCTATTTCATCCACTCTGTTTTCTCCCGCTCGTCTAGAAATAAGGGCTTGTAAGCCATTGTTCAAGCCTTGGCCCATGACCCCAAAAATCAAATAAAAAACCCCAGTAATGCCTCCAATGGCCAAGGCTTCGGTACTCAATGAACCTAAGAAAATATTGTTGATGACAAAATTTACCTGAGGCACCATAATGGCCAAAGCAATAGGCAGTGAAATAGCGAGTATTTGTTTACTGCTAATGTTCACTTGTAAAGAAGGTGTTGAAGGAGAGGAGCTCATATAATTGCAAATCTACAATTAGTTTTAGCAAAGAACTGCGCCTTTTTTTATATCATTGCATAAGAATTAGAGCATGGCACAAAAGAAATTAAGCGTTTACGGAAATTTAGTGAGTACGGCTAATAATAAGGTGGAGAACCTTTATTTAGTCATAGGTCAAAACAGCATTGTTTTTGTTGTAAAAAATACGTTGATCAATGAATTTGTGGCCATTGAACATTTTGAGCGTAGTGAAGCGCAGCAAGGATGGAGTCAATTGATTGGCTTTTTGCAAAACAATTCCACTTTAATCCATTCTGTATTTAATAAAATATATTTTGTTTTAAATGTTCCAAGAATGCTTTTGACCAAGGAACATGCTTTGGAGGACAATCTTCAATACGCCAATGAACTTGATATGGTTTTTGGCAAAAAACCAGAGGAAGAAATTTATACCTCATTAATAGAGGCGAAATATAATTTAGTCTACAGTGTGCCCGATGAACTAAGTGCTTTGTTGTCCAGAACTTTCCCTACTGGCAAATGGCAACATTATGCTCAATTTTTATTTCAAAATGCGGGCAGCAGCGAGCTGCACTTAACCATCTTCGATCAGCATATTCTTGTGCACATCAAAGATCAAGGCCAAACTAAGTTTTTGAATTATTTTAATTTGGGTGGAAAAGACCAAAACATTTATAGCATTTTAAATGCCTGTATTCAAGTGGGGGTGGATACCAATTTATTGCATTTGAAAATTAATGGATCCTCTGCAACCAATGCTAATTTTGTTAATGCCTTGTTGCCTTATTTTAAATCTTATGAACAAACAGCCATAGCGGATACAGGTATTGGACTTGAATTAAACAAAGCTTATCCTGATTTTAGTTACGCCCCTTATTTTATATTTTAATGAGAATCATTTCCGGAAAATATGGTGGCAGGAGAATTCATCCACCTAATAATATGCCCCATACCAGGCCAACCACCGATGTGGCTAAGGAAGGGCTATTTAATATTTTGCAAACCAGGGTTCAATTAGAAGGGGCTAATACTTTGGATCTATTTGGAGGCACAGGCTGTATTAGTTATGAATTGGCTTCCAGAGGTGCAACGCAATTAACGATTGTAGAAAAAGACAATCAAATGTTGGAATTTATTAAAACGAACATAGCGCATTTGAAAATTGAAAATGCACAAATGGTTAGAATGGATGTATTTCAATATTTAAATAGTTGTACGCAGCAATACGATATTATTTTTGCTGGACCTCCTTATGCTTTAAACACCATTGATGATTTGCCAAGGATTATCGTTGAGCGAAAATTAATATCTCCAGAAGGATATTTTATATTAGAACATACGCCACGCAATAATTATGAAAATTTTGCTGGTTTTAGTTTTCAAAGAAATTATGGGGCCACGGTATTTAGCTTTTTTGAATAGCTAAAAAATTCAAGTATGAACAAGTTAGCGGCTAGAAAACATTGGTTAGAACAAAGAAAAAATTTAACGGTTAATGATTGTCTAAAATTGGATGATTTACTTCTAATTCAATTTCAAAAATTAGATTGGTCAAAAGTGCAATGCGTGGCCAGTTTTTATCCCTTAGAAAAACAGAACGAACCCAATACTTTACTATTTGCCAATTACCTCAAAGCGTTCATTCTAGGTATTAGATTGGCTTATCCTATTGTGGATCCAATTAATTTAACCATGCAATTTTATGCCGAAACTGAAAGCTTGCAGCAAAATCAATATGGGATAATGGAACCTTTACCAACCAGGCCCATGGAAGCAGCAGAGATTAATGCCATACTAGTGCCTTTAGTTGCAGTAGATCAAAATGGGCATAGAATAGGTTATGGTAAGGGTTTCTACGATAAATATTTTGTAAACTTTCCTTCTAATAGGCCTAGAATAGGCATTTCTTATTTTGAGCCTATTGCAAATATCCAAGATACCCATGAATTTGACGTACCTTTGACCCATTGTATTACGCCTTGGAATAGTTATGAATTTTAACAATGTATTTTTAAAATCCTTTAGAGTATTACTTTTACCATTTGCGCTTATCTATGGTTGGATTGTTTCTTTGAGAAATTGGATGTATGATAAAAAGTATTTGCACTCCGTTCATTTTAATGTCCCTTTGATTTGTGTAGGCAATCTATCAATGGGGGGTACTGGAAAGTCTCCCATGGTGGAGCATCTTTTATCTATTTTAACTGAATCGTATAAAATAGGCACTTTAAGCAGGGGGTATAAGCGAAAAACAAAAGGATATGCTTTGGCTGATCATTTAACCACCGCACTTGAAATAGGAGACGAGCCCATGCAGTTTCATATTAAATTTCCCAATGCAGCGGTTGCGGTTGGAGAAAGAAGAATTGAAGCCATTCCTCAACTCATTCAAGATGTGCCTAAAATTCAAGCCATCATTTTAGATGATGCTTTTCAACATAGAGAAATTGAAGCAGACTTTAATATTTTATTGACCGAATACAATAATTTATACTGTGATGATTTTTTTATTCCAACAGGAGATTTAAGAGATGATAGAAAATCTGCAAAAAGAGCAGACATTATCATTGTCACCAAATGTCCTGCGGATTTAAGCATAGCAGAAAGAGACGAAATTGTAGAAAGAATAAACCCTGAACAACACCAGAGCTTATTTTTTACTACCATTAAGTACGAAACGCCTTATCACATTTACAATCCAGCCGATCAATGGATTTTAACTTTGAGAGACGAGGTATTATTGGTTTGTGGAATAGCCAATCCTTTACCTTTAAAAAATTATATCCACGAAAATACTGATACTTATTATCAACTAAGTTACAGTGATCATCATATTTTTTCTATCGAAGACTTACATGAAATTAGAGATAAATTTGATCAAATTAAATCAAAAAGCAAACTAATATTAACCACCGAAAAAGATGCTGTAAGATTGGTCAAGTACACAGAAGAGTTAAACAATATCCCTTTGTATGTATTGCCCATTAAGCCAAAATTTTTATTTGATTCAGAAAGAAATTTCAATGAATTGGTGTTGAATTATGTTGCGCAATTTTATAAAAAAATAAATGGGAACTAAAAAGAACACAAAAAAAACAAAAACGACCACTAAACATACACACTTGGTAACCACTTACAAAGGGGTGCTCGACATTGCCAAATCTGGGATGGGCTTTGTGATGGTACAAGGTTTAGAAAATGACATATTAATTTTCCCCAACGATTTCAATACCGCATTAAAAGGGGATGAAGTAAGCGTTAAAATAACAAAAATTCGACAAGGCTCTGGAAAGAAAGAAGGGAAAGTTTTAGAAATATTAAAACGTAAACAAGTTTCCTTTGCTGGTACAATGCAAGTAAAAGAAAGAACTGCTTTCTTTATTCCTAGCTCGGTTTTCCCCATGCCCGATATTTATATCCCCATGAATAAACTCAATGGGGCTAAGGACAACGATCGTGTGATGGTGCAATTGATTAAATGGGAAAAATCTACACGTAAACCAGAAGGCGAAGTATTAAAAGTATTTACGCCTGAACAAGAGAACGATTTAGCCATGCAGTCTATTGTGGCAGAAGCCGGGTTCTCTTTGTCCTTTAGTGATGAAGTGATTGCTTTTGCAAAATCATTAACAGAAAAAATAGAGGCCACCGAAGTTGCCAAAAGAAAAGATTACCGTAAAGTACTAACCTTCACCATTGATCCTGTGGATGCTAAAGATTTTGATGATGCCATCTCCTATCAAAAATTAGCCAATGGTAATTTAGAAATAGGCGTGCACATTGCCGATGTAAGTCATTTTGTGCAACCAGGTACAGCCGTTGATAAAGAAGCGTATGAAAGAGCAACTTCCGTTTATTTGCCTGATAGGGTATATCCCATGTTGCCTGAACGTATTTCCAATGAACTTTGTTCCTTAAGACCTAAGGAAGACAAACTTACTTTTTCGGCCTGTTTTGAAGTAGATGCACATGGAAAAATAGTGGCAACCTGGTTTGGGAAAACTATTATTCATTCAGATAGAAGATTTACTTATGAACAAGTACAAGAAATTATTGATACCAAGCTAGGGGATCATTCCAATGAAATTTTATGGTTATTGGATTGGACACAGAAGCTACGCAAAGCCAGATTTGACAATGGGGCTATTAATTTCTCTTCACAAGAAGTGCGATTTACTTTGGATGAAAAAGGAAAACCAACGGGTATTACCATCAAAGAAAGTAAAGAATCACATCAATTGATTGAAGAGTTGATGTTAAAAGCCAATCAACTGATTGCGCAAAAAATGGGGCAGGTTAAAATTAAAAAAGAACCTATACCTTTTCCTTACCGTGTGCACGATCAACCCAATGAAGAAAAATTAAATCCATTTATCAGTTTTGCAAAAAAGCATGGTTATCCCTTTGATATATCCACGCCTACGCATATAGCACATAGCTTTAATGATTTAATGCTAGCCTCCAAAGGGAAACCAGAACAACATGTAATGGAACAATTAGGCATCAGGACCATGGCCAAGGCGGTTTATACCAGCAACAATATCGGTCACTATGGTTTGGGCTTTGAACATTATTGTCATTTTACTTCACCCATTCGACGTTATCCAGATATTTTAGTGCATCGCATTGTTCAATCAGTTTTATTAGACCATCCAATGAATGATTCCGATTTAGAACAGAAATGTGTGCATTGCAGTGAAAGAGAACGCGCTGCGATGGAATCAGAAAGAGCGGCCAATAAATACAAGCAGGTGGAATTCATGCGTGATTATTTAGGGCAAAGCTTTGAAGGTATCATTAGTGGGGTCTCTAGTTTTGGATTTTGGGTAGAAACCATCGAACACAAATGTGAAGGATTGGTAAGCATTACAGGTTTATCCAAATTTGATGATTTTAGATTGGTTGAATCTGATTATGCCTTAGTAGGGATGCGCTCAGGACGCAAATTCAATATGGGGGATAAAGTGACCATTAAAGTGGTGGCAGCAAACTTAGAGAAAAGACAACTAGATTATGAGTGGGATTCAGTTAAATCTACTCCTGCCGTTGTAAAATAATTAGTTTAATTCTTTTGTAATTTCTTCAAATACAATGCCTTCCTCCGCCAAAGTTTTTAGTATTGGAGTATAGATAGAAGGATGGGTAGGAATATGCAATCCAGTTAAATTAAAATCTCCTTTCAAATAAGCGCAAACACTCATGGCTAGGGGTAGTCCAACGGTAGTGGCCATGGCAGTATAATCTGCATCCAAGCCAATTTTGACCATACTACTTTGTACCAAGTATTTTTGTTGGTGGAGGGTATATTCAATTTCATGCATCATGACCACCATATCCTTGTCTGTTGGCGCTAATTTCCATTGTTTTTCTAATATCCATTGAAGAATACTGGCATTGGATTTTAAATTTGAAGGAAGGATTGCGCCTGTATTGAATCCTAAATAGTCCAACTGCTTTTTCACGATTTCATTTTTTAATAGAGAATCGTACAAACTATTTAAGTGATGAGTGGCCAGGTGTAATTCAAGCCAGTCTTTGATGCTTGTATTTTCTTTTAAGTCTATTGGTTGTTCATTGGTTAAATCCAATTGCACAATGGCATTCCAGCCAAGAAAAAAATCAGGATGTCTTAAAGTAGTTCTAACAAAGTTCTTTAGGCCTTGTAAAGCATAGGTATCTATGTAATTTAATGAGTTTCTATTGGGGTAATAGCCAAAATAGCCCATACTTGGAACCATCAATAATGGGGCATTTTCGAACAAATGTAAATAGGGAATGGTTTTCTCTTGTCCATTTTCAAGATAAACCGCTCCAGCTTTTCCTGCCAACAGAATATTGTTGGCGTTCCAGCTAATTTTATAATGCCAAGGATTATTGTCCGACTCAGGGGCAATTAATCCACCACAATGCGATTTAAACCCAGTTATTTGGCCACCTTTTGCCTTTATTTTATCCATGAGTTCCATAGCACTCATGTGGTCAATACCAGGATCTAAGCCCATTTCACACAAGCATAAAATATTTTTAGCTTTAAGACTTGGCTCCAGAGAACGCATGTTTTCATCAACATAAGAAGCAGTGAATAGCGATTTTGAAAATGCTAGACAATCTTGGGCTACTAAAAAATGTAAACTAGGAGGTAGCATAGAAACCACCACGGTCGCTTTTTGAATAAGCGCTTTCCTCGCTAGGGCATCGTTGACATCAATACCCACAGCAATCCCATTGGGTGCTTGATTCCATTTTGCTTGAGCTGTTGCAAGGTCTCCATCCGCCAATACGATTTGCCAGTTGTTTTCAACGGCTTTGATCTTCAAATATTGAATTAAAACAGTAGCCGATTTGCCAGCCCCAATAATTAATATTTCTACACTCATTTTGGCCTATCTAAATCATTAAAAATCTGTGCTTTAAAGTTAAGATTTCTTACCCACAACTGTGGATAAATCTGCTTAAAAATTAGGGTTCAAAAATAGCTAAAAAGGGCTTGAAAAGGTATCTTCGTAAACCATCTATTAGGGCTTTGAAAAACACCCCTTTTTGAGGTAAAGAAATTAAAACTTATGGAAGATAATATCAACGAAAATTTAGGTACAGAAGCCACCCAAGACAATGACCGTGTCATAAGAGTCAACATCGAAGAGCAAATGAAAACCTCTTACATAGATTATTCTATGTCGGTGATTGTTGGACGTGCTTTACCCGATGTAAGAGATGGTTTTAAACCAGTACATCGCAGGGTTTTGTATGCCATGAATGAACTAGGCAACAACAGCAATAAAGCCTATAAAAAATCGGCACGTATTGTGGGTGAAGTGATGGGGAAATTCCATCCCCATGGAGATAGTGCTATTTATGATACTTTGGTGCGTATGGCTCAGGAATGGACCATGCGTTACAAATTGGTAGATGGTCAGGGTAATTTTGGTAACCAAGATGGTGATCCACCAGCTGCGATGCGTTATACAGAAGCAAGATTGCAAAAAATTTCTGAAGCCATGTTGGATGATTTGGAAAAAGACACCGTCGATTTCCAATTGAATTTCGATGATAGTTTGTCTGAGCCATCTGTATTACCTACACGTATTCCTCAATTATTAGTGAATGGATCTTCTGGTATTGCCGTAGGGATGGCCACCAATATGTTGCCGCATAACTTAAATGAAGTAGTAGATGGCTGTATTGCTTATATTGACAACAAAGACATTACAGTAGATGAATTGATGCAATATGTGAAAGCGCCCGATTTCCCTACTGGTGGAGTAATTTATGGTATGGAAGGGGTAAGACAGGGATTAGCCACAGGTCGTGGTAGAGTGGTACTTCGTGGAAAATGCAATGTAGAAACAAAGGCCAATGGTAGAGAATTAATTGTGATCAATGAAATTCCTTATCAAGTTAATAGAGATAATTTAACAGATAGAATTGGACAATTGGTGGTAGATAAAACCATCGATGGTATCACGCATGTCAACAATGAAAGTAACAAGCGTGAAGGAACACGTATTGTAATTGAGCTTCGTAAAGATGCGGTGGCACAAGTCATCATCAATCAATTATTTAAGTTTACTGAATTACAAACTAGCTATGGTATAAACAATGTGGCATTAAGCAAGGGCCGTCCTAAAATTTTAAACCTACGTGATTTAATCAGTGAGTTTATTGAATTTAGAATGGAAGTGGTCATTCGCCGTGCACAATTCGAATTAAGAAAAGCACAAGAACGCGCACATATTTTAGAAGGTTATTTAATTGCTTTAGATCATTTAGATGAAGTAATTCGTTTGATCCGCAATTCTGCCAATCCTGAAGCTGCCAAAGAAAGCTTAATGACTGCAGGTTGGGGTATTTCGGATATTCAAGCCAAAGCCATCTTAGAATTAAGATTGCAACGTTTGACGGGCATGGAGCGTGAGAAAATTAAAGAAGAGTTTGAACATTTGATGCAAGTCATCAAATCTTTGAATGAATTGTTAGGAAGTGAGCATTTGCGTTTTGAGTTGATCAAAACTGAATTATTGGAAGTAAAAGAAAAATTCGGCGACGAACGTAAAACAGAAATCCAATATTTAGCAGATGAAATGAAATTGGAAGATTTGATTGAAGAAGAAGATGTGGTCATTACTATTTCTCATTTGGGCTATATCAAGAGAACTGCGGTTTCAGAATACCGTCAACAAAAAAGAGGTGGTAGAGGTGCCATGGGTACCAAAACCAGAGATGAAGATTTTGTAGAGCATTTGTTTATAGCATCTACACATGATACCATGCTATTCTTTACTGAAAAAGGAAGATGTTTCTGGTTGCGTGTATATGAAATTCCAGAAGGTGAAAAAACAAGTAAGGGTAGAGCAGTACAAAACTTAATTCAAATACCACCGGATGATAAAGTAAAAGCTATTATTGAAGTGCGTAAATTGGATGATAAAGAATATGTACAAAATCATTTCATCATTTTATGTACCAAGCGTGGTATTATTAAGAAAACATGTTTGGAAGATTTCAGTCGTCCAAGAGTAAGTGGTGTAAATGCTATTACTATTAATGAAGGTGATGAATTATTAGCAGCACGTTTAACCGATGGTAACAATGAAGTAATGATGGCAGTGAAGTCTGGAAGGGCCATTCGTTTCCCTGAAGAAAAAGTACGTCCAACTGGTCGTGGTGCCATAGGGGTGGCAGGGATTGAAGTAGACAATGAAAATGATGAGGTAGTTGGTTTGGTATGTGTGCACAAAGACGATAAAGACCGCACCATTTTAGTAGTGAGTCAACAAGGCTTTGGTAAAAGAACTGCTATCGAGGAATACAGAATCACCAACCGTGGTGGTAAAGGGGTTAAAACCATTAATGTTACGGAGAAAACTGGAAGCTTAGTAGGGATCATGGATGTACTAGAAAAAGAAGATTTAATCATCACCTGTAAATCTGGGGTGACCATCAGAACAAGAATCACCGACATTCGTGAAGCTGGTAGAGCAACTCAGGGCGTTACGCTGATTCGTTTAGATGAGGGAGATGAAATTGCAGCCACATCTAAAATTGAAGAACAAGAGGAAGCTGGGCCAGAGGCAGAAGGTGAGCAAACGGATGAAACAACGCCTAGCGCAGACAGCCCAAGCGATGAAACAGCCTCAAATCCAACACCAGAGGTTTCTTAAACATTTAATCAACTAAATATGATAACTTTAACAGCAATAATTCATAATAAAAAAATAGCTATGAAAAAAATTATCGGGGCATTGGTCATCTTATTGAGCTTCCAAAGTATGCAAGCCCAGGATTTTGAAAAAGTAAAAACTAGTATTCTAATTGCAAAATTTGAAAACGCAAAAATGGAATACGATAAAGTAATCACTAAAAAGCCTACACTAAAGGAATCTGCAGAAGCCTATTATTGGAAATCTCGTATCTATAGTGGTATCAATAAAGAAACAAGTTTAGCTTCTAAATATCCAGATGCTTATGATCAAATTAAAACTTCTTTAGACGAATACATTAAAGCAGACAAAACTTTAGCCATCGCCAAAGAAAACGGACAAGATCCATTTTTTGATATCTATGTAAAAAGTTTTAAGGATGGAGTAACTGCTTTTAATACAAAAAACTGGAAAGTAGCTGCGCAAAATTTTGATCAAGCGGTTTACTACAGTGATATTGTATTTGCTCAAGGATGGGCTGCCTCTAAACAAAAATTTGATACTACTTCTATTATTTATGCAGGTTATTCTAACCAAAATGCAGGAAATGTAGATGCAACTATTGTTTATTACAGAAGATTGATAGATAGCAAAATTATGACGCCAGAGTTAGTCGAAGTTTATCGTTATTTATTATTGCAATTGACCCTGAAAAAAGACAAAGCAAATTTTGATACCTATTATGCAATTTCTGAAGCTACTTATCCTAAAGAGTCTTGGGTAGAATATAAAACAGAATACATCGATAAGAACTTAAATACAGATGAGAAAATAAAATTGTACGACGAAACAGCTGCCTCTGGTAAATTAACAGAATTGGAATTGCAAATGTATGGTGACATGTTTATGGCAGGTAAAAATGCAGACGGAGTTAGCGCTGAAAAAGGAGATTACTATATTTCAAAAGCAGCAGAAGCCTATAAAAAAGCGTTTACATTGAATACTAAAAACTTTGCAGCTGCATTTAACGTGGGTATTAGTTATTACAATCAATTCACCATATTAGATGAAAAGGTAAGCGACAATATTCGTGCATTGCAAACATTGAATTCTAATAAACCTGCTCCTTCTAAAGATCCAAAGAAGAAAATTGCAATGGATGCGCAATTTAAAGCACAACAAGATTCTATTAAAAAATTGAATGTGGTTTTAGAAGCGCCTATCAAAGAAAAAGTAGATGCCGCTATAGAGTGGATTGAAAAAGCCTATGCGGTGATTAAAGACAAGGATAAGTTAGAAAGAGCAGAAAAAAATGTCGCTTCAAGATCTGTGGATTTCTTAGCTACTTTGTATGGATACAAAAGAGATAAAGTAAGAGGCAAAGATCAAAAAGCCTATGATGAATTTGATGCGAAGTACAATGCTTATGATAAATTACATGACAAGTATCAATAGTATAATAAATAAGTAGGAGAGGCCTACAAATAAATATTAAAAAAGGATCCTAAAATTTAGGATCCTTTTTTAATGAACTACTGGGAGACGAAATCATTGAAATCAATCTCCGGTTAATCTCTTAAGGTGACAAATATCTTATAATTCTTGGCCTCATTAAATTCAACTTGAATTTCTTCATTGTTGATTTTGAAAAGCACATGCGCTGGGTAAATTAAATTTTGAAAAATATAGGTATTTCTTTTTTGTTGATTGGTGATAGGCATAATAATTTGATACGAGCCTTTTTGAAAAATAGCTTCCCCTAAAGTGGGCTTGGGGATTTCTCCATGTACATTAAAGGCGCCACCGGATACACTTTCCATACTTAATTCTATGGTACTATTGGGCGGTGTTGGATTTTCAAAGGTGACATCTACGGTACTTACCATAAAGGTTTTATTGACAATTTTAAATGCATGTTCATACTGACCTAAAAATGCATCATTTTTCCAAAAGCCACTTAATACACTATCTTCTCCATGGCTATTTTTGAAAAAACCTGTGCCTTCACCTTCACGTTTACCTTTCTTGAAACTTCCTTTATAATAATTTCCACTGTCAATAGTTAGTTTCCCTTTACCTTCCGGAAGGCCATATTTAAATTCACCTTCATAAGTAAATTTTCCCTCTGCTTTTCCTATACCCGAAGCCTTTCCGCTTTTACAATCTCCTGTATAAGTGCCCACCAAATTTGGATCCAAGACTTTACAATCCTGCCCAAACAGTGAAGTAGTTCCAGCAATGGCTAAAACAGCAAATAGGAGTCTTGTAGTATTGCATTTTTTTAAAGGGAATTGAATCATAGTTTAAAATTTAAATGGTCTATTTGAATGATTAAGTAAAACTACAATCAAATAAGTTAATAAAAACTAGGCGCAGGCATCAATTTTATTAAAATTAATTTAGTCTCTAATAGGTACAATTAATTTATAATTTTTTGCTTCATTAAAATCTATCTGAAGTTCTTCGTTATTAATTTTAAAAAGTAGGGTAGCTGGAAAGCTTATATTTTGAAATGTGTATATATTTTTTTTAGGATTGGTCGTAACCGCATTCATTACTTGATAACCGCCTTTGATGATTAATACTTCCCCAATAGTTGGTTTGGGTACAATACCTTTTAATCCACCGCCTTCAGAGATATTCTCTAGGCTTAAAACGATGGAACTATTGGGTGGGGTTGGATCTTCATAGGATACGGAAATGGCACCCACATTAAAGGTTTTTTTAACCAAGGTATAAGGATTCTCATAGAGGCCTATATAAGCATCATTTTTCCAAAATCCATTCACGATACTGTCTTTGCCCTGAGCAGTTTTAAAATTTGTGATGCCTTCACCATTCTTTTTACCTTTCTTAAAATTGCCATTAAACACATTGCCTAGGTCATCGGTCAATTGACCTTTGCCTTCGGGTAGGCCAGCTTTAAATTCGCCCTCATAAGTATATTTTCCTACTGACTTGCCTTGGCCTGAGGCTTTACCATTTTTACATTCACCAGTGTAAACCCCAGACAAATTAGGGTCTAAAACTTTACAATCTTGAGCCATCAATGTGGTGGCAGATAAAAAGGATAAAACGACAAGCATTAGAGAAAATGGGATAAGACAATTGTATTTTATAGGACTGGTCATAAAAACTTATTGATTTGGATAAATGAATCTATTTGCTTACTAAAGCTACAATCTATTTACCATTGATGCTTCAGGTATGGGGAAGAATCATGACCACTTATCAAACTTCGATTGTTGTAATAGTCTATTTAACATAATGTTAATTATAAGCATAAAATAGTGGTTTAAATGGGTCAATCTGCTGTAAATCAAGTGTATTGGCGTTAGTAAGTTAGAGACGGATCTAGAGGATATATCTATTCTTTGCTTATCTATATTCAGTATAAATTAGTATTTTGTATATCAATTAATATCAAATTCTAAATACAATGGCAAAGAATTTAAGTCGTAGAAAGTTTGTACAAAATGCAGGAATGTCCTCTATTGCTTTTGGACTTTCTCCACAGTTGATAAAAGCGCAATCCAGCGCTAAAAAAGACAAAGTACGTATAGGCATTATAGGTACTGGTTTCAGGGGCCAAAGCCATCTAGAGATGCTTTGCCAACGCAAAGACACCATTATTGTCTCTTTTGCCGATCCAGACCCAAGAATGCTAGCCGATGCTCAAAAGATACTTAAAGACGCAGGAAGACCTGCTGCTGTAGAGTTTAAAAACGGTAATGAAGATTATAAAAACCTTTTACAAAGACATGATATTGATGGAGTTATCATTGCTACACCCTGGGAATGGCATATTCCACAGGCTTTAGAAGCCATCAAAAATGGGGTTATTCCAGGCGTAGAGGTTTGTGGAGCCCTAAAACTATCCGATTGCTGGGATATTGTCAACGCTAGTGAAAAAACAGGCATTCCAGTTATGTGCCTAGAGAATGTCTGTTACCGTAGAGATGTGTTAGCTGTCTATAATATGGTCAAAAAAGGCCTATTTGGTGAATTATTACACTTACAAGGTGGTTATGAGCACGATTTAAGAGGGGTTAAATTCAATAGCCCCAATTCCGCTGATAGTGCATCTGGTGTTGAGTTTGGCGCCGGGAAAGGCTTTAGTGAGGCTGCTTGGCGTACCAACCACTCCTTATATAGGAATGGCGAGCTGTATCCAACCCATGGATTAGGCCCAATAGCGATGATGGCCGACATCAATAGAGGCAATTCTTTAACCCGATTATCATCGGTAGCCACCAAGGCAAGAGGTTTACATAAATATATAGTTGAGCACCCCAAAGGTGGTGATAATCACCCGAATGCGAAATTAAAATTTAAGTTGGGAGATGTGGTTACAACCACCTTACAGACTGCTAATGGTGAGACGATGTTGCTCACCCACGACACCAATTCTCCTCGTCCGTATAATTTAGGGTTCAGGGTGCAAGGAGTTCAGGGCTTATGGCAGGATTTCCATGCTGGAGAATTTACAGCGGGACATATATATATAGAAGGCGTTTCCCTAAAAGAACATCAATGGGAAAACCCAGAAGCCTATTTAAAGCAACACGACCATCCATTATGGAAGAAATATGAGGCGGATGCGGTGGGTGCTGGTCATGGCGGTATGGACTTTTTTGTAGACAATGCCTTTGTAGAGTGTATCAAAAGAAATGTGCCTTTCCAATTGGATGTTTATGACTTAGCTACATGGTATGCGATTACGCCACTTTCTGAAAAATCGATTGCAGAAAATGGACAGGTACAAGAAATACCTGATTTTACTAGAGGCAAATGGAAAAACAGAAAGAATGATTTTGCCACCAATGAAGATTATTAATCAATACAATTAGCGACAAGCCCTACTCTATTAAAAAATAAATTTATGCAACGACCTGCTTCCCTCCTATCAATTTTCGGTATTTGTTTAATGTCTTTTGTGGCGCATGCGCAGTTAGATCCGGCTGTTCAAAAAGCAAAAGATGAAGTAAAAACAATTTTGAATGCTGCTTACGAACAAGATAAAAAAACGAGTAGACAATTGTGGGAATATGCTGAAGTAGGATTTAAAGAATCTAAAAGTGCTGCCTTACATGTGCAACATTTACAAGATGCAGGATTTAAAGTTACTACAGGTGTAGGTGGAATGCCTACTGCTTTTATGGCAAGTTATGGTTCAGGTAAACCCATCATAGGAATTTTAGCAGAGTACGATGCATTACCAGGATTAGCTCAAGAAGGAGGCAATCCAGAAAAAGCCATCATCCCTAATAAAATTGCAGGACAAGGTTGTGGGCATGATATTTTTGGAACAGCTTCTGTGTCTGCAGGTATAGCTATTAAAAAATTAATTGAGTCAGGAAAAATAAAAGGTACCATTCGTGTGTATGGTAGTCCTGCCGAAGAAGGCGGCGGCGGTAAAGTATATTTAGTAAGATCGGGTGTGATGGATGATGTTGATGTGGCCATTCATTGGCATCCTGGTAATAAAAATGAAGTGACCATGAAAAGTGCTTTAGCCTATAAGTCGGCGAAGTTTAGATTTTATGGTGTATCAGCGCATGCTGCTGCTTCTCCAGAACAAGGTCGTTCTGCCTTAGATGCCGTAGAAGCCATGGACAATATGGTGAACATGATGCGTGAACATATTCCACAAGAAACAAGAATACATTATGTGATTACCAATGGTGGTAAGGCGCCGAATGTAGTGCCAGATTTTGCCGAAGTATTTTATTATGTGCGTCATCCTAAAAGGGAAAAAGTCGTAGAAATATTTGACAGAGTAGTGAAAACAGCCGAAGGAGCTGCCCTAGGTACTGGTACTTCAATGAAGTTTGAAGTGATAGATGGTACCCATGATTTATTATTGAATAAAACCTTAGCAGATCTAATGCAAATTAATTTAGAAAGCATTGGAGGTATTCCTTATTCAGAAGCTGAAAAAGAGTTTGCAAAAAAATTACAGAAAAGCTTTTTAGGAACGATCCCTCCTATTGAAGATGCACAGAAAGTTTTTCCAATGAAAATTGAATTAACAGCTGGTGGTGGTTCTACCGATGTGGGTGATGTAAGTTATACCATTCCTACAGTGGGTTTAAGCACGGCTACTTGGGTGCCTGGCACACCTGCGCATAGTTGGCAAGCAGTTGCTTGTGGCACCACTGATATTGCAGCCAAAGGAATGATCAATGCAGCCAAAGTAATGGCCATGACTGCAATTGATTTGTATATGCAACCAATCACCATCCAAAAAGCCAAAGAAGAATTTTTGAAACAAAAAGGAGATTATCAATACAAGGCTTTATTGGGCGACCGTGCTCCTGCATTAAATTACAGAGACAACTAAACTTGCCCTTGATTTAATTCAGTTGATTGTATTGTTCTAATAAACGAATTTGATTTAAAGTGCGCACTAAATTTTGACCTTCATATTTTGCACCATAGTAGACATCATTGTTTAAATGATCGCTTAAAAACCTTAGTGCTTGCATGTATATCATAAACTGTCCTGCATAGAAAAAATGGTCCCTTTCAAAATTGGATAACTCATCTTTCATTAAATGCAAATAACCTTTTTCTAAAGCCTTCCATTTTGCGGAGTCTACCACTACTTTATTTAAATCTTTTTCTTCTTCTGAAACAGTACATAAACAAGTGCGGCACATATCTCCTACATCACTGATAAAATAACCCGCCATGACCGTGTCTAAATCTATGACGCAAATAGCTTTTTCTATGCCTTCCTTTTTTTGAAATAGCACATTACTTATTTTGGTATCGTGATGGGTAACACGTTTTTTTACTTCAGCATGCTCAATAAAATGATTATATATATCTACATATTTTTTATGAGAGGCTAGAAATGAAATGGCTTCTTTGGTGTCGGCAATTCTATGGGTGTTGCCTTTTATAATGGCCTCGGAAAATTGATGGTATCTTAAATTCAAATTATGAAAATCAGGAAGCGTATCTTTCAATTGATTCACTTCAAAGTTTTTAAGTATAGCGGTAAAGCCCGCAAATTGTTGAGCGGCCTCTTTTACTTGGTTTTCATTGTCTAAAACACTTAAAGCATAGCCATCAATTTTAGGAAAGGCGCGATAAAAACCTCCCTCCCACTGCACTAGTGTATTTCCTTTTAAGGTGGGCACTAAATGGGTAAATAAATAATTGGGATGATGCTTTTGCAAGTAATTTGAAATAACATTGATATTATCATCAATCGCAGCTGGTTTTTTAAAAATCTTATGGTTAATGGATTGCAAGATATAGGCACCGTTATTAGTTTGAATAGAATAAGTACTATTGATTAAACCTTGCTGAATGGGTTCGTAACTGCTTACCTGCCAGCCATATAAATTGAAAATTTCTTGCATAAAATATTATAGTTAAAAGTACTAAAAATATGCGCATAGTTCGTACCTTGAAATCTATAAAATGAAAGCATTTATGAGCATGGATAGAAGAAAGTTTTTGAATTTAAGCAGTTTAGGAATTTCAAGTTTTACCATTACTGGGTTTATCCCTACTACGGCGCAAGAAATTGCTTTGGGTTCCAATCCTATGAGCAATATCAATCCTGTGGTGGTGGCCACCTGGGATGCTGGTTTGGCTGCTAATTTAGCCGCATGGAAGGTGCTCGGTAATGGAGGAAAGGTATTGGATGCAGTGGAAAATGGCGTTAAAGTAACAGAAGATGAAATTAATTGTTGTGTAGGTTTAAGTGGAAATCCTGATAGAGATGGTCATGTAACTTTAGATGCTTCTATCATGGATCATGAATTTAATTGCGGCAGCGTTGCTTTTTTAGAACGTATCAAACATCCAATTTCGGTTGCCCGAAGAGTGATGGAGAAAACACCTCATGTGATGCTTGTTGGGGAAGGCGCTCAACAATTTGCTTTGTCAGAAGGCTTTAGCTTAGAACCAGATACGCTTTCAGAAGATGCTAAAAAATCTTATGAAGGTTGGTTAAAAAAATCAGAATATAAACCTGTAATTAATATTGAAAGAAAACAAGCCACCAGTCAATTAGATCCATCACTGATGGCCCCACCTAAACTAAGCAATGGAGAATGGAACCACGATACCATTGGAATGATAGCTTTAGATAGTTTTGGAAACTTAAGTGGTAGTTGTACGACCAGTGGGGCAGGTTTTAAAATGAGGGGCCGTGTGGGCGACTCTCCTATCATTGGCGCAGGCTTGTATGTAGACAATGAAGTGGGTGCCGTGGTAGCCACTGGTCAAGGAGAAGATGTTATTCGTGTGGCTGGGGCGAGTGCCGTAGTGGAGCAAATGAGACAGGGAAAGTCTCCAGCAGAGGCTTGTAAATTTGTAGTGGAAAGAATTAGACGCATTAAAAAAGATAAAGCCAAAGACATTCAAGTATGTTTTATTGCCCTCAATAAAAAAGGAGAAGCTGGTGCGTTTGCTTTGCATAAAGGGTTTAACTATGCAGTACATACTAAGGACGGAAATAAATTATTTGAATCTTCTTCAATAGATTAAATAGTATGTCTACAAAACTAGAGATAGCAGTTTTTTCGGTCGAAGCCGCCCTTGAAGCCATTAAAGCGGGTGCCCATAGAATTGAATTTTGTGAAAACCCTTTAGAGGGAGGTACTACCCCCTCTTTTGGTAGTTTAGCTACCTTAATTGCTTTAACATCTAAGGCTATATTTCCCATCATTCGACCTAGAGGGGGAGATTTTTTTTATACCGAATATGAATTTAATTCAATGAGGTCGGATATACTCATGGCCAGAAAATTAAATTATCCCGGCATTGTGTTGGGTTTATTAAATGCAGATGGTACTATTGATACTGCAAGAACTAAAAGATTAGTGGATTTGGCTAGTCCAATGGAAGTTACTTTTCATCGGGCATTTGATAGATGCAAGGATCCATTCAAAGCATTAGAAGATATCATTGCAACAGGCTGTAAAAGAATATTAACCAGTGGTCAAGTGCCCAATGCAGCAGATGCCCTTCCCTTATTAAAAAAATTAATAGAACAAGCTGGTGATAGAATTATTATTATGCCAGGTTCTGGCGTTCGATCCAATAATATTAAAGAAATAATTACAGCCACAGGAGCCAAAGAAATTCATAGCAGTGCAAGAAAAATGCAAGTAAGTCAAATGCAATATACCAAAGATTCCATGCAAGAAAATTTACAAGCGACAGGTGTAGATACAGAAGAGATAAAAAAAATGTTGTCCGTATTATAGGCTTTTGCTATTAATACAACATACGCACTCTAATCGTGTGTTTTACTTCTTTCAATAAAGCAATGGCAGTTTTAGACAATTTAGAATCTACATCCAAAACTACATAGCCAATTTCATCATTGGTTTTTAAGTATTGTCCAACAATGTTTATTTTGTTTTTAGACATCACCGTATTAATGGCGCTTAACACACCCGGTACATTGTTATGTATGTGTAAAATACGGTGTGCATTCTCCACCGGCGGTAAGCTAATACTTGGGATGGTGTGAGAACCATAAGAAACCCCACGTTCTAAATATTGGTACAATTTTATACTCACATCTTCACCAATGTTCTCTTGCGCTTCTTCGGTTGAACCACCAATATGTGGCGTTAATATAACATTGGATAAACCTTGTAATGGTGTAGTAAATTTATCGCCATTTTTTTCAGGCTCAATGGGAAATACATCAATGGCAGCACCAGCTACTTGTTTGTCTTTAATGGCTTGACTCAAGGCTTCTAAATCTACAACTTCACCACGTGCATAATTGATTAAGATGGCTCCTTGTTTAAATTGTTTGATGACCGCTTTGCTGATTAAATTTTTAGTTTGATTGGTCTCAGGCACATGTAATGAAATAATGTCTGAACTACTTACTAAATCTTTGATTGATTTTATAGCCACCGCATTACCCAAGGGTAATTTTGTTTCAATGTCATAAAACTTAACTTTCATGCCCATGGCTTCGGCCATCACACTTAACTGAGTACCAATGTTGCCATAACCAATAATGCCAATGGTCTTGCCTCTTAATTCAAAACTTCCTTTGGCTTCTTTATTCCAAATACCATTGTGTGCAGCAATATTTTTATCGGTTATTTTTCTTATCAGCATAATGGCCGCCCCAATTACTAGTTCCGCTACGCTTCTGGTGTTACTATAAGGTGCATTGAATAAAGCCACACCTTTTTGTTTACAGGCTTTTACATCTACTTGATTGATGCCAATACAAAAACAGCCAATGGCTTGTAGTTTCTTTGCATTGTCTAAAACTTTTTTCGAAATAAAGGTTTTAGATCTTATGCCAAGAATATGAACATCTTTAATGACTTTGATTAATTCTTCTTCACTTAAAGCACCTGCAATTTTTTTTACATCTGTATACCCTTGATCTTTGAAATATTGCACCGCTTTATCGCTGATGTTTTCAAGAAATAAAACCTTGATTTTGTCTTTGGGGTAACTGGTGGTATCTAGATTGCTCATAGTGCAAAGTTAAAAAAAATTAACTGTTTGCTATTCATTAACAATAAATTATGTGATTATAGCGTTATTTTTGTACCTATTGGTTTCCACTGGGCTCCTTATAAAAAACTAACAGATGATCGTACGATTGGCCTTATTTATTGCTTTCTTCTTTTTGACTAGTGCTTGTGGAACAAGCCAGGGGCCTAAATATTTAGAAAATCCCAATTTTACCGCCCTCAAATTAAGTTCAACTGAAAAAGAAAGACTGATTACTGAAGTAAAAGCCAAATATGATTTGCTATTGGGCAAAAAAGGATTTAGCGGAGAGATTTTAGTGGCAAAAAATGGCGAAATCATCTTTGAAGACTACCGTGGCTTTTCAAACTTTGGCAACAAATCGGCGATGGTGCCAGAAACCCCTATTCATTTAGCCTCTATTTCAAAAACATTTACAGGGATGGCAGCGCTTAAATTATGGGAGCAACATAAATTGGATTTAAAAGCACCTGTCACTAAATACATTTCCAATTTTCCTTATGCCGATGTTACTATTGAGCAATTATTATCTCATCGTAGTGGATTACCCGACTATACAGTTTTTATGGAGTCGCGTAAATACATCATGACCAAGGTGAAAAATAAAAGAGGTAGATGGGTTAAAAAAATTCAATTGCTAAAGTCTGAAGCCCCTTTCAAACAAGGGTTTTACAGTAATCAGGATGTTTTAGATTTCATGGTGCGTAAAAGACCTGCCCCACAAAGCAATCCAGACAGAGTGTTTAAATATTGCAATACCAATTTTGTATTGTTGGCATTACTCATTGAAAAAATTTCAGGGCAAGATTTTCCTACCTATATGGCAGAAAATATTTTCAAGCCCTTGAAAATGGACAATACCTTTATTTTTAGTGCTAATACTATTGACAAGTATACCCCTTCTTACAATGCAAGAATGGTTCCTTATCGCATCGAAAAATTTGATTGTATTTATGGAGATAAAAATGTGTACAGTACGGCAAGAGATATGTTGCTTTGGGATAAGGCATTGACCGAAGGAAAATTTTTGGCCCCAGCTACTTTAGAAATGGCCTATCAACCTCAAAGCCCTACCAATAAATACTACCATAATTATGGCTTGGGCTGGCGTATTTTGACCAAACCCAATGAAGAAAAACTAATTTACCACAATGGATGGTGGCATGGCAATAACACTGTTTTCACCAGATTGATCAGTGAATCAGCTACCATCATCATTTTGGGCAATAAATTCAATAAATCCATCTATAAAGGCAAGGAAATTGCCTCTGTTTTCACTGGTAAGGTGGATACGACCTCATTAGTGGAGTAATGTTGAGCTTTTTGCACTTTTTTTGGCTTTTACCCCCTATTTTTGCAGTCCTTAATTATAACTAAAGAATACACTTTTTTATGAACGATTGTCTATTTTACGCCGTTCCGGCTATGGGAGTTGTAGGTTTACTATATACTCTATTGAAATTCAACTGGGTAGCTAAGCAAGATGCTGGTAATGCTAGAATGAAAGAGATTAGCACCTATATCGCTGAAGGTGCGATGGCATTCTTAAAAGCAGAGTGGAAAATCCTTGGCTATTTTGTGGTAATTGTGGCCCTTTTATTAGGGTTCATGGCTTCCAAAAATGCAACAAGTCACTGGAGTATCTCCATTGCATTTGTCATTGGTGCTGTATTTAGTGCCACTGCAGGATATATTGGAATGAAAGTAGCTACAAAAGCAAATGTAAGAACTGCAGAAGCTGCTAAAACTAGTTTAGCACGTGCATTAAAAGTTTCTTTTACAGGTGGATCTGTGATGGGCTTAGGCGTATCTGGTTTAGCTGTATTAGGATTGGGTGGTTTATTTTTAATTATCAAACATTTCTTCTCTCCTGATGGTGATGCAGAAGGTATGTTACGTACCATAGAAATTTTAACTGGATTCTCTTTAGGTGCTGAGTCTATTGCATTGTTTGCACGTGTGGGTGGTGGTATTTATACCAAGGCTGCCGATGTGGGTGCTGATTTAGTAGGTAAAGTAGAAGCAGGTATTCCAGAAGATGATCCTCGTAATCCTGCAACTATTGCTGATAACGTAGGTGACAATGTGGGTGATGTGGCAGGTATGGGTGCCGATTTATTTGGTTCTTATGTGGCCACCGTTTTAGCAACGATGGTTTTAGGACAAGAAGTAACTGGAGCCAATGGTGCAAAATTAGTAGATGCCTTTGGTGGCTTGTCTCCTATTTTATTGCCTATGTTGATAGCTGGTGTGGGTATTTTATTATCCATCATTGGAACTTTCTTTGTTCGTATCAGTGAGAACGCTGGATTAAATACGGCTACTGTTCAAAGAGCATTAAATATGGGTAATTATGGTTCTATGATTTTAACAGCCATTGCTTGTTATTTCTTAGTAACTAATATTTTACCTGAAACCATGACTTTACGAGGTTTAGAATTTACAAGAAACGGAGTAATTGGGGCAATCGCCGTTGGATTGATCGTTGGTACATTAATGAGTATCATTACTGAATATTATACTGCAATGGGTAAACGCCCAGTGTTAAGCATTATTAAACAATCTAGTACAGGACATGCCACTAATATTATTGGAGGTTTAGCAATTGGTATGGAATCCACCTTCTTGCCAATTTTAGTTTTAGCTGCTGGAATTTATGGTTCATTTGCTTGTGCTGGTTTGTATGGTGTTGCGATTGCAGCAGCAGGTATGATGGCTACTACTGCAATGCAATTAGCGATTGATGCATTTGGTCCTATCGCAGATAATGCGGGTGGTATTGCGGAGATGAGTGAATTGCCTGCGGAGATTCGTGAGAAAACAGATATTTTAGATGCGGTGGGAAACACTACTGCTGCAAGTGGTAAAGGTTTTGCCATTGCTTCTGCTGCTTTAACTTCATTAGCATTATTTGCTGCCTTCGTTGGTGTGGCTATGCCTAACAATCAACATATTGACATTTACAAAGCCGATGTATTGGCTTCTTTATTTGTAGGTGCAATGATTCCATTTATATTTTCTTCATTGGCTATTCGCGCGGTGGGTGAAGCGGCGATGGCTATGGTGGAAGAAGTACGTCGTCAGTTTAGAACCATTCCTGGAATTATGGAAGGTACGGGTAAACCAGAATATGATAAATGTGTGGCGATTAGTACAGAAGCTTCCTTGAAAAAAATGATGTTACCTGGAGCTATCACCATCATCTCTCCTATTTTAATTGGATTTACATTAGGCCCTGAAGCCTTAGGTGGTTTCTTAGCAGGTGCTACTGTAAGTGGTGTGTTAATGGGTATCTTCCAAAACAATGCAGGTGGTGCTTGGGATAATGCTAAAAAATCTTTTGAGAAAGGGGTTGAAATAAATGGGGAGATGTTCTATAAAAAATCTGAACCACATAAGGCTTCTGTCACAGGAGATACAGTGGGAGATCCATTTAAAGATACTTCTGGGCCATCTATGAATATCTTGATTAAATTAATGTCAATTGTATCCTTAGTATTGGCGCCTACCTTAGCTAAAATGCATCCAACTGGAGCCTCTATAACTAAAACACAAACTGTTGAAATTTCAGTCGTTAATACAGATTCAGCAGCTGGTGCTAAAATTGTTAATGATTCAGCAAATACAGTGACTATTACAGCGAATACCAAAACATTATTGCAAGCATTGCAAGAAGAAGGTATTGCGCCAATTGACAATGTGAATATTCAAATTAAAGATGGTAAAATCACAGTTAATGGAAAGGCATTGACGCCAGAACAAAATGCTAAATTTTCGACTTATTTGAAGAAAGACAACAAGTAAATTTGTTTGAATATTTTAAAAAATCCGCTTCTGTTTTCAGAGCGGATTTTTTTTATACTTAAACTTTTTTTGTAGTTTGTCTACGAATTCAATCGTAAACTATGACTAAATTGGTAAAGCCCACAGAAAGTGAGTTAGACATCTTAAGTATCCTTTGGGAGAAAGAAAGGGCAACTGTGAAAGAAGTGCATGAGCTCATTCTTAGCCATAAAAAAATTGGGTACACCACCACCCTGAAGCTCATGCAAATTATGCATGAAAAAGGTTTGGTTTCGAGGGATACTCAATTTAAAAAGCATAGCTATACGCCAGTAATTAAAAAGGAAAAGTTACAGACACAGTATCTTAGTAAAATGATTCAAACTCTTTTTGGTGGAAGTTCAACTGAGCTGGTCTTGCAGGCTATAGAAAAATATCCACACACGGAGAAAGGTTTAATATCCATTGCTTCCTTGGTGAAGCAGTTGCAAAAAAATAACTAATTAATTTTTATTAAAAATTATCATTTTTTTAATTCAGCATAAAGCTGTTTACCTCCAGCAGAAAACAAAAAGTCTAGAATACTTACGTTGTTGATAAAGCCAATTTTGTCTTCAAAAACCTGTTGGTACTTGGGTGTAAGGATACATTGCTGATAGTTTTTCGGCAACCAAGGAGAAAAGTATTTTTGCTTTTGATCTAGCTCTTGATCTACCCTATCGGTGATTGAACTTATTTCCCAATTTGCTTTGAGTTGCCCATTGAGCCAATGCTGACAGGCCAATAAAAAATCAATTAATTTTTCCTGCTTTTGGGTATATAAGTTGGATAGACTTTGCTCGTAATACTCAAAATAGGGGGCTCTTTTATACGCGGTAATGATTGCTTTAAAATGTTGTGTATTCCAAGGGCTTTCGTAATCAATGAAAATATCGCCAAGGGGCGTTTTCTGATCTCGACCTCCAATAATGGGGATGGATAAATTTAATGGGCCTTGCGCGGTAAGAATCACCATTCTATTTTTGAAGCTCATTTTAGTGAACGGGGCAGTTGTATCATAATTCACCTGTTGATGCTTTAAAAGTATTTTGATAAAGTCAATGGTCCCAAAGTATTGTAAATCCGTAAATAACATGGCTTAACAAATAGTTGTGTAAATATATTTTTTCAAGCACCAAATAACTAATAATTTCAACAAAATTTTCAAATGAAGATCAATAAATATATTTTCAGCGCTTTGCTTTTCTTGGCCATGGCTTGTAGTTCGCCCAAGCCCTTTGTTTTTAAAGGCATCAAATCGATCAAAATGGAGAAAGCAAGCCTGGGTAAAAATATTTTTAATGCAGCCTTTGAATATCAAAATCCAAATAATTTCAATCTTGTTTTAAAAAATTTAGATTGTTCAGTTTTCATCAACGATGAAAGGTTCACTCAATACAAATTAGATACCCTGTATCAGATTCCAGCCAATGCAGATTTTATTTTGCCTGCAAAGATGCAAGTAGAGCTAAGTATATTGCTAAAAAATAGTATTGATATTTTATTTAATAAACCAATGAAAATTAGTGTCAAAGGCATGGCTACTATTTCTAAAGGAATGTTTACCAAAACCATTCCCATTGCTTTTGAAACTACACAAAAATTAAATTTAAAAGAAGCGCTACAACGTTAGTGGCCATGTCTTATTGATTCCAAGTACTTGGGCTTTCTCTCCATTGCATTAATGTTTCTTGGGTTTTACTATCCACCTCTCCCTTCTCTACTGCTAAATCTATTAAGCTTGCATAATTTGTTAAAGAATAATAAGGAACGCCAGCTGCTTTAAAAGCTTCATCTGCTAAAGCGAATCCATAATTAAAAATAGACACCATCCCTACTACTTCTAAACCAGCATTTCTTAAAACATCCACCACTTGTAAACTACTTTTTCCGGTAGAAATTAAATCTTCAATGACTAAAATTTTATTGGTCGTCGCATAAGCGCCTTCAATTTGATTGCCTAAGCCATGCTCTTTGGGCTTGGGTCTTACATAGATATAAGGCAGCTTCAATTGATCGGCGGCCATGGCGCCCCAAGGAATCCCTGCTGTTGCTACCCCTGCCAACATATCTGCGCCTTCAAATTTTTCAAATATGACATTGCACATTTCACTTTTGATAAAATCACGTACATAGGGAAAAGACAAAACTTTTCGGTTGTCACAATAAATTGGACTTTTCCAGCCACTTGCCCATGTAAATGGATTATTTGGGCTTAATTTTACAGCACCTACTTGAAGTAATTTTTCGGCAACGGCTTTTTGATTGGTCATAGGGATATTTTCTTGCTGCGAATTTAAAGTCAATTTGCTAGATATACTTCAGTACTTACTAAATACTATACACATTTTTATGCCCAAACAAATTTTAGCGGCCGGTGGCCTAGTGACCAACCCTCGAGGTGAAATATTGTGGATCTTTAGAAGAGGCTTTTGGGATTTGCCTAAGGGTAAATTGGATGAGGGGGAAACCATACAATCCTGCGCGATTAGAGAAGTGCAAGAAGAAACGGGCATTCATGATATTCAATTGCATGAATTATTGAATTTTACCAATCATCTTTATTTTGATCCCTATTTAAATGAAGAAGTAGTCAAAAGGACTTACTGGTTTCATATGACCATTGCTTCAGCACAGGATGGAACGCCTCAAAGTTCCGAAGACATTGAAAAAATTGAATGGCATTCTTTAGCTACGGCCAAAAAATGTTTGCAACAAACTTATCCCACTATTTTGGAAGTAGTGGAAGCTTATCGATTAAAAATAAATCAGTAAGTAATTTACTTTATCAAGCTTTGAATGACCGCTTCTGGTAAGAAAGGAGAAGCATCTCCCCCGTTTCTAATAATGTCTCTAACAATGGTTGAAGCCACAGAAGTATATTTAGGTTCCCCTGTTAAAAAGATGGTTTCAATATGCCTGTCCATAGTACGATTGGCATCGGCAATGGTTTTCTCGTATTCAAAATCGCTCACATAACGAATGCCTCTTAAAATAAAGTTAGCACCAATAGATTGACAAAACTTAACCGTCAATCCATCGTAAATGGCTACTTCAACCTTTGGTTGATCTTTGTAAATTTGATCAAACCATTGTTTTCTTTGGTCTGCTGTAAACATGGGATCCTTAGATGCATTGATTCCAATGCCTACCACCACTTTATCAAATAAGGGTAAGGATCTATTAATAATATCAATATGCCCTAAAGTAACAGGGTCAAAAGTTCCAGGAAATAAGCAGATTCTTTGCATGCAATAAAAGTAAGAAAATTGTTAGAACAATAGTTATTAAGCAGGATTAGTTCTTCCAGTAAGAAGGTACAAACAGGCCATTCTTACAGCTACCCCATTTTCAACCTGGTCTAGAATGATGGAATGAGGGCTATTGGCCACCTCGCTGTCCATTTCCACTCCACGATTAATGGGGCCGGGGTGCATGATCAGGATTTCTTTATTAAGCTTATTAAGCCTATTCATAGTGATGCCATAAGCCAAGTTGTATTCTCTCAAAGAGGAAAATAAAGGCTGATTTTGCCTTTCTAATTGAATTCTAAGCACATTGGCCACATCGCACCAAGCCAAGGCTTTGTCGATATTGTATTCAACTCTAATGTCCATGGCTTCTGCTAAAAATGTTGGAATTAGGGTTGGTGGCCCAGAAACCATTACTTCAGCCCCCATTTTCTTTAATAAATAAATATTACTCAAAGCCACCCTACTATGCATGATGTCTCCAATAATGGCCACTTTCAGTCCTGCCAATTTTCCCATTTTTTCTTGCATGGAAAATGCATCTAATAAGGCTTGTGTGGGATGTTCGTTGATGCCATCTCCAGCATTGATAATGGCCGCGTCTATATGCTTGGCTAGATAGTGAGGTGCTCCTGAAGCGCTATGGCGCATGACCACCATATCTACTTTCATACTTAGAATATTATTGACCGTATCTAATAAGGTTTCGCCTTTGGCGGCAGAAGAATTGGAGACGGTGAAATTAACTACATCTGCCGATAAACGTTTTTCGGCTAGTTCGAAAGAAATTCTGGTTCGTGTAGAATTTTCGTAAAAAAGGTTCACAATCGTAACGTCTCTTAAAGTGGGAACTTTCTTAACGGGTCTTTGTAAAACTTCTTTAAATTGAGTAGCTGTAGATAAAATAAGTTGGATATCCTCGGTTTGGAGGTCCTTGATACCAAGAAGATGTTTGGTAGTTAGTGCCATTAAAAAACAAAATTAATACAATTTTTTCTAATCCACCAATAAAATAACGTCATCCACCCCATCGTTCTCTTTCCATCTTACTTTTACTTTATAAGGGGTGATATCGACCATTTCCTTGCCCGTAAAATCTGGTTGTATGGGTAATTCTCTACTTGGTTTGCGGTCTACTAATACACAAAGGCTAACCTTGGCTGGTCGACCAAAGGACAATAAGGCATCTAAAGCGGCCCTAATGGTTCTGCCGGTAAACAATACATCATCTATTAAAATGACTGTTTTACCCTCAATACTAAAAGGCAAATCGGTGGCTTTGGCCAAGTGTAAGTCTCTTCTAATATCGTCTCTGTAAAAGGTGATGTCTAATTTTCCATAATGTACTTGATCGGCATGTAATTCATGGTGCAATGCTGCTACAATACGGTCACTTAAATACACCCCCCTTGGTTGCAGGCCAACAATCACCGCATTGGTTAAACCAGGATAAGTTTCTAAAATTTGATGTGCCAGCCTTTTTACGATGCTGGGAAGTTGTTGCTCGCTGATAAGGGTCATTCCTTAAAATTTTAATAAAATTACATCCTTTTCTTGAATTATATATAGGCGTTAAACCATTCCCTTTGTATTTTGCACCCATGGTGGGTATTCAACAACTTAAATTAGTCCAATTTAGGAATTATGTTCAAATGAATTTTGAATTCACCCATCGTATTGTGGGCATTGTGGGCAGTAATGGAACTGGGAAAACCAATTTATTGGATGCTTTGTATTATTTATCTTTTACCAAAAGCTATTTTAATCGTCCAGATGCACAAAATGTACATCATGCGTATGAAGGTTTAAGAATAGAAGGATGGTATAATTTTCATAACCAACCCACCCCCATTACTTGCATCATTAGAGAAAATTTAAAAAAGGAATTTTATTTTGATGAGGAATTGTATACCAAGATGTCACAGCATATTGGTAAAATACCCTGTGTAATGATTGCTCCAGATGATGTGCAAATTATTACTGGATCGAGCGAAGAGCGAAGAAAATTAATGGACAGCTTGCTTTGTCAAATTTACCCACCCTATTTAAAATTTTTAATTCAATACAATAAAATCTTATTGCAAAGAAATAGCTTGTTAAAAAATGCTGCAGAAACGGGCCAATTGGATATGGTATTGCTAGAAACATTAAATGGGCAGTTAACAGAAAATGGGCAACCCATATATAGTTACCGAAAAAAATTAATGAATGAATTGTTGCCAGAGATTATAAAATTATACAATCACTTAGCGCAAAACAATGATCAGATTGACATTCAATATCAAAGTCAATTGGACCAAGACTCCTTTGAAAATTTATTGAACTATTCTTTGCCAAAAGATAAGGCAGTTCTAAGAACCAGTGTGGGCATTCACAAAGATGATTTGATCATTACCATACAAGGGCAATCCTTTAAACAAGAAGCATCGCAAGGACAAAGAAAAAGCTTATTGTTTGCAATTCGTTTTGCAGAATGGCAGTTGATTAAAAATAATAAAGGGTTCTCTCCTATCTTGTTGATGGATGATATTTTTGAAAAATTAGATGAGCAAAGAATGATTCAATTGTTAGATTGGGTAAGTAACTCCACGGATGGACAAGTATTTATTACAGATACCCATAAAGAAAGGGTGGCTGATTTATTAGGAAAATATTTAAGCGCTTATCAACTCATAGAGTTATAATATATTGTAAATTGCCCCTATGGCTACATTTAAAATTGGTGATGCGTTGAAGCAGTTTGTGCAAGGGAGCAGGTTAAAAAATGGAATTCAATCTGCCCAAATTGAAGCCGTGTGGTTAGAAATTATGGGCGTCACCATTGCCAAGTATACCGACAAAATTTACATCTTTAATCAAAAGCTTTTTATAGAAACCAGTGTGGGCCCTTTGAAAAATGAATTAGGCTTTCAAAAAATTCAAATCATTGAAAGAGTCAATGAAAAGATGGGGGCCAATACCATTTCAGAAGTAATTATTAAATAGTAGGTTTATACCTATTTGTCTAAATAATCGATGTAGCTTTTCTTTTGCATAATGGTAGCGCCATTCATAATCATTACCGTAGGCCAAACCCTAGCAGCCGTTTTGATCATGGTAATATCTCCAATTAAGATAGATTCTTTAGCTAAACTATTTTTTGTGCCTTCTTTATCAGCAGTTACGATGTAAACATTTTTGTACTTCTCGTGTAATTTTTTAAGCAATTCTTCCCAGGGAACGGCATTTTCAATCTTGCCTGCAAAAACAAGTACATAAGGAATTGGGAGCGCAAAAATGGCTTGGGTGCTGTCTTCTCCATTCATGGTATTCAATCCAAATTCTGGAATGGCCGCTACTAGACCATTGCCTTTGGTAACCACAACTTCTTTTCTATTTTTGTAAACATAGGTAGAATCAAAATTTTCAGGCAAATGATTGGCGTCATAGGAGACCAGTTTCCCCTCCTTCTCAAATTCCATTTGTATAGAAATGCTATCTGGAATGGCTCCTGCTGGTTGCTTCATCTTTTCAATAATATCATTCCCGGTTTTGTAAGGCAAACAATCAATGATAGGCAAATGCTTCAAAACATAATCTTGACCATAGCCTACGCCAGCGATGGAAAGTATAAGTACAAAAATGCCTAAGCCTTTAGGTATTGTCGTTTTATTTTTTTTCTGATTGAATAGCAAAATCACAATGGCGATAAATAATATAATATCCTTAATAAAGGAAGTTTTTGGCGTGAGTGGAATACAATCTCCAAAACAGCCACAGGTTTTTATTTTGCCAGATAAAAAAGCATAACCAGTTAAAAAAGTAAAGAAAACAATCAGCCCCAACAACAACCAAAGGGTTTGTTTGTAGGGAAATTGAATAAGTAAGGCTATGCCTGCCACAATTTCAAGGGTATTCATTACCAGGGCCAATGCTAAGGTGTAATCGGAAAAGAAATTCATTCCCCATACATCAAAAAATTCTTGCATTTTGTAGCTGAGTCCTAAGGGGTCATTGGCTTTAATTAAACCAGAAAAGATAAAAAGCAATCCAACACTCCATCTTAGAATTTTCAAGAAGGTTTGCATAGGTGTATTTTTAATGTTTGCCTTCTGCCATTTGTATTAAAGCAAAAGCAGCATAATTTAATATGTCTACAAAATTAGCATCAATGCCTTCGCTAATTAAAGTTTTGCCGTCGTTGGTAATAATTTGTCTTATTCTCAACAGCTTCATTAATATTAAATCGGCATAACTTTCTTGGCTCATATCTCTCCATGCTTCACCATAGTCATGATTCTTGTCTAGCATGGTATTTTTTGCAAAAAGCACATTGGCCTGGTATAAGTCTTGTACTTCTTGAACAGGTAATTCTTCTACTTTAGGATCCCCTAATTTAAGTTGAATTAAACCTATCACTGCATAATTCAAAATACCTTTAAATTCTGATTGTATATCGTCTTCCACTTTTTGACTTCCGATGTCTTGAATGGTTCTGATGCGCAACGCTTTAATGAAAATCTGGTCAACCACGGAGATGATTCTTAATACGCGCCAAGCAGTACCATAATCCTTGGTTTTTTTAATAAATATATCACTGCATGATGCAATGGCTTGATCAAATTGTGTGGAAGTTTGACTCATTAAATTTGGCCTAGTTACTTGGTTAATTAATATCTTTGAACCACTGCAAGATAATCAATAACGTGCTTAAAATAAAACTATGTTTAAAATTCCTGCGAAGGATTTAGAATGGGCTATTGCAGGCCCTCAGGTAATGGGAATTATCAATTGCAACAGCGATTCTTTTTATGCAGCCAGCCGTCAAGAAAATGCAGAAAAAGTATTATTAAAACTAGCCCAATTTATAAAGGAAGGAGCTACATTAGTGGACATAGGGGCGCAAAGTACTAGGCCTAATGCAAATCTATTAGGCGCAGAAACTGAAATAGCGCAACTAATTCCAATGCTAAAAATAATTAGATCAACCTACCCTAGTTTACTAATTTCTGTAGATACTTTTTATGCCTCTGTAGCAGCAGCTGCACTGGAGGCAGGCGCAAATATCATCAATGACATTAGTTGTGGAAGTTTTGATCCTGAAATATTAAATGTAGTTACCTCTTATAAGGCAGGGTATATCGGTATGCATCTTACAGGTGGGCTTCATCATATGCATGAAATAGCTCCTAGAGAAAATTTAATGGAAGAACTAGTCGCTTATTTCGAAGAAAAAAAGAAATTATTAGCTAAAGCAGGTATCCATCAATGGGTGCTAGATCCAGGATTTGGATTTGGGAAAACAGTAGAAGAGAATTTTGAATTAGTAAAACAAATTGAAAAATTGAAATCTATAGGTCTTCCCATTTTATTAGGGGCCTCACGAAAATCTAGTATTTATAAAACATTAGGCATTAAGGCGGAGGATGCTTTAAATGGCACCACCATAGTTAATACGGTGGCTTTAATGGGTGGGGTGAATGTGCTTCGGGTGCATGATGTAAAAGAGGCTGTAGAATTGTGCAAACTGATCCCCTATTTAAATTAGTACATAAAAAAATCCCCCCGAAAACTCGGAGGGATTTTAAAATATAATTAATTATTTTATTTTTTTGGAGCAGCAGGTGCAACGGTTACATCTTTAACCTCAATATCAAAAGCTAAATTTTCATAAGCCTTGATACCACCATTCGCTTGAGGGCCATATGCCAACATCGCTGGAATATATAAGCTTCCTTTACCACCTTTAGCAAAATATTTAAGACCAATGTCCCATCCTGGGATCACAGAACCAGTGCCTACCTTAACATCATAAGGTTTAGCAATAGAATCTTTAGCGCTTAAATTTGAATCAAAAACATCGCCTTTGAAAGTGTAGCCTTTGTAAAATACGCTAGCAATTTTTCCAGAGTCTACTTTATTAGTAGCATCTCCAGCTTCTTTGATGGCAATAAATACTCCTTCAGGAGATTTGATGGCAGTGATTTTATTCTTTTCCAAATAAGCAGCAATCGCAGCTACTTCTTTGTTTTTCTCTGTGTCTTGTTCTTTTTTGTAATCGGCATCAACCAATTTAACATCATTAAAAACGTTGACGATTTCAGCTTTACCTAAAATTACATCGTTGGCTTTGAATACGCTGTTGATTTGTAATGCACCCATTTTAACAAGGGTATCGATACTTAAAGAAAATTCAACTTTATCTCCTTTTCTACATTTTAAAATAATTTCTGTAAAAGTGTATTTACCTAAACGTGCAGTATCTACTGGAAAGTAGACAGGGATAACTCCATAGGTAGAACTTAAAATACTGTCTTTAGATTTTAATTTGTACTCGATGTTTAATTTTACGTATTCGCCTTGTACTAATTGTTTTTCATTACCACTTCCGTGTGTAATTTTATAAGGCATACCTGATGGGGCTTTTTCGTATTGATTACAACTTGCAAATAATACAATAGCAGCCACTAACTTTAACGTTGATTTTATCATTTTTTATAATTGTGTTAATTGTGATTTATAGTTTTCTATTATGGTTTTAAAATCATTAAATGTTTCTTCTACACTTTTTTTAGAGTTTCCTCCTGCGGCATTGGCATGTCCTCCACCGTCAAAATGTGTTCTTGCAAATATATTGACATCAAAGTTACCTTTGCTTCTAAAACTCCATTTTCTTTCTTCTTCTCTATCAATGACAATGGCGGCAAATTTTATTCCTTCTATCGATAATAAGTAATTCACCAATCCTTCCGTATCCCCTGTTTTCAATTCAAATTTATAAATATCTGTTTTGGGGATGGCCATCACAGCGGTTTTTAAAGCGGGAAAAACATGCATCCTATTTAAAAAGGCATTGCCCATAAACTTCAATCTTCCTTCAGTTGAATTGTCATATATATGCTCATGGATGATGGAATGTTGTAGTCCAAGCTCTTTTAAATGAGCCACTATTTTATGAACAGAAGCGGTGGTAGATGGGAATCTAAAAGAACCTGTATCGGTCATTAATCCAGTATACAAGCAAGCCGCAATGTCTAAATTAATCAAATTGCTATGTCCTGATTGAACGATAAGATCATAAATCATTTCACAGGTAGAGCTCATTTTTACATCACTAATTCCATAGCCAAAAGACGGAGTATCAGGCTGTTGATGATGGTCAATGAGAATTTTTATGGCCTTGGCTTCTTTGATGATGGGTTCTAAATGCTTGGTTCTATGAAGGATGTTGAAATCCAAACAGAAGATATAATCTGCCTGCTGCACAATTTTAGTCGCTTTTTCTTTGTTGGCCTCAAAATCGACCACTTCCTCAGTGCCTGGCATCCAATCTAAAAAAGCAGCCCAATTGGTGGGAGAAACAACTGTTACTTCATGGCCCAAGCCCTTTAAAAAATGATATAAGGCCAAACTTGACCCCATGGCATCTCCATCTGGTTTCTGGTGCGCCGTAATAACCGCCTTAAAAGGTTGATTAAGAAAGGGGTAAAATTGATCAATTGCTTGCATAGATTTGCAAATTTAGCACAAATCAGATGTTTTTCAGTAAATTTGCGGCTTCAATTACAAACTGATACCATTTATGAGCAATAGAACTTTTACCATGATTAAACCAGATGCCACTTCAAAGGGTTATACTGGTGCCATTTTAGACCAAATAATTAAGACTGGATTTTCTGTAAAAGCCATGAAATGGACAAAATTGACGGTGGAACAAGCAGGTCAGTTTTATGAAGTGCACAAAGAGCGTCCTTTTTATAACGATTTAGTTGCTTTTATGAGCAGTGGCCCCATTGTAGCAGCCATTCTTGAAAAAGAAAATGCAGTAGCCGATTTCAGAAAATTAATTGGGGCAACCAATCCTGCTCAAGCAGAAGAAGGCACCATTAGAAAGAATTTTGCGGCATCGATGGGTGAAAATGCAGTACACGGAAGTGATAGCGATGAGAACGCGCAAATTGAAGGCAATTTCTTCTTTGCGGCTACAGAAAGATTTTAGTAAATATAAATCTGCCCTTAAGAAAATGTAAGGGCCTTTTTATTTTGTCTACTATTTTTTTTATTTCTTAGCGCCTCTTGAAATAGGCTTACCATATTTTTTTTGCATGATCTCTTTTCGATTTTTGCGCACATTGACTTTGCTATTTTTTGCAGACTTTTCATGAAACGACGCACCTACTTCTTCTTTTTTAGGAAGTTTGATTTGAATGATCTTCATGCGCACTTTAGGCTTCTCGTCTTCTGTCAATACATCAGAAATCTCCAAAGTTTCAGGCAAGTCCAACATAGGAATGGGTTGCTTCATTAATTCCTCAATGGCTTTTTGCAAAGGTTTTTCTTTCTCTGTGATAAAAGTAATCGCAATTCCTTTTTTATCCGCTCTACCGGTTCTTCCAATTCGGTGAATATAATTCTCTGGCACATCCGGCGTATCAAAATTAATTACATGGGTTACTTCTGCAACATCAATACCTCTGGCCATTACATCGGTGGCAATAATATATTTATATACCCCTGCTTTAAATTGTTTCACCGTATTAAAACGATGATTTTGTTCTTTGTTAGAATGGATCACGCCTACTATCTCAGGAAATTTTGTTTCTAATTGTTCATACAATTGATCGGCCAAAGCCTTGGTGGCAGCGAATATTAAGACCTTGGTCATGGCTTCGTTGGCGCTCAATAACAGTTCTAATAAATTAACTTTTGTATTAAAATTAGGCACAGAATAAGCAGTTTGAATAATATTTTCCAAAGGAGTTCCAGTGGGTGCTGCTTCTACACGTACCGGTGCACTAAAATATTCATTCATCAATTTTTCAACTTCTTCGGTGATGGTGGCAGAGAAAAGTAAGTTTTGTCTTTTGGCTGGAAGCAATTCTAAAATATTGGTAATTTGTTTTCTAAAACCTAGGTTTAACATTTCATCCATTTCATCTATCACTAATTTTTTGATCGTCTTTGTTTTAAACGCACCATTCATAGCAAGGTCAAATAACCTACCTGGTGTGGAAACCAAAACGTCTACTCCTTTTTCTAATTCTAATTGTTGAGTATTGATATTTACGCCTCCATAAACACCAACAGTTACCACACTCATGTAAGGGGTTAGTTTTTTTGCTGCTTCGACAACTTGTACGACCAACTCTCTAGTAGGGACTAAAATTAATATTTGAGGATCTTTGCTTTTGTCAAATTTCCATTGTCTCAGACAGGGCAATAGGTAGGCAAAAGTTTTTCCAGTTCCGGTTTGTGCAATGCCGCATACATCTCTACCCGACATCACAATGGGGAAAACACGGTGTTGTATCGTGGTTGGTTTTGTAAATCCTAATTCCTCCACTGCGCGCAGTAAGGGGGTGTTGATATTTAAATCTTGAAAGGTCATAGTGTGAAAATGTGCTACGAAGGTAGTTTATTTAAAATGGAGGTAAAAAGGATGGCCGTCGCTTTGCTCCGGCATCCTCTATACCCTAGTTTTTCAAACAAAGTAAAGAGGATTACCTCACTTCGTTCGGTGATCCTACCTACCCTTGTTTTTCAAACAAATTAAAGAGGATTACCTCACTTCGTTCGGTGATCCTACAAACCCTATTTTTATAGAATTAAAAAGGATGGCCGTCGCTTTGCTCCGGCATCCTCTATACCCTAGTTTTTCAAACAAAGTAAAGAGGATTACCTCACTTCGTTCGGTGATCCTCTTTACCCTCAGTGCAAAAGCATAAAAACAGTAGCCCGCTTCGCGGGCTTTTTGTTATTTCACTTATTCGCTATTCCAAGCGAGCTTGAATAGCTCAATCGTAAAATAACAAAGCCATCTCTAATCGAGATGGCTGCTGTTTTCTTTTTTGGTCGGGTGAACAGGATTTGAACCTGCGACCACACGCCCCCCAGACGTGTACGCTACCGGACTGCGCTACCACCCGATGAGCCAATTTCATACCTATTTGGCTGATTTTGAACCTAAAAACTAAGGATTTTGGCTGCAAATATAACCCTAAATAGAAAAATGGAGGTATATTGCATCAAAATATTATTGACCTGATGACAATTCTTCTAAGACAAGTCAAAATTGCAGATCCAAGGTCGCCACACAACGGGTTGGTAAGGGACATTTTAATCAAAGACGACAAGATCGATTCCATTGCTGAAAAATTTACTGGTAAAGCAGATCAAATAGTAGAACTTTCTAATGCTATTGTTAGTCCAGGTTTTGTAGATCCATTTGTACAATTCTGCGATCCTGGAATGGAACACAGAGAAACGCTAACGACCGGTGCGGCAGCTGCTCAAATGGGAGGCTTCACAACTGTATTTGCGCTACCCAATACACAACCTGTAGTAGACAATAAATCTCAAGTCACCTACATCAAACAACATAGTCAAGATTTACCCATACATGTTTTACCCATTGGTGCCTTATCTAAAAAAGTAGAAG
This sequence comes from Bacteroidota bacterium, assembly GCA_947451115.1. Taxonomy (GTDB): domain Bacteria; phylum Bacteroidota; class Bacteroidia; order Chitinophagales; family Chitinophagaceae; genus Sediminibacterium. Next base: position 47,113 of record CANFXV010000004.1, read on the forward strand.
GCAAAGACTTGGCAGAAATGATTGACATGCATTCTAATGGAGCAGTTGCCTTTAGTGATGGTTTATATCCAGTGCAGTCTACCCTATTATTTTTAAAAGCACTTCAATATGTGAAAGCATTTGATGGTGTAGTCATTCAAATGCCGATTGATAAAAGCTTGGGAAGTTTGGGTTTGATGAACGAAGGAATTTTATCTACTAAATTAGGTTTGCCCGGTATACCCGCTATCGCAGAAGAATTAATTATATCAAGAGACATTGAATTGTTAAAATACACGAATTCTAAATTGCATATTACTGGGGTAAGTACCGCCAAAGGTATTGCGCTCATTACTGCAGCAAAAAAAGAAGGATTGAATCTTACCTGTAGTGTTACACCGTATCATTTATTTTTTACTGAAGACGATTTGAAAGATTATGATACCTTGTTAAAAGTATTCCCTCCACTTCGCACTAAGCAAGATCAAAAAGCTTTGTTGATGGCAGTAGAATCAGGTATTGTGGATTGCATCAGCTCCCACCATATGCCACAGGATTGGGATGGCAAAACCATTGAATTTGAAAATGCTAAAGCAGGCATCGCCGCTATTGAAACTAGCTTTGCTACAATTCATCACTTATTGCCAAAATTATCGGAGCAACGTTTTGCCGAATTATTTTCTACTAACGCTCGACATATTTTTGGATTAAATACTGCCACCATTGATGCTGGAGCCAATGCAGAGCTTACTATATTCAGTAAAAAAGAAATTACAAAACTTTCGAAATCAGCTTCAAAAAGTAAATCGGCCAATTCCCCTTTTTGGGACATTAGTTTAACAGGTAAAATTTTAGCTACCCTTACTAAAGGGAAAATCAATATCAATCATTAATAACATCAAAATGGAAACTAAAGTAACTACACATATTGTTAAAGGGTTAATGTTAAGTGGTGTATCTATCATGTTTAGCATTGTCGTATATGTATTTAATTTGTATGAAATATCTTGGCTCAATTGGATCAATACAGCCATTTTAATGGGCGGGTTAATTTATGGTAATATTTTGTATGCCAACCAAAGCAACAATAATGTCACTTTTGGTAATTTGTTTGCACATGGTTTTAAAACCACTGCAGTGGTGATAGTCATTACTACTATATACACTTTCATTGCTTTCAAATTATTGTTTCCAGACATGATTGATAAAATTCTTGATATGTCTAGAAAGCAAATGGAGAAAAATCCAAAGATGACCGATGAAATGATTGAACAAGCAATGACCATGACCAAGAAATTCTTTATGCCCTTTGCTATAGGCGGAACCATACTTGGCACTGGATTTATGGGTGCCATTGCTTCTTTAATTGGTGCAGGTATCGCTAAGAAAAATCCAGTAGATCCTTTCAATACGCCTACTGCCTAATTTATACTTATGCAAATTTCTGTTGTAATACCACTTTTGAACGAAGCCGATTCATTGCCTGAATTAATGCAATGGATACATCGTGTAATGGACGCCCACCATTTTACTTATGAAGTAATCATGGTGGATGATGGTAGTGATGACAATAGCTGGGAGACCATTGCAGGTTTAAGGGTTCAATACCCTAGTTTAAAAGGGATTAAATTTCAGCGCAATTATGGCAAGTCTGCAGCATTGAATGAAGGCTTTAAATTAGCGCAAGGCGATGTGGTGATTACCATGGATGCCGATTTACAAGATTCTCCTGATGAGATTCCTGAGTTTTATGAAATGATTACAAAACAAGGATTTCATTTAGTAAGTGGATGGAAGAAAAAAAGATATGACAATACTTTTACTAAAAATATTCCTTCTAAAATTTACAATGCAGTAGCAAGAAAAAGTTCTGGTATTGTTTTACACGACTTTAATTGTGGTATCAAAGCATATCAATTAAAAGTCATTAAAAGCATTGAAGTTTTTGGCGAAATGCATCGTTATATTCCTATCCTAGCTAAATGGGCTGGCTTTAAGAAAATTGGAGAAAAAGTAGTGGTGCATCAAGCTAGAAAATACGGAACGACTAAATTTGGATGGGAAAGATTTGTAAACGGTTTCTTGGACTTAATGACCATTCAATTTTTATCAAAATTTGGGAAAAAGCCAATGCAACTTTTTGGATTGGTGGGTACTTTATTTTTCTTAATAGGTTTTGCAGCTTTTGGTACCATCATATTTGATAAGTTCATGAATCCTGAATATTCAGTGACCAATAAGCCCGCCTTCTTCATTGCCATTACCACCATGATCATTGGGGTACAATTATTTTTAGCAGGTTTTATTGCTGAATTGGTCAATAGAAATGCACCAGATAGAAACACTTATTTAGTGTCAGATAAAATTGGCTTCACGCATTCATAGCCATCCCAAATTCAATGAAAAAGAAAGTCATCATAATTGGACCGGCTTGGCCCTTGAGAGGTGGTTTAGCAACTTTTGACGAGCGTTTGGCCAAACAATTTTTATTGGAGGGGTATGAAGTGACCATTTATACTTTCAGCTTACAATACCCTAACTTTTTATTTCCAGGAACTACACAGTTTTCCGCTGAACCAGCTCCTGCCAATTTAAACATTAAGGTTTGTATCAATTCCATCAATCCATTCAATTGGTTCAAAATTGGCAATGAATTAAGAAAATTAAAGCCTGAGTATATTGTGGTTAGGTTCTGGATGCCTTTTTTTGGCCCCTGTTTAGGTACCATTCTTAGATTAGTTAAACGAAATAAAATCACGCAAAATATTTGTATTGCAGACAATATCATTCCACATGAAAAAAGATTAGGAGATACTTTACTTACAAAATATTTTATCCAACCTATTCATAGGTTCATCACAATGAGTGAATTAGTGAACAAGGATTTAGCCAGTTTCACTACTACCCCTTCGACCAATTTGGTGCATCCCATCTATGATAATTTCGGAGACATTTTATCTAAAGAGGAAGCCAGAAAACATTTACAGTTGCCTATCAATGATAAAATAATTTTGTTTTTTGGCTTCATAAGAAAATATAAGGGATTAGACTTATTATTAGAAGCAATGAATGATGCAAGAATAAAAGGCGCTCATATCAAATTACTGATTGCTGGTGAATATTATGATGATCCTAATTTTTACAATGAAATCATACAAGAATACCAACTTCAAGATTCGCTTTTTTTAAGCACAATTTTTATCAATGACAGCGAAGTAAAATATTATTTATGTGCTGCAGATTTTGTGATTCAACCCTATAGATCTGCCACCCAAAGTGGCGTAACCCCTTTGGCCTATCATTTTGAGAAACCCATGTTGGTGACCAATATTGGTGGCCTACCCAATTTGGTTCCACATTTAGAAGTGGGTGTTGTTACAGCACCCAATCCAACCGCTATTGCAACGGGTATTATGACCTTGTATGAATTAGGCGAAACCCATTTTTTAAAGCATCTTTGTGAAGAAAAAAAGAAGTACAGTTGGGACAAACTCACTGCCGCTATCTTACAAAAAAATTAAGTAGTCAACATGCTGTTTAGAAGTAAAGCCCCTTTAAGAATTGGACTCGCTGGCGGAGGAACAGATGTAAGTCCTTATAGCGATGAATTTGGTGGTGTTATTTTAAATGTGACTTTATCCCTATACGCACATACCACCATTGAGTTATTAGAGGAGCCTATTATTGTCCTAGAATCTATAGATAAAAACGAAACCCAAAGTTTTGAATTAACCAACCATCTTCCTATTGATGGCCAATTGGATTTAGTTAAAGGAGTTTACAACCGTATTCAAAAAGATTATCCCTTTGCTTTAAGAGGATTTAAAATTTCTACTAAGGTAGATGCACCAGCTGGAAGTGGCTTAGGGACATCTTCTACTTTAGTAGTTTCAATTTTGGGTGCCTTTAAAGAAATGTTGAAATTCAAATTGAATGAATATGAAATAGCACATTATGCTTATGAAATAGAGCGCGTAGACCTAGCCTTGGCAGGTGGTAAACAGGATCAATACGCAGCCACTTTCGGTGGTTTTAATTTTATGGAATTTTCATCCAACAATAAAGTGATTGTGAATCCATTGCGCATTCGTCAGGATTACATCAACGAATTAGAAAACAATTTGGTTTTATATTTTACTTCCTCTACTAGAGAGTCTGCTACCATCATTAAAGAACAACAAAAGAATGTAGTAGAAAAGAATGTCAAAAGCATCGAAGCCATGCATCATTTAAAAGATCAAGCAAAACGAATGAAAGAGGCATTGTTGATGGGAAAGATTGATACCATTGGTGAAATATTAGATTATGGCTTTCAACAAAAAAAAGACATGGCTTCCAATATCTCCAATGAAAGAATTGAAGACATCTATCAACAAGTTAAAAAGGCAGGTGCCACAGGAGGTAAAATTAGTGGCGCTGGCGGTGGTGGATTTATGATATTTTACTGTCCAAAAAATACTAAACATAAAGTAATAGAGACTTTGGAAAATTTAGGTGGAACCATCAAACAATACAGTTTTACTGAACATGGATTAACCACTTGGACCATTTCAGATTAATCTATTTATCTTTACTTAGAAATCAATAAGCATGAGTACAAAAATTAATGAAATTATAGCCGCTTCTATCGAAGTTAAAAGTCAAATCTTACAAGATGCGCAATTTTCAGCCACCATCGAAAAAGCCATTGTTTTAATTACTGAAGCCTTTCAAAGAGGCAATAGTGTTTATTTTGCAGGGAATGGTGGCAGTGCGGCTGATGCACAACATTTGGCTGCGGAATTTTCTGGCCGTTTTTACAAGGATCGTAAAGCATTACCTTCTGAAGCCTTGCATTGCAATACTTCTTATTTAACCGCAGTGGCCAATGATTATAGTTATGAGGTCATTTATTCAAGATTGATTGAAGGTTTAGCCAAACCAGGAGATGTATTGGTGGGCATTAGTACCTCAGGCAATTCTGGAAACATTGTGAAAGCCTTTGAAAAATGTAGGGAATTAAAAGTAAGTACCATCGGATTCACAGGAGCTCATGGTGGTAAGATGAAAGAGCTAAGTGATTTACTTTTAAATGTACCCTCAACAGATACCCCAAGAATTCAAGAGTCACATATTTTGATTGGGCACATCATTTGTGAATTGGTAGAGAAAAACATTTTTGGTTAATGGAAGCCATTGTATTAGCTGGCGGATTGGGTACAAGATTAAGATCGGTGGTTCCTGATTTGCCCAAATGTATGGCCCCTATTAATGGTATTCCTTTTTTAGCATATTTAATTGATCATTTAACTGCGCAAGGCGTGACCCATTTTGTATTTGCGCTTGGCTATAAATCTGATGAATTCTTAGATTTTTTAAACGCTAAACTTCCTCAAAATAATTTTAGCATTGTCATTGAAGAAGAACCCTTGGGTACTGGAGGAGCCATTAAGTTAGCTATGGGCAAAACAAGTGCAGAAAATATTATTGCATTAAATGGAGATAGTTTATATAAATTAGACTTAACGCAGTTGATGCATTTTCATCAAGTCAATCATTCCCATTGTACCTTGGCATTAAAACCCATGCAATCATTTGAAAGGTATGGTTCGGTAGAAATTAATGAACATTCCAATATTGTTTCTTTTAAAGAAAAACAATTTATGGAAAATGGACTAATCAATGGCGGAGTATATGCCATCCATGTGGCTTCTTTTTTAGCCCTACCCTTGCCTACTAAATTTTCTTTAGAAAAAGATTATCTAGAAAAATATGCGCAAGATTTTAAATTTTATGGAAATGTTCAAGAAGCCTATTTTATTGATATTGGCATTCCCGAAGATTATGCCAAAGCACAAATTGAATTTAAATAAATAACATGTTTGATATTAAAGACATAGATCAAAGTTGGACTTTATTTTTAGATAGAGATGGGGTCATTAATTTTGAACAACGCAATGATTATGTGAAACATTGGGGGGAATTCAAGTTTTACAAGGAGAGTTTAGCGGCCCTACCCATTTTAGCCAATCAATTTTCTACCATTGTTATTACGACCAATCAAAAAGGAGTAAGTAAAGGTTTGATGACAGAAGCTGATTTGATCCATATTCATCAAAATATGGTGATCGAAATAAATAAAGTGGGCGGAAGAATCGATCATATATTTTATTGTACCGATTTTGACAACGAATCTTATAATAGAAAACCACAACCTGGGATGGCTTTTCAAGCCAAGGAGCAAATTCCTACTATTGATTTTGCAAAGTCAATTATGGTAGGTAATAGAACCAGCGATATGGAATTTGGAAGAAATGCAGGACTGCATACGGTGTTTTTAGCTACTACCCATCCGGAGACTGCATTCCCCGATCCAAGCATTGATTACAGATTCAATCACTTATTGGAATTTGCGGAAGCTTTATAAACCTAGTCTAATTTAAGTACCGCTAAGAATGCTTCTTGTGGAATTTCCACATTACCAATCTGACGCATTCTCTTCTTACCTTCTTTTTGCTTCTCTAATAATTTACGCTTACGGCTAATATCACCACCATAACATTTAGCGGTCACATCCTTACGCATGGCAGATATATTTTCTCTAGCCACTACTTTGGCACCAATGGCAGCTTGAATTGCAATTTGGAATTGTTGTTTGGTTAAAAGCTCTTTTAACTTTTCACAAAGTCTACGACCAAAATCGGAAGCCTTGCCTCTATGTATTAAAGCACTTAAGGCATCTACTTTTTCTCCATTCAATAAAATATCCATCTTCACAATATCGGCGTCTCTAAATCCAATTTGAGAATAATCAAATGATGCATAGCCTCTTGTTTGACTTTTTAATTTATCATAAAAATCAAATACAATTTCTGTCATCGGCATTTCAAAGATTAATTCCACCCTAGTTGGTGTCAAATAACTTTGATTCATTAAAATTCCACGCTTACTTAAACAAAGTGTAATGATATTACCAATATAGTCAGGAGAAGTAATAATTTGCGCACGAATATAAGGCTCTTCAATATGCTCAATTTTTACAGGATCGGGCATTTCAGAAGGGTTGTTCACGATTATTTTTTCACCTCTTGTCGTATAGGCAATAAAACTTACGTTAGGAACAGTGGTAATTACGGTTTGATTAAACTCTCTTTCTAAACGCTCTTGGATAATTTCCATATGCAGCAATCCTAAGAAGCCGCATCTAAAACCAAAACCCAATGCCTGAGATGTTTCTAATTCGAATGTTAAAGAAGCGTCGTTCAATTGTAATTTTTCCATACAATCTCTTAACTCTTCAAACTCATCGGTGTTCACTGGATAAATTCCTGCAAATACCATGGGTTTAACTTCTTCAAAACCATTGATCATTTCACCTGGGTTATTCGCCAAGGTAATGGTATCTCCTACTTTAACTTCTTTAGCCACTTTAATCCCAGTTATAATATAGCCCACATCTCCTGCTCTCACTTCAGCCTTGGGGGTCATGGCTAATTTTAATACACCTACTTCATCTGCATTGTAATCTCTTCCCGATGCCACAAAACGAATTTTATCATTCTTCTTTAATACCCCATTCATAATACGGTAGTATACAATAATACCACGGAAGCTATTAAAGACACTATCAAAAATTAAGGCTTGTAGTGGTGCTTCCGGATCTCCTACTGGAGCTGGAATCCTTTCTGCAATGGCTTGTAAAATTTCTTCAATACCAATACCTGATCTTCCACTTGCTAGTAAAATATCTTCTTGCTTACAGCCTATTAATTCAATAATTTGATCGGTGACTTCTGGAATTTTGGCCCCATCCATATCAATCTTATTGATCACTGGTATAATTTCTAAATTATTTTCCAATGCTAAATATAAATTGCTAATCGTTTGTGCTTGTATACCTTGAGAGGCATCTACTAATAATAAAGCCCCTTCGCAAGCAGCTAAGGCTCTACTTACTTCATAACTAAAGTCAACATGACCAGGTGTATCAATTAAATTATAGGTATAGGTGGTGCCTTTATGTATATAATTAATTTGAATCGCGTGACTTTTAATGGTAATCCCTTTTTCACGCTCCAAATCCATATCATCCAAAACCTGATTCATCATTTCACGTTCGGTGATCGTTTTAGTATGTTCTAATAAACGATCGGCCAAGGTACTTTTACCGTGATCGATGTGTGCGATGATACAAAAATTTCTAATATTCTTCATGTAAGTGAAACTAGGCTTTTAATTAAGAAAGTGCGTTGATGATCGCAGTAAATTCAGTAGTTACTAAAGAGGCACCCCCTACTAATCCTCCATCCACATCTGTTTGAGAGAATATTTCTTTTGCATTAGCAGCTTTTACACTTCCACCATACAATATAGAAATTTCATTCGCTACTGCTTCGCCATATTTTGCAGCAAAACAGGTTCTAATGTAGGCATGAATTTCTTGTGCTTGTTCACTGCTTGCTGTTTTACCAGTACCAATGGCCCAAATAGGTTCATAGGCAATCACTACTTTTACGATAGCTTCTGCAGATAAATGAAACAAAGAATTTTTTAATTGCGCTTCTACAAATGCATTTTGAGTTGCAGCTTCTCTAATAGATAAAGGTTCTCCGCAACAAAATATAGGGGTACTGCCAATAGCTAAAATTGCATTTACTTTTTCTGCTAATAAAGCGTCTGACTCAGCAAAATATTCACGACGCTCAGAATGTCCTACTATAATATGCTTCACGCCTATTGATTGCAACATGGAAGCTGAAACTTCACCCGTATAAGCACCAGCTTCTTTTTGGTGACAATTTTGAGCAGCTACATAAAAATTGGTATGATTGGCAAGCTTTGCTAAAGCTAATGGAATATATATGGCAGGCACTGCAAAAATAGCTTCTTGATGCGCCTCTAAATTAGGGGCACTAGCTACTAATTCGTTTAATAAGGTCTCTGCTTGAGCAAGAGATAAGTTCATTTTCCAGTTGGCTGCGGCTATTTGTTTTCTCATAAAATGGTCAAAATGGATTAAATAATGGCTATTGATTTAGCGCTGCGAAGGTAATCAAATTTTGGGGCCAAAATCTGCAATTTTGCTTTCTGTTTAAGCTTTAGTGCTGATGGGTTTCCTTATATAGATGCTTCAAAACCAATTTCTCTGCTTCAGTGACCGTAAATCCTTTCAGTTTTTTCCAATTATTTAAATCACTTACTGCTTTTTCATATTGATATCCTGGTAAGGTACCCCAGGTGAAATTGGGTAAATTTTTAGGCAAAAGGCCATTGCCAAAAATATTGGCACTCACCCCAATATAGGAACCTGTATTGATACTAGATTGAATAGCAAAACGACTATAATCGCCCATTAACATTCCCATTTTTTGGCCTACTTCCCCCCATTCTTGTTTGAACTCATTCCACATTTGCACTTTGCCAGCTGTGTTCTTAATATTGCTATTGCAGGTACCTGCACCTATATTGCACCAATGTCCAACGATGCTATCTCCTAGATAACCCTCATGTCCTTTATTGGAATATCCCATCAATACAGAATTTTTGATCTCTCCACCTGCCAAACAATAGGGCCCAATCGTGGTGGCACCATAAATACTTGTATTCATTTTCACTACTCCTTTTTGGCCGAGTACAAAGGGCCCTCGAATAGAAGTTCCTTCCATTACAATCGATTCTTTCCCAATATAAATGGGCCCTTCACTTGCATTTAAATTAGCACATAAAACAGTAGCCCCAGCTTCGATAAAAATATTTTCTGCATGAACTACTCTATTACTAGGGTCAATTGTTTGAGTGCTTCTAATGTTTTTTATCCAAGCAATGTCTCTTTCTATCCACCTGGCATGCAAGGAAAGTAGGTGTATTTGGTCTTGAACAAAGCTTACCTCCTTTAAAGTGATGGGTGGCAAGCTGGCCAATAAAATTTTTTGAAATGATCGCTCTGTTGTTTTTGTTGCTATCCATTTTCCCGTTTCGCTCATTAATTTTTCACCTTCCTGGAGCTGATTGATTTTTGAAATAATTTCTTCTGTGGGTAGGCAGGTGATATTAATAAAATAAAGGGATTCATTGTGCTTTAAAAAATCGCTATGCTCAAACAATACTTGTAGATAACTGGCGGTATAAACACCAGTGGTATTATTTAGTAATTGTTCCCATCTTTCTTGTAATGTAAATACCCCTACTCTAATACTTGCCAATGATTGAGTAAGACTAAATGGATAGAAATTACCCCGGTCTGCGATGTCTACTAGGATGTATTGCATTTTGAAGGATTGTATCGTAAAATTAGACAAAGTTTTATCAAATTATAGAACTTCCTAACGCGTGTTCATTTTATGCTTATTTTTGATATCTAATACTTAACACTATGCAATTTGGAACATTCAACTATCCTAGTCCAATCAATGAACCTGTATTAAGCTATGCCCCTGGTTCAGCAGAAAAAATAGCCTTAAAAAAAGCCATTGCCGATTTAAAGAGTAAGTCTTTGGATATTCCCATGGTCATCCATGGTAAGGAAGTAAGAACTGGTGTAAAACAAGCCATTCATCCACCACATGAAATAAAACATACCCTAGGACATTTTCATATTGGTACCAAAAAAGAAGTCAATTTAGCCATTGCATCTGCCTTGAAAGTGAGAACTGCATGGGCCAATATGAATTGGGAAGCAAGGGCCCATATTTTTTTAAAAGCAGCCGATTTATTGGCGACCAAATATCGTTTTGAAATGAATGCCGCCACCATGCTTGGACAAAGTAAAAATGCTTTCCAAGCAGAAATTGATGCGGCCTGTGAATTGATTGATTTTTTAAGATTCAATGTACATTTCTTAAGCGAAATTTATCAACAACAACCTATCTCAGGGCCGGGCATTCACAATAGAATGGAATACCGCGGACTGGAAGGATTTATTTTGGCCATTACTCCATTTAATTTTACCGCGATTGGTGGAAACTTACCAGCCTCTGCTGCCATGTGTGGCAATGTGGTCGTTTGGAAACCAGCCAATACACAAATTTATTCCGCACAATTATTTATGCGCATATTGAAAGAAGCAGGTTTGCCAGATGGTGTTATTAATATGGTGTATGTAGATGGACCAACTGTAGGTGCGGCTTGTTTTACGCATCCTGATTTTGCAGGGGTGCATTTTACAGGAAGTACGGGGGTATTCAATTACATGTGGAAACAAATTGGAGAAAATATTTCTAACTACAAATCTTATCCAAGAATTGTTGGAGAGACCGGCGGAAAAGATTTTGTGATGGTGCATGAATCTGCCGATGTGGATACCGTGGTTACAGCACTTGCACGTGGTGCTTTTGAATACCAAGGACAAAAATGTTCAGCAGCTTCTCGAGCTTATTTGCCCTCTAATCTTGCCCCTGCCATCAAAGAAAAATTGGTAAAGGCCATCAAATCAATGAAGATGGGCACCGTTGAAAACTTTTCTAATTTTGTCAATGCAGTGATTGATGAAAAATCATTTGACAATATTGCTACTTACATTGATCGTGCAAAGAAAGATAAAAAAGCAAAAATTTTAGTAGGTGGAAATTACAATAAAAAACAAGGTTATTTTATTGAGCCCACTGTGATTGAAACTACCGATCCAAATTACACGACCATGTGTGAAGAAATATTTGGCCCAGTGTTGACCATCTATACCTACCCTGCAGCTGCTTATGAAGCCACTTTAAAAATATTGGACAGTACTTCCAAATATGCACTTACCGGAGCCATCATTGCACAAGACAGAAAAGCCATTGAATTGGCAACGGTTAAACTAAGACATGCCGCTGGTAATTTCTACATCAATGACAAACCAACTGGTGCGGTGGTGGGACAACAACCTTTTGGGGGTGCAAGAGCTTCTGGAACCAATGATAAAGCGGGCAGTATGCTGAATTTATACAGGTGGTTAAGTGCCAGAACGATTAAGGAAACCTTTAATCCACCTACCGACTATCAATACCCATTTTTAAAAGAAGCTTAAAGGACTGTTTTTTGCTCTATTTTATGAGAGAAATCAGTATATTTGCTGCTCAAAATTAAAGGACTGTGGCCCAAAAATTTTCAAAAGAAACCTACCTGTATTGGTACGAACTGATGCAGTTAATCCGCCAATTTGAATTAAAATCGGAGGAAATGTATAAAATGGCGGGTAAAATCCGTGGATTTTACCATGCATATGTAGGCCAGGAAGCCATTGCTGCAGGATGTATGACAGCCACCAACCAAGAAGACCCTTTTATTACCGGCTACCGTGACCACGGTTTAGCCTTGGCCAAAGGAGTAAGTCCAAATGCTGGTATGGCTGAATTGTACGGAAAAGCAACGGGTGTCTCTAAAGGTAAAGGGGGCAGCATGCACTTTTTTAGCAAGGAGCATTATTTTTATGGTGGTCATGGCATTGTGGGGGCACAAATTGGAACAGGTGCTGGATTGGCTTTTGCAGAACAATACCGTGGTTCAAAAAATGTAGTGGTTTGTTTTTTTGGAGATGGTGCTGCAAGACAAGGCATGCTACATGAAGTATTTAATTTAGCCATGCTTTGGAAATTGCCAGTCATTTTTGTTTGTGAAAACAACAACTATGCCATGGGAACCTCAGTAGAAAGAACAAGTAATGTCATAGATATTTATAAATTGGCTGATGGTTATGAAATGCCAGCTGATAAATTAGATGGGATGTCTCCAGAAGCGGTGCATGAAGGAATTGCGAGAGCTGCTAAAAGAGCACGTGAAGGAGATGGACCTACTTTAATTGAAATGAAAACTTATAGATACAAAGGACACTCTGTATCAGATCCACAAAAATATCGTTCTAAGGACGAAGTAGAAGAATACAAAGACCAAGACCCTATCACAAAAGTGTCTAAAACCATTATAGAAAACAATTATGCAACTGCTGCAGAATTAAAAGCCATTGATGATAAAATTGCTGTAATTGTTGATGCCTCCGTAAAATTTGCAGAAGAAAGTCCTTGGCCAGATGACAGTGAGTTATTAAAAGATGTTTACATTGATTCATCTTATCCATTTATTGTAGATTAATATTAATATAAAAACATGAGCGAATTACAACACGAGCAACATCCATTTTTAGATTTTGTAAAAAAGAACCAAAAAGCACTTACTTATGCCTTAAGCATTGTGGTAATTGTTATTGCTGCTTATTTTGGCTACACCGAATTGTATCAAAATCCTAGAGAAGCAAAAGCTGCTGATGCGATGTATGCGGCGGAAAGATATTTTGCTGTAGATTCTTCAAATTTAGTTTTAAATGGAGATGGATCAAGTAAAGGGGTTTTGTATGTCATCAAACAATTTGGTGGTACAAAGGCAGCCAATTTAGCAAAATATTATGCTGGTATAAGTTATTTCAGATTGAATGATTTTAATAAATCAATTGACTTTTTAAAAGACTTTTCTACTTCTTCTAAACAAGTTCAAGCCATTGCTTTTGGAACCATTGGAGATGCTTATTCAGAATTAAAGAATAACGAGGAAGCCGTTAACTATTATAAAAAGGCAGGTGGCCATTTCCCTGAAGATGAAGCTATTTCCTCTGAATATTTATTTAGAGCAGCTGCCCTATTAGAATCAAATGGCAAAGCGGATGAGGCAATTGCTATTTATAAAGACATCAAATCAAAATATCCTAAATCTGAGAAAGGATTTAGTGCTGATAAATACATTAATAGATTGAAGGTTCAGCCCTAAGTTGCTCCTAAAAACTAGTAAAAAGGCATTCTCCACCAATTGTGGAGAATGCCTTTTTAATTTAAGCTATAAATTAGCGCACAATTCCTATTTTTGATTTATGACCGTTCAGTTATTCGTTCCCTGTTTTATGGATCAGTTGTATCCAACTGCTGCTTACAATACCATTAAAGTATTAGAAAAAGCAGGATGCACTGTTAAATACAATGACCAACAAACCTGTTGTGGTCAACCTGCATTTAATGCTGGTTTTTGGAGTGAATCAAAAGATGTATGCACCAAATTTGTACAAGACTTTTATGGCACTGATTATATTGTGAGTCCAAGTGCAAGTTGCACAGGCTTTGTTCGCAATAATTATGGAAAATTATTTGAAAACAATGCTTTTCAAAGTCCGGCAAAAAAGGTAGCCACCCGCATGTTCGAGTTGTCAGAATTTTTGGTGAAAATTTTAAATGTGACAGATTTGGGTGCGCAATTTGAGGGCAAGGCTACTTACCATGATAGTTGTTCAGGTTTAAGAGAATGCAATATTAAACAAGAACCTCGCAGCTTACTTGCAGCAGTCAAAGGATTGGAATTAATTGAAATGAATGAAACAGAAACCTGTTGTGGTTTTGGTGGAAGTTTTGCTGCAAAATTTGATACGATTAGCGTTTCGATGGCCGATCAAAAAATACAAAATGCCATTCAAACCCAAGCGGAGTATTTAATTAGCACCGATTTAAGTTGTTTGATGCATATCGAAGGTAGATTGAGATTCAATGGACAACATTTAAAAATAATGCACTTGGCCGATGTACTAGCCAGTGGTTATTAGTTTTCAATATTCATATTAAATACCACCACCCTTTATGGCTTATTGGTTAATCAAATCAGAACCTTTTAAATATTCTTGGGATCAATTCAACAAGGATAAAAAAACATTTTGGGATGGCGTAAGAAATTATGGTGCACGCAATAATTTAAGATCTATGAAAAAAGGAGATCTTGCATTTTGGTACCATAGCAATGAAGGCATGGAGATTGTGGGAATTGCCAAAGTAATTAAAGAAGCCTATCAAGATCCTACCACCGAAGAAACTGCATGGTTGGTAGTGGACTTTGCCCCCCACCAAAAATTAAAACATCCAGTTAAATTATCGGATGTTAAAGCCAATACCAATCTGTCCAATATGGCACTCGTAAAATTAGGTCGTTTATCAGTTCAACCTGTTACCGAACAAGAATGGAAAGAAGTGATGAAAATGAGCGAGGGTAAATAATTTATTTAAAAAACACATAGCCAATAAGTATGGCTATGACAACTCCTATCAAGTCTGCAAATATTCCTGCCCATAAAGCGTATCTAATTTTTTTAATGCCAACACTACCAAAGTATAGTGCAATAATATAAAAAGTGGTATCTGCAGAACCTTGAAAGATGGAGGCTAGTTTTCCTACAAAAGAATCAGGCCCTTGGTTTTGAAAAATGTCCAACATCATTCCTCTTGATCCACTCCCACTCAATGGTTTCATAATGGCTACTGGTAAGGCTCCAATAAAATCGGTATTCATTCCAGTGATTTGAATCAAATAAGTAAATCCACTGATGATATAGCCCATGGCACCACTGTCTCTGAATACACGAATGGCGACTAGCATCGCTACTAAATATGGAATGATTTTTACAATGACCTCAAAGCCATTTTTAGCGCCTTCAATAAATGCATCAAAAACTGAAATCTTTTTATAGGCCCCACCTAAAATAATCCCAACAATAATGACCATGAGTAATCCATTGCCTACAACTTTTGAAAAAACTTCTTTATGGGCAGTGGATAAAGCACTCACCCCTATCATTACGCCTACTAATAAAACTACTAAACCCAATAACCAACCAATCAATACTTTATCCCATTTTAGTTTTTGATACCAACCTACCATGATAATAGAGGCTAGTGTAGTGCCAATAGTGGCTAAAACACAGGGAATAAATATACTGGCAGCATCTTGAGAATTGGCTGCCAATCGATAAGAAATTATGGTCAAAGGAATAATGGTGAGTCCACTGGTATGCAAAACCAAAAACATGATTTGTGCATTGGTGGCTGTTTCCTTTTCAGGATTCAAAGTTTGTAGGCTTTCCATAGCTTTTAAACCAAATGGTGTAGCTGCATTGTCTAAGCCTAACATATTGGCGCTAAAATTCATTACCATATGCCCCATGGCTGGATGATTGGCGGGCACCCCAGGGAACAACCTACTTAAGAAAGGATTCATCCATTTGGCTAGTTTTTGAATGGCTCCCGCTTTTTCTGCAATATTCATCAATCCTAAAAAGAAGACCATGGTGCCTGCTAAGGGTAATGCGACATCCATCACCGAGGATTTAGCAGCATCAAATAGACCATCGGCCAAGAGCTTAAAGATGCTGGTATCGCCTAAGATGATCAATTTAAACAGGGCAATTACAAAGGCAATCACAAAAAAAGCCATCCAAATTATATTCAAAGCCATATTCTATTGTTTGTGCTACTAATATAGCCCATTTTGAGATTAGAATTGTATTTTTGCGCTCTTAAAACAACACAATTTATGGCTTTACAGGCAGGCATCGTGGGATTACCAAATGTGGGAAAATCAACTTTATTTAATGCGGTAAGTAATAGTGCAAAAGCACAGGCAAGCAATTATCGTTTTTGTACCATCGAACCCAATGTAGGTTTGGTAGATGTACCCGATCATAGAATGCAACAATTGGCCGATTTAATCATTCCTCAAAGAATTGTACCTACCCAATTAGAAATTGTAGACATTGCTGGTTTGGTTAAGGGCGCAAGTAAAGGCGAAGGTTTAGGTAATAAGTTTTTAGCCAACATAAGAGAAGTGAGTGCCATCATTCATGTAATTAGATGTTTTGAAGATGAAAATGTTTTAAGAGAAGAAGGCATCATTAATCCTATTGGTGACAAAGAAATTATTGAGACTGAATTACAATTGAAAGATTTAGACAGTGTAGATAAAAAAATTCAACGTTGTGAAAAGATGGCCAAGACCGATCCCAAAGCAAAAGTTGAGTTAGAGGTTTTAATAAAATGTAAAGCCCATTTAGAACAAGGCAAAAGCATACGTTCTTTGAATTTATCTAAAGAAGATGCTGTTGCCATTGCGGATAGTTTTTTATTGACGGAGAAGCCGGTGATGTATGTAGCCAATGTGGATGAAAAATCGATGCATACGGGAAATAAATATTCAGCGCAACTTGCCGCTATGGCTAAGGAAGAAGGTGCGGAAGTGATCATCATGTGCAATAATATCGAAGCTGAAATTGCAGAACTAGAAGATCCTGCAGACAAAGCATTGTTTATGGAAGAATACCAAATGAAAGAGCCTGCTTTGAATAGACTGATTCAATCTGCCTATAAATTATTAAACTTAGAAACCTATTTCACTGCTGGGGTTCAAGAAGTACGTGCCTGGACCATTGAGAAAGGCTGGAAAGCACCTCAAGCCGCTAGTGTGATACATACCGATTTTGAAAAAGGATTTATTAAGGCAGAAGTTATTGCTTTTGATGATTTTATCAAATACAAAAGCGAAGCAGCCTGTAGAGAGAACGGTAAATTAAGAATTGAAGGAAAAGAATACTTGGTGAAAGATGGGGATGTGATGCATTTTAGATTTAATGTATAGAAAAATCCAATCAAAGTTTTACTATGTTTAAACCTATTGCTTTATTATTTACAGCCACAGTACTATTGCTTTCTTGTAACAATGATGAAAGTTCCAATGAGACGAATTCAATAGCGGCACCTACTAATTTAGATTATGCTATTGTCAAGGTATACCCTCATGATACCAGCGCTTATACCCAAGGCTTGGAATGGAATGACCATACATTAATTGAGAGTACCGGATTAGAAGGGAAAAGCATATTACATCTCATGGATACCAACCAAAAACAAATTGGTACAAAGGTTAAATTAGCAGCAACAGATTTTGGTGAAGGTGCTACCCTATTCAATGATAAAATTTATCAATTGACATGGAAATCTCATAAGGTATTTGTGTACAATGCCAAAACTTTGGTCAAAGAAAAAGAATTGTATTGGCCCTATGAAGGTTGGGGATTGACCCATAATGATACCGCCTTAATTGTTTCTACTGGGGAGAGCAATATCTATTTTGTAGATCCAGGTAGTTTTGCCATTAAGAAAACGTTGGGAGTTTTTAATAATTTCGGCTATGTAAGCAATATCAATGAATTAGAGTACGTGAATGGAAAACTATATGCCAATATATATGGTCGCAATAGCATCATCGTTATTGATCTAATTACAGGAATCGTAACCAATACTGTTGATTTTAGTAATTTACTGGCACAGTCAGGTGTGAAATATGATCCATTGACCATCGATCCTGGGTATGTTTTAAATGGGATTGCTTATAAGCCTAGTACCCAAACCTTTTATATTACTGGAAAATGTTGGCCTGTGATGGTTGAATTGAAAATTAAGTAATCGCCTACCTAATAGTTTGCTTAAGCAGTAGGCGTTTTTTTAATTTCATATACAATAGAGCTGGCGCTACTATTATTTTTTAATGCAAGCAGGTTTGAAATACCCCCAATAATGGGGGCTCGAATCATTCCAAGCAGACCAGATTTTTTATACCGCTCACTTAATAAACTCACATAAAAACTATCAAACCACATAGGTTTTAACTGTACTAGTTCCATTGAAAACTTTTTTGTCAGAAAGTTCATGGAGCGTGGAGAGAAATGATATAAATGTCTTGGTACATCATAAGCGGCCCAATATTTTTTATAATACCTTGCATCATAACTGGTATAGTTAGGAACTGCTATAATTAATCTTCCATTAGGTTTGAGTAGTTTATAAAAACAGGCCATGTACTCATTTAAATCATGTACATGCTCTAAAACATGCCAAAGTGTAATTACATCGTAGGTATTTTCATGGAGCTGATATAAAGCCTCAATAGGTTCCACTTTAATTGTATAGTTGTTATAAGCACGCAATCTTGAAGCTGCATCAGGCTCTAGTGCTGTAACATCCCATCCCTTTTTAGTCATCGCATCTGCAAAAGCGCCTGTTCCGGCGCCAACTTCTAATAAATGACCTTTATAGCCAGTAAATAAAGACTGCACCCAATTCGTTTTTTGAGCCAAGGTTCTTGTTCTAACTCTATGGTAAATTTTATTGATCAGTCCTGTTTGATCATCTGTATGAGAAATATAAGTGGGGAAATTATAATAAGGCCCTATCTCCTCTTTGGTAGGAATAGGATCGGTATATTTTAAATTGCAATTGGCACATTGTATGATCTGGAAATTTTCCCCTGTTAAGGAGTAGTCTTTGCTGTGCATTAAAAAGCCAACATCCTCTTTGTTACAAATGGGACAAGGCGCAAATTGTTTATTTAAAAGATTATTCAAATGATAAATATTTAAATAAAATAGAAGCTACTGCTACTAGGGCTAGCACTAAGGCCCACCAGTACCATTTGTCTTTTGGGTTTTCATCTAGCGCTGTTAACAATTCTTGTGGTGCAATAACTATGTTTTGATAATAAAGATTGGAATCAAATGTGGCAGACCAACTATAGGTATTTATTTGTTTGGACAAAGTACCGAAATTGCCAATCTTTAATGTAGCCTTTTCTTCACTAAAAGTTTGGTCTAGAAATGCTTGATATTGAACCATGGCAAGATCAGTAGAAATAGACAAGGCTTCAGACAGAAATTGGTAAAATGATTTTGAAGGCTTAAAAGAGCCCGCTTCAAATACAATCTTTTCTTTTGGCGCCAATAAAATAGAGGCTTCCCAATTGGCTTCTTCTTTTTCAAGTTGAAGTACACCAATATTGGGCAAAATCAATTGGCCATGTTGAGCAAAATATTGAGTTAAATGAGCTAGCATAATTTATTTATGAAACGAATATACAACGCCTGTAATTAATTGTAGGCCTAAAGAAGGATAATCTGCCCAGCGTTGATAAGGTTGGTCTAATAAGTTTTCTCCTTTGGCCCAAGCTTTCCAGACTGGGCTCAACCGATAGGTAAATCCAGCATTGAGCACGAAGGCATTATTGGTATTAAAAGTCATGTTTTTATCATTAGTGAACTGAGCGCCTGACCAATAATTGAATCCTCCATCAAAAGTCCAACGATGGTTGGGTGACCAGGTAATATTTGAATTCAATTCCAAGGGCAAAATACCCCATGGTTTGTCATTGACTTTGATTGAATTGAATTGAATGTATTTAAAATCATTTTGGAATAAAAGTTGATCGCTCATTTGGTATCTCAGATGACCCACCAACTCAATCGTAATGGCCCTGTATTCAAAAATGGGTTGGTATTTCAATCCAGTCTGAATGGAATTGAAACTGCTAAGTGATTGGTCTACGACTACCCTATTGAATAAAGGTAAATTTCTATAGTCGTTCAAAGAAATGCCAAAACCATATTCTAAATGTTTTGACCTTTTAAAAACGAAGTCAATATTTTTCTTTTCTTGTGTGGTAATTTTCATATCTGTTGGGGCCATGATCCATGGGTTCGCTATTGCCAAAAGCGTATATTGATTATTCACCAAGATCGTATTCCATCCAGCCAATAAAGTGATATTAGTATCTTTTAATTTTCTTGTTAAACTAAGTGCAGGTGTAAAAGTATATTCCCCATTGGCAATGGTTGGACTTATGCCTAATTGAAAACTAGTATTCCATTTAAAAGTTTCATAAGATGGATCCATTCTAAAAATGGCATTGTTTATTTTACTTTTATTGGGTAGTTGATATTGGTTGTAATTGTAGGAGAAATTAAAGTTAAATCGATTTTTATTGTCAAATCTTATTGACAAAGGATTGTAGATTTCAAACCAGGTATTATTTGCAGTTTCAGTACCATTGAATTGTTCTATTTTAAGGGTTGGGCTAAGCAAGGAGAACAAGTTCTTTTCATTGGTATTTACCCATTTAAAAGAACCTCCTACATGCGCAAAACCTTGGTCAAAATTTGAATTCGGTAAATTGGTAGCATCATCCACTAAACCATATCTATACCTTTGGCTATTTTGATAAAACAATTGAGTTTGTAGATGATTGTTTTGATTGATGGTATAGTCACTTAAATATTTAAGCACTAGGTCACTTGTTTTTTGTAAATGCAAAGGCCCTTGGGTAGATTCATTGAAGATGGTAAAACTATGTAAATTGGCATGCTGATCAGTTAAGGTGGAATTCAGATCAATTAAATGATGTGCATTATTACCATACCCTACTTTTAAGGAGGCTAAGTTACCTGAAACTTGGGTGGGATAAGATTTATAAGTTCTTGGAACTAAGGCCACAGGTTGATATTGAAACGATAGGTTTTGACTAGGTAAATCAAAATTTAAATTTAAACTAGTGGTATCAGTTTGAGCGGTAGCCGTGGTAAAACTAATTTTAGCCACATTTTTCAATTGAGGCTTAAAGGCCGATAAAATACTCACCACTTTTTCTGGGACAGTATCTACTTTATTTACGAATACTGGTTCATTAGTTATTGGCGTAGGATCTTTAAAAATAATTTGATCTATGGGATTTAATCTAGTTTTCTTTTTCCTTTGTTTAGCTTTATTTTTTTTAGCTTTTAATGTTTTAGCTACCGTGGCCTTAGTTAACTTTCTGTGTTTTTTCTGTGCCTCAATGTTTAAGGAAAGCATAAATAAGCAGCAGACTAGAAATATATATTTTATAAACTGGTTCATAATTTTAATTTATTTAATTGTTGATTGTTCGGTCAACAATTTTAATTTATCAGCAGCCACTATTTTAAGTGATTCTATACTCGCATTTTCAGCAACACTTTTATAGGTGGCAATGGCGTTAAAATTATCTTTTTGGGCTAAGTAGATATCTCCTAATAATATATAGGCCTTGGTGATCCAATACTCATAGGCCGCTTGTTTTTTAATCATTTCAAAAGCGGTTTTTTCAGCTAAGGCCAATTTATGCTGTGCTAAATACAGTTGAGCCAATAAATAATGTGCTTCTGCTGAATTTAAAGAATGCCCCGACTTAATTACTTTTGTCAACCATTGTAATGCCGCACTAGTGTCGTTATTAGACATTGCTAGATGATATAAAGACAAACTGGCCATTTCGATATCATCTGTAGCGCTTAATTTATCTTCTAAAATTAAATTGGCCACCTTTGCGGACTCCACCCAATTTTCGGCTTTGTAGGCGCATCTTAACAATCCTTTGGTGGCCTCAGTTTTGTTTTCTTGCTGTGTGGCAATGGTATTTAATATCGCAAAATATTTTTGCGCCAATGCATATTCTTTAAAATTGAAGTAGTTCAATCTTGCTGCTAATAAAGAAGCCCTTTCAGCAAATTTATTGGGTGCTTGATCGGCTACATTGGCAAAGTAGCGCACCGCACTGTCATAATGTTGTTGTGCATAATAAATTTCGGCTATTAAGTTATTGGCATCCAATTGATACTTTCCATTGGGGAAGCTGATCAAATATTTACTAAATCCCTGAGCTGCTTCTGTATATTTATTTTGTTCATACTTGATGAGTGATGCTCTGTAAATCAAAGAATCTTGTTCACTATAAGACAATGGCTTGCCAAATTCAGTCATGAATTGAACAAAAAGTTCTGGCTTTTGATCTTCAACGAATATGTTCCTAATAATTTCTATGGCATTATCCGTTTCAACTGATTTTGGATAATTGGTATATAGTTCTCTTAAGTTTTGTAAAGCCACTTCATTCTTATTCAAATTAAAATAAACCAATCCAAGTTTATAATAAGCTTGTGGGTAAAGACTGCTGGCGGTCTTATCCAAGGTGATTTTTGCCAAAGGGGCAATGGCTTCTTCAAAGCTTTCTTGATTAATATAGGTGTCCGCTAATTCCATTCTTGCCTCATTTAAATAGCTAGACGCTGGGAATTTTAAGTCAAAATTGGTCAAGATATTCAGTTTGTCCTTGGGCTTATTCATGCCCCCCAATAAAATGGCCTTTTCTAAAGTAGCATAATCTATATAAGACCAGCCTTGATCAATGATTTCTTGATAAGAAGCAAGGGATTGTTTCATTAATTTCAACATCATTTGACAATCTGCAACTCTTACAAAAGCATCTTTTTGATATTTGTCTGCATTGGAAGCAGGAATAGCATTCACAATGGCTGAAAAACTATTCAATGCATTTACGTAAGCACCAGTTTTTAAATAACAGTAGCCTAAGGTATATTTCGCATGCAATAAATTTATTTCACCTAAATCAATTGGGTTTAACAAGAATTTTTCTAAATAATCAGTAGCCTCTTCTATCCTTCCCATTTTATAGGAAAGTTCGCCCAACCAAAATAAGGTGGCGGGTAAAACTTTATAGTTATAGGGTATATGCAATAACTGATACAATAAGCCAAATCCTTTTTCTACTTGCCCTTCATTTAAATACATGGTGGCTCTTCCATATAATATGGTTGGATATAACTTTAATAACTCTAAGGAAGGTTGTTCAATGGTATTGTACGCATCAAATGCTTGTTCATAATTATTACTCAAAGCCAAGGCGCTTACCCATAAAGCTTTGGCTTCGGTAATATTGGCTGATTTTGGATAATTTTCAATAAACTTATCTAAAGCAGTGATGGCATTTCCATATTCTTTTAGGGCAGCACTTAATTTAGCATAATTAAATAAGGATATTTCTTTTTGTACTAAATTTTCGCTTTTACTAGAACATAAAAGAAAAGCATTTTTAGCGCCATTCTTATTGTCTAGCTTCAAATAGGTAGTACCTAATAAGTACATACTATTCTGTCCAAGGGAATCATCCACAGAAGCTAATGATTTAAAACCTTCGATCGCGTTTTGCCATTGTTCATTTTGAAAATAACAAAAAGACAATTGATACACATCTTGTTTATCAGGTTGTACTTGAGTACCCACATAATAAGAAAGAAATGGGATGGCCTTGGTATACTCCTTCTTTTCAAATAACAGATGTCCCATTAATTGTTGCAGCTGTGCACTGTAGTATTGACCAGGTAGTTTTAAAGCGGCTGAACATTCTGTCATGGCTGCATTCACGTCCCCCATAAAATAGTAAATCTGACTTAGGTAAAAAGGCGTCAAGCTGATATAGGCTTTATTGGCGGACGCAATCTTAAAGCAATTTAAGGCCAATGGAAAATCCTTTTTTTGTAAGGCGATAAATCCTGCATAATAATTGGCATCGGTATAAAAGGGGCTTTCTTTGATTTGTCTTGCACTATTTAATAAGCCTGTTGCTTTATCCCATTCTCCTGATTTGAAATAGAGATATCCTTTGAAATAATACATTTCTATAAGTTCCCTATTTTCCAGCTCTTCCATATGCACCAGCTCAAATGCCTTAAATGCATTGGTTTGTTCTTGTTTTTTAAAATAATATTTCCCTAATAAAAAATTAATTCTCGAGCTATATATTTTATTGTTGGTTTCGCTTAACCATTTACTGGTAGCAAACGCTGCATTGGGTTTGTCTAAAATTAAAGACAAGGCAAGATAATAGTAGCTTAAGTCGTCTGAAGGACGTGAAAAAGTATAAGCAGATTGTATGTTTTGAAAGGCAGCAATGGTATCGCCTTGTTTTAAATCTTGAACACCTTTTTCAAAAAGGCCATTCAATGGGTGATTGATTTGTCCATTTTGTCCATAAGCGACAGGGGAACTCAATAGACCCAGGCTAAGAAAAATTAAAGAATGTCGTATAAATCGCATGTATGGTCTATGTTTAATAATATCCTAAAATTAAGCTCTGTTCATAAAACGATTAAATAATAAGGCATATTGTGGAAAAACAGATTTCATTCGTAATTTTGTACACAATAACAATAAAATGTACGAACATCAAACCGCAATTAGAGTAAGGTACGCAGAAACCGATCCAATGAATGTAGTTTATTATGGGAACTATGCTCAATATTTTGAGGTAGGTAGAGTGGAAAGCTTCAGACAGCTTGGCTTTAGCTATAAAGTAATTGAAGAAATGGGTATTATGCTGCCGGTGGTAGAATTAAACATCAAGTACCTAAGACCGGCCAGATACGATGATTTGATTACGGTAAAGACCCAAATTAAAACATTGCCCAATGACCATAAAATAGTCTTTGATCAAGAAATTTACAATGAGGAAGGCAAGCTTTTGACCATTGGAATGGTAAAGCTGTATTTTATGGATAATCAACTTGGAAAAAGGGCTAACATGCCGGCTTTAATGCATGAAAAACTAAGTACATATTTTAGTTAAACCCCTACATTTTAGTTTACTTTGCAACCTAATAAGAAGAATTCATGGAGTCAATCAATGCAAGCATCATAACTATTGGGGATGAATTATTAATTGGACAAGTAATTGATACCAATAGCGCATTTATTGCACAAGCATTAAATAAAATTGGAGTCACTGTAATGAACAGAATTGCGGTGGGTGATGATGCCACTGCCATTGCTGCTGCATTGGATGCCGCAGCTTTAAAAAATAATATAGTTATCATCACTGGAGGATTAGGCCCTACAGCAGACGATATTACCAAGCCTTTATTGAATACCTATTTTGGGGGGAAGATGGTCGTGCATGCACCCAGCCTTGCCCATATTACCCATATTTTTGAGCAGATACATAAGCGCCCCATGATTGATCGAAACCGCAAACAAGCCGAAGTGCCTGATGTTTGTGAAGTTTTATTCAATGAGAAAGGCACCGCACCTGGAATGTTGTTTAAAAAAAATGGCGTCTTTTTCTTTTCTCTACCTGGAGTGCCACATGAAATGAAATGGTTGACAGAAACACAGGTAGTACCCATCATTCAAAAAAACTTTGTTGCTCATTTTATTGGTCATCGAACTTTGTTGACTGCTGGTATTGGAGAATCTTTTTTAGCAGAATTGATTGCCCCATTTGAACAAGCTTTACCACCAAGCATAAAACTTGCCTATTTACCCAAATTTGGCATGGTGCGTTTAAGATTAACGGCCTCTAATAAAGAGGAAAAGGCATTGAATCAAATCTTGGACAGTCAATTTGAATCTTTAAAAATTGCAGTGGCAGAATACCTAGTGACAGATCAAGATGAACCTATGGAGGTGGTAGTTGGAAACCTACTCAAAGCGAAAAATCATACGGTAGCTACTGCTGAAAGTTGTACAGGTGGATACATTGGACATTTATTGTCAAAACATGCTGGATCATCTCAATTTTATACAGGTGGTGTCATTAGTTATGACAATCGAATCAAGACCGAATTTTTGGATGTATCCCCTACTATTTTACAAACCGTGGGCGCCGTATCTCAAGAAGCAGTAGAACAAATGGCCCTTGCGGTAAGGTCAAAAATGGGCACAGATTACGCCATCTCCGTTAGTGGGATCATGGGGCCATCTGGCCAAACTAACGAAAAGCCCTTGGGCATGGTTTGGATAGGTGTGGCCAATAAGGAAAAAGTAGTCTCAAAAGTCTTCTATTTAAGGTTTGACAGAGCTAGAAATATAGAAGTTACCGCAACTCAGGCTATAAATTTACTTAGGTTACTAATAATCAATAAGATTTAGTCTTATTTTTGCTAAAATTAACCCTTATGCCAATTGTCGATTTGGTTTTGCCTAAGCTGGGTGAAAGTATCATGGAAGCGACCATTTTAAAATGGCACAAAAAGGTGGGTGATACTATACAATTAGACGAAACATTATTGGATATTGCGACAGATAAGGTAGACAGTGAAATACCTTCTACTGCCGAAGGGGTGATTGTAGAAATTTTATTCGAAGTGAATAGCGTGGTACCAATTGGAACCGTTATTGCAAAGATAGAATCCAAGAAAGCAGTTCAAGAAACAGCAGTCTCTATTTTGGAAGCCCCCATTGAAGAAATAACCCCCGATCCTATTCCCTATATTCCAGAACAGCCCCAAGTTGCGCTTAAAAATGAATTAAAGAAGGAGACGCTGGACGGTGAAGCAAAGTTTTATTCTCCCTTAGTGATGAATATAGCGCAGAATGAAGGAGTGAGCATGCAAGCGCTACAAACCATTCAAGGAACTGGTGCTCAAGGGAGGGTGACCAAAAAAGACATTCTTGCTTATATAGACCATAAAAAAATTGCAGGTAATCTTAGTCAAACTACTGAAAATCAAAATAGTATTGAATCAAAAACTATTTTAACCAAACCTAGTTCCATTTATAATGAAGAGGAAGTTCAATTTAGTGGATCATTGAATTCAAAATTAGCCAACCCTGCCGATGTGGTGGTGGAAGGGTTAACTGAAATCATTGAAATGGATAGGATGCGTAAGTTGATTGCCAAACATATGGTGGATAGCGTACAGACCAGTCCACATGTCACTTCCTTTGTTGAAGCAGATGTCACCAATATGGTTGTTTGGAGAGATAAAGTAAAGCAACTCTTTGAAAAAAGAGAAGGCATTAAACTCACTTTTACACCTATGTTTTTAGAATGCATCGCTGGTATTCTTGAACAGTATCCAATGGTCAATAGTAGTTTACAAGGCGATCAAATTATATTAAGAAAGGACATCAATATTGGAATGGCCACGGCACTACCCTCTGGTAATTTAATTGTACCAGTAATTAAAGGAGCCAATCAATTAAGTATCGTTGGTATTAGTAAAGCAGTGAATAATTTAGCTGAAGCTGCAAGAAACAATCAATTAAAACCTCAGGATACACAGGGCGGAACATTTACAGTGACCAATGTGGGCTCTTTTGGCAGCATAATGGGCACCCCCATCATTAATCAACCACAGGTAGCCATTTTAGCATTAGGTGCCATAAAAAAACGCGCTGTAGTGGTAGAAACCCCTTCTGGTGATGCTATATTGGTTAGGCATATGATGTTCTTATCCATGAGTTATGATCATCGCATTGTTGATGGCGCCATGGGCTCTAAATTTTTGGCAGCAGTGGCCAAGGCCTTCGAAGCCTGGGACCCCAATAGACAATGGTTCCAATATTTATAAAAGCTGTTTCCAAAATCAAATAATTCCTCCCTTATTCGTTTTTTTAAACTTTTAATTTATTTATTTGTTTTAAATAGAAATTACTAGGCATATGAAATGGATGTTCACGGTTGGCTTATTTATATTGTTCAATTATAGTTTTGGCCAATCCAAAGGAAACTTATCTGGTTGGGTGATTGATAAAAATACACAAAAGCCAATCGCTGGTGTTACCGTAAAATTGGTCAACAGTCCCTATACTACTGCTACAGATAGTGCTGGTAATTTTCAATTTAGATCCATCCCCACCGGACAATACCAATTAAAATTTACTTCACTTGGCAGTTTACCGTTGACCTTATTCAACGTCATTGTGAGTACTGGTAATGAAAATAGCACCACGGTCGAACTAACCCCTAGCGATATTGTTTTAAAAGAAGTCCAAGTGGGAGGAAATAAAAAAACGGTAAGAGCCGCCACCTTAGAAACTCCATTGAGTGTTCAACGTTTGACCGCAGAGGAAATAAAATCTAATCCAGGAAGTAATTTTGATATTTCAAAAGTGGTACAATCTTTACCGGGCGTTACTGGTTCAGCTAGCACAGGGGCTGGTTTTAGAAATGACATCATTGTAAGAGGTGGTGCGCCCAATGAAAATGTATTTTATTTAGATGGTATAGAAATACCAGTCATCAATCATTTTAGTACGCAAGGCAGTGCTGGCGGGCCACAAGGCATTTTAAATGTATCTTTTATTGACGAGGTTAAACTTTCTACTTCGGCCTTTGATGCCAAATTTGACAATGCCCTATCATCTGTATTTGAATTTAAACAAAAAAGAGGCAATAGTAAAAAAATCCAAGGCAATACTCGGATGGGTGCCACTGAGTTTGCCACCACTTTCGAAGGGCCTTTGTCCAAGTCGGGTAAAACCACATTTTTAGTTTCTGCTAGAAGAAGCTATTTGCAATTTCTTTTCCATGTATTGGACTTGCCCATTCGACCTAATTTCTGGGATTTTCAATATAAAATAACCCATACCATTGATTCAAAAACTACTTTAACCTTTTTGGGTGTAGGTGCTATAGATGAATTTTCATTTGCTGCCCCCAAAAATGCTACACCACAAAAGTTATATGCATTAAATACCAGCCCCTCCATCAATCAGTGGAGTTATACTGTGGGCGCTTCCTTGAAAAAACTCATTGGAAATGGGTATTGGAATTTATCGATAAGTAGAAATCATTTGAATAATTTAAATGAAAAATACGAAGACAATTTACATCCAATCAAAGGAGAAAAAACTTTTGATTATACCTCTAATGATATTGAAAACAGCCTAAAATGGGATATTACCAAAAACTTTTTAGGTTTAAAATGGACCACTGGGTTTGATGTAAAAAATGTGGGCTATGACAATAGTACCAATCAATTGTTAAAATATAGTTTTATTCCACTGGCTGGTTCTAATTCCTTAGCAGCACCTATCAGTATACATTATGCGACTGCTTTTAATTTTAATAAATATGGTGCCTTTTTCCAATTAGGAAAAAAAGCATTTGACAACCGTTTAGGGATCAGTGCTGGCATTCGAACTGATGGGAATGGGTTCACGACTACTGGACATCGTTTTATGAATCAACTTTCTCCAAGACTGGGTTTGAGTTGGGTCATTAACGATGCATTGAATTGGAATGCCTCCGTGGGCAACTATTTCAAATTGGCACCCAATACCGCTTTAGGATTTAAGGACAACAATGGTAATTATGTCAACAGAGATGCAGACTATATTCAAAGTACACATTATGTAACAGGTATTGAATACATACCATCTGAAGCCACTCGTTTTACAGCAGAGGTGTTTTACAAACAATACCACAATGTACCGATGAGTGTACAAAAAGGAATTAGTTTGTCCAACCTAGGCGCAGATTTTAATATATTAGGTAATGAAGACATTAGCACCAATGGTTTGGGTAAAACTTATGGTTATGAATTGTTTGCACAACAAAAACTAACCAAGCGATTCTATGGTATTATGAGTTATAGTTTTTTTAGAAGTTATTATAGCAATGTAGCCGGCACTTATATTCCAAGTTCATGGGAAAATATTCATTTATTGAGTTTAACAGGTGGTTACAAGTTCAATAAGAATTGGGAATTAGGCATTAAGTTTAGATATCAAGGAGGTACACCTTATACCCCCTATGATATGAATGCGAGTAAAATTAATTTTGCCACCCTTGGTGTAGGTGTATTAGACTATTCAAGATTGAACAGCTTAAGAACCAAAAATTTTCATTCTAGTGATTTTAGATTAGATAAAAAATACAATTTTAAAAAGTCTACCCTAGATTTTTATATAGATGTGACCAACTGGTATGGCGCAAAATCGGTGGCCCCTCCCTATTATATATTTTCCTATAATGAAAATGCCACTTTTAAAACAACAGACGGCTTGGCTTTAAAAAAAGATGGCTCGAATGCTATTCCAACTTTGACAGACAACAACAGTGTTTTTATTACGCCTACTATTGGGTTTATTTATGAATTCTAATGAAGTCTAGGAATCTTAAGATAGATGCTCACTTATAGATTTATGCTGGTGCTGTTTTACAATGCGTATCATTTGTATGAGCACTGAAAGCGCGATTAATGCAAACCCAATGTAGAAACTGGTGCCCAATTGTTTTTGTTCTTTAAATAGGATAAAGGCAAGAATAATACCATAGACTGGCTCTAAATTCAAACTTACATTTAAGGTAAAAGCACTGATTTGTTTAAGTGCAGAAAGCATTAGATAATTAGATAGGACAGTACAGCCAATGGCTAAGATGAACAACCATCCCCAATCAGCGGCAGTAGGCGTAATTAGTATTGGGTTGAAATGATTGACTGCACTTAATAGCAATACAAATGGCATTAAAAATAACAAGCCCCCAGTCATTTCAAAGGTTTGAATGGTATGTACATCTACTTGGTCAGTAATGCGTTTGTTGAGGATGGAAAAAATGGCGGCAAATAAAGCAGAGAGTAAACCCACCACAATGCCAAGCCTAAATTTACTGTCAAAATGAAAGATCAATAAGATGCCAATTAAACTTAATAAACCAATTAGGATGTCTTTGATTTGAACCTTGTATTTTTTTGACAATGGTTCTAGTATGGAGGAAAATAAACTGGTGCTAGAAAAACAAACCAAAGCAATGGATACATTGGCTAATTTAATACTACCGTAAAAGCAAACCCAATGTAAAGCGATAATCGCGCCAATACCTAATAATTGAGTTTTAGTTTTAGTCGTATACTTAGGAATGTTTTTTCTGAAAAAATGTAAAGACCATAAAACTAAAGTAGTAATTAGCATTCTGTAAAAAACCAGTACTAAGCCATTTAATTGAATCAAATAACCCAATGGGCCAGTAAGACCTGCTAATAATACAAATACATGAAGTTGTAATAATGCTTTTCTAAAAGTTGACACGAATGCGTTTTATCGTTTTAACAAAACGTCCTGTTGCAGATTGCCATTGCATATTCAATACCCCTAACATGGCTTCTTTGATAATTCCTTTGGACATTTTACTAACACCAATTTTCCTATCTATGAAAGTGATAGGCACTTCTTTAATTTTAAATCCTAATTTCCAAGCTGCAAATTTCATTTCAATTTGAAAGGCGTAGCCAATAAATTTAATGGTATCTAAATTGATGTCTCTGATGACCTTGCTTTTGTAACAAACAAATCCAGCGGTGGGGTCTTTGATGGGCATACAAGTAATCAGACGTGTATAAAAGGAGCCACCCCAAGAATATAATTTTCTATCCCAAGGCCAGTTCTCTGTTTCTCCGCCTTTTACATATCTACTTCCAATAGCCACATCGGCTCCGTTTTCACAGGCTGCTAATAAACGATCTAAATCGGTAGGATTATGAGAAAAATCGGCGTCCATTTCAAATATATAATCGTAGTGGTTGGCCAATGCCCATTTAAAACCATGGATATATGCGGTGCCTAAACCTAATTTTCCAGCCCTGCTTTCTATAAATAAACGATTTATAAATTTAGCTTGTAAAACCTTAACAATCTCTGCAGTTCCATCTGGGGAATTGTCATCAATAATTAAAATATGATATTCAGCTGCTAAACCTAATACAGCGTGCACAATTAAAGAAATGTTTTCCTTTTCATTGTAGGTAGGTATTAAAATAATTTTTTTCACGCTATAAGGGGGGATATATCGATAAAATTAAGGTTTTTTTGGATATTTTCTAAGCTCTACTTCTGTAGGATGGTTCTATTCAATATTTCGGTTAATTTCTGCTTCGTATGAAGGGCAAAATCACCCTTCATCATCCAATCATAGTATTGGGGTTCCTCCTTAAGTACTTGAGTGACAGGCTTTCCTTTGTGTTTGCCAAAATTGAACACTTCTACCCCATTTTCAAATACAAATCGTCGAGCAAAGTCTACAATATGGTCTTCCCCTGTAAATTTAACCACCGCCTCTACTGTAGCGCCAATTTGAGGGTATTTCTCCAATTGAGCCTCCAATATCTCCCAGGTGGCAGAGGCATCGGCTTCCGCACTGTGGGCATCTTCTAAATTTTTATTGCAATAAAATTTATAGGCAGCAGACAGCGTTCTTTGTTCCATCATATGGTACACTTTCTGTACATCTAATAATTTCCTGTTTTCTATGTCAACCGCTATTCCAGCTCTTAAAAATTCTTCATTTAACATTGGAATATCAAAACGATTACTATTGTAGCCTGCTAAATCACTTAATTCAATAAACTGTTTGATTTCGTTGGCGATTTGTTTAAAAGTGGGTGCCTCTTTTACCATTTCATCAGATATGCCATGTATGTCCGAAGCAGCTTTTGGAATGGACATTTCGGGATTGACTAGTTTCCTTTTCACTTGTTTACTACCATCTGGTGCAATTTTTACAATGGCTATTTCAACAATTTTATCGGTACTTACATTGATGCCTGTAGTTTCTAAATCAATAAAGCAAATGGGTCTTGAAAGTTCTAATTTCATGGTATTCATTATATCAAGTAAAGTTAAGTAAACTTACTAAGCAAAATCATTAATTTGAATGAAATAAGATCGTTTATATTTATTAAATTTGTGGTTAATAATTTATTTTATGCAGTGGAACCCAATTACCCATTTGGAGCAATTAGATGAAATTTCAGCCGCTTCTTTTCATCAACCTCAACTAATCCTCAAACACAGTACTACCTGCAGTATCAGCAAAATGGCCTTGGCTAGATTAGAGAGGTCTGCTACCCCTGAAAATATCAATTTTCATTTTTTAGATTTGCTAAATTATAGACCCATTTCTCAGGCAATTGCCGAAAAATTTAAAGTGTTTCATGAGTCCCCGCAAATTTTGCTGATAAAAAATGGTGAATGTACTTTCGATGAAAGTCATGGAGGAATACAAATGGAAGAAATAGAGGAACAGGCTAAGTTATAAATAATTAAATTACAGCTTCTATCACCATTGCTGATGCTCCGCCACCACCATTACAAATTGCAGCAGCCCCATATTTTGCTTTGTTCTTTTGTAATATATGTATTAAGGAAACGATAATTCTTGCACCGCTACAACCCAGTGGATGACCTAAGGCCACAGCACCACCATGAACATTTACTTTGTTAGCATCTAATGCTAAAATTTTTGTATTGACTAATCCAACGACAGAAAAAGCTTCGTTGAATTCAAAAAAATCAATGGCTTCTTTTTTTAAGCCTGCTTTTTGTAAAGCTTTTGGCAGGGCTAATGCGGGTGTTGTGGTAAACCATTTTGGATCTTGCTCAGCATCTGCAAATCCTTTAATAATGGCAATGGGTGGAATGCCCAATGCCTTTGCTTTTTCTGCACTCATTAAAACCATTGCAGCTGCGCCATCATTCATGGTACTTGCATTGGCTGCAGTGACCGTACCCTCCTTAGTAAAAGCAGGATTCAGTTGAGCAATTTTTTCAAAATTAACTTTAGCTGGTTCTTCATCTTGAGCTACTATAATGGAAGCCCCTTTTTTTTGTGGTATTTCAACTGGTATAATTTCTTCTTTAAACCATCCATTGTTGATGGCTGCTTGTGCCTTTTTATAACTGTTGGTGGCAAACTCATCTTGTGCTGCTCTTGAAATTTCATATTTGCTAGCACATAAGTCGGCAAAGTTACCCATGGCCACTTGATCATATACATCCACTAGTCCATCTTTAGCCAATCCATCTTGCATCATTACGTCACCATATTTGTTCCCCCATCGTTGGGTGGTATTGTAAAAAGGCACATTGCTCATGCTTTCCATGCCACCAGCAATAATAATATCAGCATCTCCCAATAGAATGGTTTGAGCGGCAATTGCTATAGCTTTCATGCCACTGGCACATACTTTATTAATAGTGGTACAAATAACTTGATCTGGCAAACCCGCTTTTTTTGCAGCTTGCCTAGCGGGTGCTTGACCCAAACCCGCTTGAATCACCGAACCCATCATTACTTCTTCTATTTGGTCGTTAGCTAGTCCTGATTTTATTAATGCTCCTTGAATGGCTATTGCACCTAAAGCTGTAGCAGATAAAGTACTCAAGGAACCCCCAAAGGAACCAATGGGTGTTCTTACAGCGGAAACTATATACACTTCCTTATTCATAGGATAAATTTTAATCAGCGGCTGCTGCTGTTACAGTTGTTTCTGGCGCTAAATGAATTCCATCTGCTTCAATGGTAATTAATTTCAATTTATACAACATCCCAACATTCATCTTAAATGCTTTTTTACTCATACCAAAAAATGCATAAATATCATCTGGCGCAGATTTGTCGTGATAAGGTAAAAAGCCTTTATGTGTTTTCAATAAACTAATTATTTTTTGATGGTCATCTGCTAATTTTTCACCACCTTGTTTACCTAGCCCAATGTCTAATTTATTGCCCTCTCTAATTTTTTTAACAAAGGCTTCATCAATAAATTGACCAATATGCAAATGTGTGAATACTTCATTTTTATACACCAGTCCTTGATGCACTTGATTCACAATGACTACATAACCTATTTCAGATTCACGGTACACTTGCACTTTTACTTTCTCTCCTTCCTTCACCGTTAAATGATCGTTGCTAATTTGTTTGTCTATCTTTTCTGTGGCGGCTACTCTACCTGTTTGTCCGTCAATGTATAATTTCACTAAGTACTTGCCGCCCAAACGCATGGTAGACAATTGTTGTGAAACGGGTACAAATAAATCTTTCATTAAACCCCAATCCAAGAAGGCACCTTGAGAAGTAACTTCTACCACTTTTAATGCGGCAATATCGCCCACTACTGCTAATGGCTCTTGAGTAGTAGCAATCAGACGATTGTCAGAATCATGGTAAACAAAAACACTAATGGTATCACCAATCTGAAGTCCTGAAGGCACAAATCGCTTAGGCAATAAAATACCTTCGGCCCCATCATCCATATAAAAACCAAAATCAACTTTTCGGTCTACACGCATCAAATTAAACTGACCTACATTAATTGTTGACATGGTATATTTTTAATTTTAAAACAATTCTGGTTGTGCATCATTGGGATCTTTAATCACCACTTTATTTTCCCAATTCATTTCTACTGTTTTGGAAAAGTCCACCAACTTGGTACCGATGGCTTTCCACCCCATCACATCGACCATTTTACTCACTTTAAACTTGGTTTTTCTCACTTGAGTGCCTCTTCCAGTACTTACTGCTAATATAGGCTCAGCAAAAGTTGATACAGTGACCAAGTAGTTACCAGCTCCTTCTTTGATAAAAGAGAAAGGCGTTTTCAAGGTGGTCGTTTCAATTAAGAAACGTTTAATATTGAATTGCAATTTATCTTTATCCAAATAAACAGCAGTGATTATTTTTTCTGGATCAAATTTCTCCATAAAAATTACTTTTTCAGGATCAAATCTTTGACTTACTTCGGTATCTGTGACCTCATAATTCCCGTCCTTGGTAATGACTAGTAATTTCTCGTCTTCAAAGGTACCCAAATAAATTCCTTTTTCATCGGTATTTAAACGGCCAAACTTGTCATCAAACCAAAGTTTTCTGCCTACTAGAGTACTTTTACCGGCTTCCTTTAATTTAACAGCCTTCACCGGGTATTTAGTGACTTGATTGCCTACACTGCTTCTACCCTTTACTTCCAAGGAGTCAAAAAAGAAATCGAATTCTTTGATGCGCGCAGAGCAATTGGGGCTTAATATAATTTTTACTGATTCTGCTTCTCCATTTAGGTTAACAGATAGGTAGTGCACCTTAGACTTTTCAGCACTCTTCGCCAAGAAATATTCTTTATCCCGCGTAACACCGGTTACATTAAATCTTTTAGCATAAGCAATTCCTGTTGCCCCATCTGCATAAACCATATTGTATGTGGTTCTTTCGTCATTTTTTTGAAACACCGCTGCATGGAGAATGTCTTTTCCGATAAATACTTTATCAGACACTTTAACGACTTTCATTACACCCGATTTAGAAAATGCAATAATGTCGTCATAATCGGTACAATCAAATAAGAATTCATCCTTTTTCAAGCTAGTGCCAATAAAACCTTCTACTCGATTGATGTATAATTTAGTATTGGCTATGGCTACTTGTTTTACTTGAATGGTATCAAATTCTTTTATTTCAGTTTTTCTTTCTTTGCCTTTACCATATTTCTTCACTAGATTCTCGTAATAAGCTACCGCATAGTCCACCAAATTAGCCAAATGATTTTTTACTTCTTTGATTTCTTCTTCGATGGTTTTAATTTGGGCGTTCAATTCATCAATATCCAATTTATAGATTCTTCTTACAGGCTTATCTGTTAATTTTAATAAATCGGCGCGTTCGATGGGTTTTTTAAATTTCTTCTTAAATGGTTGAAAGGCCTCATCAATGGCTTCAATTACTTTATCCCAGGTAGCATGCTTTTTCTCTAATTGTTTATAAATTTTTTCTTCAAAGAAGATTTTTTCTAAGCTAGTAAAATGCCATTTGTCTTCTAATTCTTTCAATTGAATTTGTAATTCAGCTTGCAACAAACCCTTGGTATGGTCTACAGAATGACGCAGCAAATCGGAAGCCCCTAAGAACTGTGGTCTTTGACCTACAATCACACAGGCATTGGGCGAAATACTTATTTCACAATCTGTAAAGGCATACAAAGCATCAATGGTAATATCGGGAGAAATGCCAGTGGCTAAGTCAATCTGAATTTCTACTTCGGCTGCTGTGACATCCGTTACTTTTCTAATTTTAATTTTTCCTTGATCATTGGCCTTGGTGATACTCTCCATTAATTGGGTAGTGGTCACGCTGTAGGGCACATCTTTAATCAATAAAGTCTTTTTATCAAACTCTTCAATATGTGCACGCACCCTAATCTTTCCCCCTCTTTTGCCATCATTGTAATTCGAAGTATCAATCATGCCCCCTGTTTGAAAATCGGGCAACAATTCAAATTTTCTACCTCTTAAATGTTTGATGGCCGCTTCGGCCAATTCACAAAAATTATGAGGTAATATTTTGGTAGATAATCCCACAGCAATACCATCTGCTCCTTGCGCTAATAATAAAGGAAACTTCATTGGAAGCGTTACTGGTTCTTGCTTACGACCATCATAACTTAATGCCCAATCGGTGGTTTTGCCATTAAAGGCAACTTCTAATGCAAATTTGCTTAAACGTGCTTCGATGTATCTTGCTGCTGCGGCATCGTCTCCTGTTCTCACATCACCCCAATTACCTTGGGTTTCCACCAGCATATCTTTTTGTCCAATATTAACTAGGGCATCTCCAATACTTGCATCTCCATGGGGATGGTATTGCATACTTTGACCAATAATATTGGCCACTTTATTGAATCTTCCATCATCCATTTCCTTCATCGCGTGCAAGATTCTTCTTTGAACTGGTTTTAAACCATCTTCAATAGCTGGAACTGCTCTTTCTAAAATAACATAGGAAGCATAATCCAAAAACCAATTTTTATATTGGCCTTGAACACCCGATTCATTGTCTGTTACTCTACTTAAATTTTTCTCTTTTGCCATATTAATACTTAATTAGAGACGGTGCGTATCTTCACTACCGTCCACTAAACTATTTAATTCTATAAAAACAATATCGGTTATTGCGATCGTCTCGTGCCAAATATTGGGTTCGATGATGACTCTTGAAGGCGCTGTAATTTCTATTGTTCCTATTTCATTGTTTTTCAAATTTTTCCAGTTCATCGTTAAGGTTCCTTGAACCAATAACATTTCTTCGGGGTTTTTACCTGGCGATTTGCCAGTATGATAATGCTGGCCACTAATAGATCCTGCTTTTCGGTACACGAGTAAAAACTCGCCAGTTCTATTGGTACTAAAATAATGCAGTGCTCCTCGCTCGTCAATTGCTTTTACATCGATATTTGAAACGCTTACAATCATTGCTTTATTTTATTAATCTTCTACCACCACAGTTGAACCACCTGGCATCTGAACAATCATATCTTTCCAACCCTTTTCCCAATTACCCACCATAACTATCTTACCTATTTCTGCCAATGCTTTTAATCTATATACAATAAAAGCATCTCCAGTTTTAATTTTCATCTTACTTAAAATATGCGCTAAAGCACTTGGAAGTTTTTGCGCATTTTTAGTCAATAAGGACAAAATTTCTTTATCGTAATAAGTAATGGGCATGCTGGCCAATTTTTTACCACCTTCTAAAAATCTTACCCCATCATTTTCTTGACAAGTCTTTTTCCATTCATCTGGATCCAACTCAAACTCACTTAAAGTAATGGGTCGGGCTAATTTTTTTGCCTTGATAAATTCTTTCGCAGGGATTTCAGATAAATGTACAGGATAAAATAATTGTCCTTTATCATTTAAAAAAGGCAAATTATTTAAATACAAAACTTGTAATCGGCCTTGATAGGGTTTTAACTGGCTCATCAACCAATAATAACCACTAACATCATGTGCATTCTGTCCCATCCAAATCCAAATTTCTTCTGCAGGATCTTCTTCTAAACTTTGAATTAATTGATGCACCGTTAATTTATCATCTACAATAGCTAATTGATCTGTATAAGGAGAATGCATTAATACTTGTTCCCACCATGTTCTTCTGGCTTGATAGCCTTCGGTTTCATAAATATCTAACAAGGGGCCAACTGCAAAATCATCTCTAATTTCTACAATTTTACCTGCTAAACTTTCATCCAATTCAATGGCTGCTTCTAAGGCTGCAATATTTGCTGTATTAAATACTAAATGTATCATGCGCTTTGTCCAATTCTACTTTTAAATTATTGATAATAAAGTCCTGTCTTTCTTGGGTATTCTTACCCATATAATATTCTAATAAATGTTGAATATGATCTCCTTGCTCTAAAATAACTGGGGCCAATTTAATATCGGCATTGATAAATTTCCCAAATTCCTCAGGACTAATCTCACCCAAACCTTTGAACCTAGTAATTTCTGGCTTAGTACCCAATTCTTTCATGGCGGCTTGTTTTTCTGTCTCGTTGTAACAATAAATGGTTTTTTGTTTGTTACGCACACGGAACAATGGAGTTTCTAAGACAAATACATGGCCCTTTTTTACTAAGTCTGGGAAAAATTGTAAAAAGAAAGTTAGAATCAATAAACGTATGTGCATCCCATCCACATCGGCATCGGTAGCAATCACAATTTGATTGTAACGCAAACCTTCTAAACCTTCTTCAATATTTAAAGCATGTTGCAATAAATTAAACTCCTCATTTTCGTACACTACTTTTTTGGTCAAGCCAAAGGCGTTTAAGGGCTTGCCTCTTAAACTGAATACCGCTTGGGTATCTACATTGCGTGATTTAGTAATGCTTCCACTGGCAGAGTCTCCCTCGGTAATAAACAAAGTACTTCCTTGTTGTAAGGAAATAAATATTTCTTTATTTTTTGTAGGCAAGTCGTCGTTCAAGTGCACGCGACAATCCCTTAATTTTTTATTATGCAGATTGGCTTTTTTAGCACGTTCATTCGCTAATTTTTTAATGCCAGCCAATTCTTTACGTTCATGTTCGTTTTGCTCAATGCGTTTTTTTAAGGCCTCAGCAGTAGCTGGATTACGGTGTAAGAAATTGTCTAATTCCTTGGCTAAAAATTCTGTCACAAAATTCTTCATGCTTGGCCCACCTTCTGCCACATTTTGAGAGCCTAATTTTGTTTTGGTTTGACTTTCAAACACAGGCTCTTGCACACGCACCGAAACGGCGGCTACAATACTGGTTCTAATATCAGAGGCTTCATAATCCTTTTTATAATAATCGCGGATTACTTTCACATAGGCTTCTCTAAATGCTTGTTGATGCGTACCCCCTTGGGTCGTGTATTGTCCATTGACAAAAGAAAAAATATCTTCTCCGTAATCGTTGTTGTGGGATAAAGCCACTTCAATATCGTCACCTTTTAAATGAATGATGGGATAACGAAGTTCATCTGGATTGGTTTTTCTTTCTAATAAATCCAACAATCCATTCTTGCTCACATATTTCTTATCATTGAAAAGAATACTCAATCCTGCATTCAAATAACAATAATTCCAAAGTTGACCATCTATGTACTCATGAATAAAATGGAAATTTTTAAACATGGAACTATCCGGGGTAAATACCACCAATGTGCCGTTGGCTTCGGTAGTTTTGGTTTCCTTGGTCTCCTCCATCAGCTGTCCCTTTTTGAAACTGGCTGATCTTTGTTTTCCTTCTCTAAAGGCAGTCACTAAAAAATCTTCACTTAAAGCGTTCACTGCTTTAGTACCCACACCATTCAAACCCACCGATTTTTGAAAGGCCTTACTATCGTATTTGGCACCTGTATTTATTTTGCTAACGACATCTACAATTTTTCCTAAAGGAATTCCACGACCATAATCTCTAATAGTCACTGTTTTGTCCTGAATAGAAATTTCAATTTGTTTGCCATAGCCCATGGTATGTTCATCAATACAATTGTCTATGACTTCTTTCATCAACACATAAATTCCATCGTCTGGTGCCGAACCATCGCCCAATTTTCCGATGTACATCCCTGGTCTTAAACGAATGTGTTCCTTCCAGTCTAGGGATCTAATCGAGTCTTCGTTGTATTCAACCGGTAACTTTGTTTCTGCCATAATTATCAATGCTTTAGGGGCAAAAAATGCCCTTGTCCGTCTGCAAATCTAATGAGCACGGTGGTTACCCCAATTTTACTTTTCACCAATTCTCTCTTTTATGTGGATAAACGATTATTCTCTTATCTTTAAAGCATCAAAACCGACCCAAAATACCCCATTGTTGACCTTGATTTGATCAAATCCAAGGCGACTGCGCTAGCCCAAGAAAATGATCAATTTCAGACCTATTTGAGGCAATTAGACAGTCAGGAATTAGATAAAGCGGTGTTTGAGCTCTCCGAAAGCATTAGTCCGATGATCAATTGTACCGATTGTGGTAATTGCTGCAAGAGTTTAATGGTGAATATTGATGAAGCGGAAGCAACTAATTTAGCCCAACATTTGGGTAAATCTAGGGAGGAATTTGAGGAAGCCTATATATCCAAAGGAGAATCAGGGCGGATGGTGATTAATGCCATTCCCTGTCATTTTTTGGTAGACAATAGTTGTAGTGTCTATGAACATCGTTTTGCAGGATGCAGAGAATTTCCTGCTTTTCATGTACCCGATTTTAATAAAAGATTATTTACTACC
The DNA here is from genome assembly GCA_947451115.1 of Bacteroidota bacterium. GTDB lineage: Bacteria > Bacteroidota > Bacteroidia > Chitinophagales > Chitinophagaceae > Sediminibacterium. The sequence goes on from CANFXV010000004.1 coordinate 88,585, forward strand.
TATATGCATTATGATCGATGCCCCATTATTTTTAATGTGATGGAGCATTTAAAGTTCAATTTACAGTTTAAGCCTTCGAGTCAACCATGAGTATACAATTTGGAATAGATACTTTATTAGCCAAGGCTCCAGATTGGAAAACCAAAAGAATTGCTTTTTTGACCAATGATGCGGCCAGAACTTCCAAAGGCTTATCGAGTAGAAAGGCTTTATTAGAGGCAGGATTTAACCTTGTATTGTTATTTTCTCCAGAACATGGAATTTCGACTAAAGGAGCAGATGGATTTAAAATAAATAATTCAATAGACCCCATTACTCAATTGCCCATCATTAGTTTGTACAATGAAAAACTAGTGCCCACCAAGGAAGATCTAAAGGATATTGATGTTTTGGTTTTTGATGTACCCGATGCTGGTACTCGTTTTTATACCTATTTATGGACGATGAGTTATTTTATGGAAGCTGCGGCACAATTTAATTTACCCATTTATCTATTAGACAGACCCAATCCATTGGGTGGTTTATTCTCCATGGTGGAAGGCCCTATGCTAGATGAATCATTAAGTAGTTTTATTGGCAGGTTCCCCATGCCTATCAAACATCAATCCACCTTTGGAGAATTGGCAATGTATTTTAATGATTGTCAAAATTGGAAGGCTGCATTAGAGGTGATACCCTGTAAAAATTGGAAAAGAGAAGATTTATTCTTTGATTGGAATATTAAATGGATTAACCCATCACCGGCCCTTCAAAATTTTGAAGCCTGCTTACTCTATCCAGGATTATGTTTGTTTGAGGCGACCAATGTTTCTGTGGGTAGAGGTTCGGATTATTCATTTGAATGGATTGGGGCTAGTTGGTTCAATATGCCTGCCATTGTGATGGTTTGGCAAAATATTTTGAAAGACGATATAAAGATTGAAACCTTAAGATTGACCCTGCTCATTGATGATGAAGTGGAAGACATCAAAGGTTTAAGAATAAAAGTAATTGCCCCTAATATATTTAATCCGGTTTTGACAGGGCTGATTTTATTAAAACTAATCAAAGACATACACCCACAAGATTTCAAATGGCAGGCCTATCCCACCAACGTGAATCCATCTGGGGCCAATCATTTATCTTTACTCCTTGGAATTCCAGATGCTGAAAAACTATTTGACCTTCCTTTAAAAGATTGGTTAAATAAAGTAGTAGCTGCCTTAAAAGTAACCCAATGGGAAAAAACAATGAGTCCCTTTTTATTGTATGATTAATCAACCAATATGAAAAAAACATTTCTACCTAAAACTATTTTATGGACTTTATTATCAGGATTTTTTTTCTTGGTAGTAATGACTGTATTAAGAACTGTTTTTGTTTATCGCTTTAAAGCACCTGTTTCAGGGGATAATATTTTAGGTGCAGCTTATAGGCTTGGCTTTAGATATGATCTCAGGTATGTGGCTATTGTTATGCTGTTGGTTTTACTTTTTTCTTATATAAAACCAATTCATCCATTCCAACAAAACATAGGCAAGCTATTAGGGAAACTAATCTGGATGGTCTTTGGCACAGTATTACTTTTATTTTATACCGCAGACTTTATACATTATGCCTATGTACACCAAAGACTAAATGCCAGTATATTAAGTTATATCGACAATCCACTTATTTCTTTACAAATGATGTGGCAATCTTATCCTATCCTTCTTATTCTATTGGTATTTGTACTCATTGAATTTGCCTTGTTTAAATTTATTTCTTTTACTTATGCATTAAGTAATAAACACAAATCATCCAACAGTAGGATAAAAAATATATGCATACATATTGTTTTCTTTTTTGTGCTCATATATAGTGCCATTGGAAATATAGTTTATTCAGGTGGCCAATATCCATTAAGATGGAGTGATGCCTATAGTTTAGGCACCGATTATAAAGCCAACGTAGCATTGAACCCAATGCAGTCATTTTTCAGTACCCTTAATTTTAGGTCTGCTAAAATAGATACCAACTTGATAAAAAATAATTATGGTTTATTAGCCAATTATTTGTCTATCCCAAGCAATCAACAGGATGCAAATAATTTTCAATTTTCAAGAATTAATATTCCTGCAGCCAATGATACGACTGCGCCTAAAATAAAAAACGTTGTACTAGTAATTTGTGAATCTTTTTCGGCATATAAAAGTTCCATGATGGGTAATCCATTAAATACTACCCCTTATTTCAATTCAATGAAAGAGCAGGGAGTATATTTCAATAGAGCTTTCTCTCCTGCTTATGGCACTGCTAGAGGTGTATGGGCAATTTTAACAGGTACGCCAGATATTTTGGAAGGAAAAACTTCCAGCAGAAACCCGTTGGCCGTGGATCAGCATTCCATTATGTCTGAGTTTAAAAATTTTGAAAAATATTATTTCTTAGGGGGAAGCACTAGCTGGGCAAATATTAGAGGGGTACTTACTAATAATATTGACCATTTAAAAATTTATGAACAAGGCAGCTACCAATCTAGTGAAATTAATGTATGGGGTATCAGCGATAAAGATTTGTTCATGGAAGCCAACAAAACGTTAAGCAGCAATACCAAGCCTTTCTTTGCCATAATTCAAACGGCAGACAACCATCGTCCTTATACCATTCCTGCTGCAGATTTGAAAATTTTTAAGAAAAAAAATGTGGCTAAGGATTCTTTGTTAAAATTTGGATTTGAGAACAACGATGAATACAATGCCTTTCGCTATACCGATTTTTGTATCGAGCAATTTATAGAAGCGGCTAAGAAAGAAAAATATTTTAATGAAACCTTATTTGTATTTATAGGCGACCATGGTATTAAAGGGGATGCAGGCAATATGTTGCCTAAATCTTTTACTGAACAAGGTCTAACCAATATGCATATCCCCTTTTTATTTTATGCACCTAAAATATTAAAAGCTAAAGAATACCCGATGCCCGTTTCGCAGGTGGATGTCCTGCCAAGTATTGCTTCCTTATGTAATTTGCCATATACCAATACCACCTTGGGTAAAAATGTTTTTGCGACAGTTCAACAAAACAAAAACACCATTTTTTTATACGACGATTTCAATCAGCAAATTGGGGTATTGAACAATGACTACTATTATGGGTATCAATTAAAAAATCCTAATAAACCCATATTTGAAAGTGTGGTCAGTAATAATATAGTGAAAAACGATAGTATACAAAAGCAAATGGACATTTTAACCAAGACCATGTATGAAACATCGAAATACATGTTAATTCATAATCAAAAGCTACCTATTAAAAACTAGCTAAAACTTATACGATTTCAGGCATTTCCTTTTTCTCCACTCTTTTGGTACCTGCATATAATTCATATTCTAATAACCTGCAATCAATAGTGGCATTGTAAAATTCTATACGTCTGCTAGGTTTCAGTCTTACTTTCTTTGCCAATTCTAAATTGCCGGTAAATATATAACCGGTATACCCTTTACAACTATTTTTCAAAAAGTCTCCCATTCTTGCATAAGTGGCTTCTAATTCCAACTCCTCTCCTAATCTTTCTCCATATTCTGGATTAAACATAACTACTGCCCCTTCTGTATTGGAAGGAACATTCGTCTGCTCGAAATCACAGTCTTGAAAATATATTAAATGATCTACGCCTGCCATAGTAGCATTGGTCTTTGCCGTTTCAGTGGCGCGCTTACTAATATCAGAGGCTATAATTTGTAGTCCAGGTATTTTAATGATTTGTTCTTTCAATTTAGCATTCTCTACTTCGTACATTTCTTTTTTATAACCTAGAATATGCATAAATGCATACTGGGTTCTCAGTAAACCAGGCACTCTATTAGTAGCAATAAGTGCTGCTTCAATGGCCAATGTACCTGAACCGCACATTGGATTAACAAAGGCTCCTTTTCTATCCCATTTTGTAGAAAGTATGGTGGCGGCGGCTAAGGCTTCTAACAGGGGAGCCGTACCTGGTAATTTTCTATAACCATGTTTCGCTAAAGTTTCACCTGAAGTATCTAAGAAAACTTCCGCTTCATCATTTTTCCAAAATAAATATACCACTGCACCTGCTAAATCGGAACCAGTGGATGGACGTTGTTGAGTCACTTCACGCATTCTATCAACAATGGCATCTTTCACTCTTAAATTGGCAAATAAATTCGTTGATATAGTTGGATGAAATACATTACTGGTCACTGAAAAATAACCTTTTGGATCAATGACCTTTTCCCAGGCAATCTTTACTAAATTATTATAAAGCTCATTTGGGTCATTACAAATGAATGACTTTAAAGAATACATTACCTGACTGGCGCATCTTAAATTTAAATTCAATTTAATACAATCCTGCACAGTACCTGTTAGTTCCACGCCCGTTTGAAAAACCCTGTCTGGGGTAAAACCTAAGGCAACTACTTCTTTATTTAAAGCAGGTGCTAACCATTTATGACAGGTAATGATAATTTTATTGGGCGTAGTGAAAACTTGCATGCAACGAAGGTATTTTAAAAAAAACAAAAGGGCTTCAATTGCTTGAAACCCTTTGTCTTATTCTGTGGGGGCACACGGGTTCGAACCGCGGACCCTCTGCTTGTAAGGCAGATGCTCTAAACCAACTGAGCTATGCCCCCTTTTGAGGAGTGCAAAAATAAGGGGCAAATAGGAATTCCCCAAAAAAAAGGTGATTTAATTTAA
>CANFXV010000005.1 GCA_947451115.1 Bacteroidota bacterium
ACATCGCGAGGTAGAGCAGCGGTAGCTCGTCGGGCTCATAACCCGAAGGTCGGAGGTTCGATCCCTTCCCTCGCAACATCATCCCGCTCCCGATTCCTATCGAGAGCGGATTTTTTTTGTAGTAAGTTTGCATAGTAAAAGGGGTAAATTAAAGGGTAAATCAACAATATAGCATGAAAGCGGGTTTTGTAAACATATTTGGAAGGCCAAATGCCGGTAAAAGCACTTTACTGAACGCCATTATGGGCGAGAAAATGGCCATTGTCTCTTCCAAGGTACAAACTACCCGCCACCGTATTAAGGCCTTTTTAAACAAGGAAAACGAGTACCAGATCATCTTTTCAGACACACCCGGTATTATCGACCCTAAATACAAGCTGCACGAGAAAATGATGGGGGCGGTTAAAAGTGCCTTGGAAGATGCCGATGTGGCTTTATTGATGGTGGATATGCGTGACGATATCAAGGAATTGGATGAATTATTTACCTCCTTGAAGCTAAAAGTACCCTGCGTGGTGGTCTTAAATAAGTCAGATTTGGCAGTGGGCACCCAGGTTAAAGAGGCGGTGGCTTTTTTCAAAGACAAGCCTTACTGTACTAAAACTATTTCAGTTAGTGCATTGAATAAGAGCGATATAGAGCGGTTATTAAAACTTGTTATTGAAATGATTCCGAAAGGAGTTCCTTTTTATAGTGAGGATGATTTAAGTGATTTGCCTACCAAGTTTTTTGTTAGTGAGCTTGTTCGTGAAAAGATCTACCAGTTATTTGGGGAGGAGATTCCTTACCATACAGCAGTGCTGGTGAACTCTTTTAAGCAACAGCCCTTATTGATTAAGATACAGGCCGATATTATAGTCAATAGAGAAACCCAAAAGGCCATTATTATAGGGGAGAAAGGAAAGATGATTAAGGAAATTGGCACATTGGCTAGGAAGGACATTGAAGATTTCATAGGCTCTAAGGTGTACTTGGAATTGTTTGTAAAGGTGAAGCCTAAGTGGAGAGACAATGAGTCTAAATTAAAAGAATTTGGGTACTAATTAGTTTGAATATTAATATTGTTAAAGTATTGATATTAAATTAATTAAAATAGTACAATTGAATATTAAATATAAATTATTATGAGCTATACAGTGGCAATTGTTGGAAGGCCAAACGTAGGAAAAAGCACTTTGTTTAATCGTTTCTTAGAGGAGCGTAAAGCCATCGTGGATGATATTAGCGGTGTTACAAGAGACCGTCAATACGGGGTAACTGAATGGGCGGGTAAAACTTTTAATGTCATCGACACTGGAGGTTTTGTGCCAGATTCACGTGATATGTTTGAAACCGAGATCCGCAAACAGGTTAAAATAGCCATCGAAGAAGCCAATTCCATCATATTTATGGTAGATGCTGCGGTAGGTTTGACCGATTTAGACGCTTCTATGGCAGATATGTTGAGAAGAAGTACTAAACCAGTCTACGTATGTGTGAACAAGGTAGATAATTCAACCCGTGCTTTAGAAGGCACCGAGTTTTACGGTATGGGCTTTGAAAATAATTTCTTTGTAAGTTCTATTTCAGGTAGCGGAACAGGGGAATTATTGGATGCGGTAACCAACGATATTAAGGAAGTACAAGCTATTAGTGATGATACCGAATTGCCTGAAGGTACCGAAGAGGCCTTGCCGATTCCAAAGATTGCCATTATGGGTCAACCCAATGTGGGCAAATCTTCCTTATTAAATGCGATGATTGGTCAGGATAGAACCATTGTGAGTGATATTGCTGGCACGACCCGCGATACCATACATACCCATTACAATATGTTCCAAAAGGACTTTATCTTGATAGATACTGCTGGAATTAGACGTAAAAACAAGGAAAAAGACGATTTAGAATTTTATTCCATCATCAGGGCCATCAAGGCCATGGATGAGGCTGATGTTTGTTTATTGGTCATTGATGCGACCAAGGGGGTCACCGCACAGGATTTAAGCATATTTAGCCTTGCTTCTAAGAAAGGGAAGGGAATTGTGGTTTTGGTGAACAAATGGGATTTAGTCGCTAAGGAAACCAATACTGCCCGCGATTATGAGAAAGTAGTAAAAGACAAACTGGCACCTTTTACCGATGTTCCTGTTTTATTCATCTCTGCGGTAGAGAAAACTCGTATTTTCAAAGCCATTGAATTAGCCTTGGAAGTCTTTGATAATAAGCACCGTAAAGTGGCTACTTCAAAATTAAATGACATTATGTTGAAGTCTATTTTGAAGTACCAAGCTCCGGTAGTAAGAGGCCATGTGGTGAAGATCAAATACGTATCTCAATTACCTACTCGAGTGCCGAGTTTTGCCTTTTTTACCAATTTCCCTGACGATATTAAAGTGCCTTACCGAAACTACCTCGAAAATCAGTTGAGGCTTAATTTTAAGTTTACTGGGGTGCCCATTCGGATCTATTTTAGAAAAAAATAATGTTAAAATTTGGCATATTTCTGCATAAAGGATATCTTCGCCGACGTTATTTGATATCAAACTTTAAACAAAACAAAATGAAAAAAGTATTCGCAATTTTCGCTATCGCTGCATTAGCTGCTTGTGGTGGTGCTGCAACTGAAGTTAAAACTGATTCTGCTGCTGCAACTGTTGACACTGCAAAAGCTGCAACTGTTGACACTGCTGCTGCTGCAACAGTTGATACTGCTGCTAAAGCAAAGTAATTTAAGAAGTTATAGCAATATAACTCTTTACAAGAAATTCCTCCTCGTTTGTTCGAGGAGGTTTTTTTTTGGCATCAATATTGCCTTAATGGGGTAGGTTGGGTTCCAAGCTACTAGGCCTTGGGCTATTATGCCATTTTGACTATATTTAAAATACCTACAGTGGACAAGACATTTTTATTTAAGGGGGAGGAAGAAAACGAGTTTATACCTTTATTTTCTTTTAATGAACAAGAGGAGGAGAATGAGCCAGATTTGGTCATAGACGATCTATTGCCTATTCTGCCTTTGCGCAATACCGTATTATTTCCAGGGGTGGTGATTCCAATTACAGTGGGAAGAGACAAGAGCATTCAAGCGGTGAAAGCTGCCTATGCCAAAGACAAATTAATAGGGGTGCTTTCTCAAAAAGATGGCAATATTGAAGATCCTACACCGGCCGATTTATGTTCCATTGGCACCGTTGCAAAAATCATTAAGATGATTAAAATGCAAGACGGCGGCACCACCATCATCATTCAAGGTAAAAAAAGATTTGAGCTTTTGGCCATGAAAGAGGAAGATCCTTTTTTCAAAGCCAGTATCAAAATATTGGTAGAAGAAAAATTAGGCAAGGAGGATCAAAACTTTCAAGCCTATTTAGCCAACATCAAAGATTTAGCAACACAGATTATTCAGTTGTCGCCCAATTTCCCCTCAGAGGCGGCCATGATTTTAAAGAACATCGAGAATCCTGTTTTCTTAATCAATTTTGTGAGTAGCAATTTGAATGTGGAGATTCATGAGAAACAAGGTTTGCTCGAACAAAATAGTTTAAAACTAAGAGCCGAAAAATTAATTCAATTTCTACAACAAGAATTACAATTTGTAGAATTAAAAAATAAGGTAGCTAATAAAACGCGCACTGAAATTGACAAGCAACAACGCGATTACTTTTTACAACAACAATTAAAAAGTATCAAGGATGAATTGGGTGGAGACCCCAATGAACGTGAAGTAGCCGAAATGAAAAAGAAAGCTGATGGCAAGAAATGGCCTGAGGCTGCCAAAAAATTATTTCAAAATGGTTTAGAGAAATTGGAGCGTATGCATCCAAGCACTCCCGATTATTCGGTGGTTTACAATCATTTGGATTTATTGTTAGATCTTCCTTGGGAAGAATATACGGCCGATAATTATGATTTAAAAAATGCCAAGAAAGTATTGGATGCGGATCATTACGGCATGGGTAAAATCAAAAATAGAATTTTAGAATATTTAGCCGTGCTTAAAATAAAAGGGGACATGAAAAGTCCTATTTTATGTTTTTTAGGCCCTCCAGGTATTGGTAAAACTTCTTTAGGAAAATCTATTGCACATGCCATTGGACGCAAATACATTCGCGTAAGCTTAGGCGGTTTGCATGACGAAAGTGAAATTAGAGGCCATCGTAAAACCTATATTGGCGCCATGCCTGGTAGAATTATTCAAAGCCTTAGAAAAATCAAAACCTCCAATCCTGTGATGATATTGGATGAGATTGATAAAATTGGCAGCGATCACAGAGGAGATCCTTCATCGGCTTTATTAGAAGTATTAGATCCAGAACAGAATCATAGTTTTTATGATAATTATTTAGAATCAGAATACGATTTAAGCAAAACTTTATTCATTGCTACCGCTAATGACATTAGCCGCATTCAACCTGCTTTAAGAGATCGTTTAGAAATTATTGATTTAAGTGGTTATGCTGTTGAAGAAAAAGTTGAAATTGCCAAAAGACATTTATTGCCTAAACAAAGGTCCGCACATGGTTTAGAAAAAATAAACTTTAAAGTGTTGGACAATGTACTAGAAAAAGTAATTGAAGATTATACTAGAGAAAGTGGGGTGCGTGAATTGGATCGTCAGTTGGCCTCCATCATGCGCTATCAAGCCAAGGAATTGGCCTATAAAAATAAAGTAAAGCCTACGGTGACTAAATCTGATTTACATAAAATTTTAGGACAAGCCAGGTACAGCAATGAAATTTATAAAACAGTCAACATGCCTGGGGTTGCCGTTGGATTGGCTTGGACTTATGTAGGGGGTGATATTTTGTTTATTGAAGTATTGTTGGCCGATGGCAAAGGCGGTATGAAATTAACCGGCAATTTGGGTAATGTAATGAAAGAAAGTGCGGATACAGCTTTTACTTATTTGCAAAGTAATGCCAAAAAGATAGGAGTAGATTCAGCTTTGTTTACCACCAAATCGGTGCACATACATGTGCCAGAAGGAGCCGTACCCAAAGATGGTCCGAGTGCGGGCATCACCATGCTTACTGCATTAGCCTCTGCTTTTACAGGTAGAAAAGTAAAACCTTATTTAGCCATGACCGGGGAAATTACTTTGCGTGGCCAAGTATTACCAGTAGGGGGCATTAAGGAAAAAATATTGGCTGCAAAAAGATCAGGCATGAAAGAAATTATTCTTTGCTGGCAAAACGAAAAGGACATCAACGAAATTGACCATACTTTTATCAAAGGGCTCAATTTTCATTATGTCAAAACCATGCAACAAGTGCTTGATTTGGCTTTGGTGGGTTAAATCCCTAGCTTTGTTTTATGAGCAGGTATTTCATGCAAAAGCAAGTATTTTTTATTATTGGAGTAGTTTTATCTTCTTTTAGCTTAATGGCTCAAAATACAGGGGGCAATGCTACCTATAATTTTCTTACACTTCCTTACAGTGCCAAGGCTTCTGCATTGGGCGGTATGAACATTAGTTCCATGGGGAATGATCTTGGCTTGGCCATGTTCAATCCTTCTTTGTTGTCAGACAAAATGGATGGCGATATACATCTAAGCATTCGCCCTTATTATGCCAATATTCAGCAATACGATTTTAGTGGCGCCAAATTATGGACGAAAAAAAATTGGGTGATTGGCTGGGGCGTTCATTACATGGATTATGGTACCATTAAAATGACAGATGCAGCGGGTAATGAATTAGGCAATTTTAGACCAAACGATTATGCTGCTCAAATTTCATTGGCTACCCATTACATTAAAAATGTACAATTAGGCACTAGTATTAAGTTTATTCAATCTAATTATGGGGTGTACAAATCCAATGCATTGGCCATGGACATTGCGCTGCGTTATACTTCTTCCAATGAATTAAACCAAGCCAGTATTTTATTGAGCAATATTGGAGCGCAGTTAAAAACCTATACGGTTAAAGAAGATTTACCTTTTAATTTAATCATAGGCTGGTCCAAAAAATTAGAAAAAGCGCCCATTCAATTTTCAGTGACTGCCCAAAGGTTATCTGTTTGGAACAATACTTACTATGATGCCAATTTTGCGAATCAAGAAGGCTATAAAACACCAGGTAGTTTACAAAATTTGTTCAACCATCTATTGCTGGGTACAGAAGTTTATATGGGCAATCAAGTAAACCTTGATTTTGGCTATAATTTTATTCGCAGGTTTGATTTGAATATTGAAAATCAACAAAATTGGTTCAATGGTTTTAGCGCAGGGGTAGGTATAAAATTACCACGCACTAAAATACAATATGGGAATGCTTTTTTTCAAAGAAATTTGTACCATCATTTCTCTGTTTTTTATTCATTCAAAAGATAGTTTCTTAATTTTTCTTAGCTGGGAATAAGGCCTTGGGTTTTGTGGCTTCCTTATTTATTTTAGGGGCTGTTGTTTTTGCAGGAATTTCCTTGTTGCTTAATGGGGGCTTATTTGTTTCTAGCTTATTGGGCGCAGCAGGGGTAGTAGTTGGAATTTCGTAATCTGATTCTGCTTTCACTTCTTCTGCATTCTCTAAATGAATGGGGTCATTGTCAAAAGGAATATTGTCTGCGGAAATAAAATCTACATTAAAATCGCTAGTCAAATTAGAAGGCCTTTCAAAGTTGGCATTGGCATCTAAATTACAAGCAGGGTCGTGGGTTACCTTGTTCATAAAATTGGCCCAGATGGGTAAAGCAGCATGAGCGCCTTGTCCAAAATAATTGTCCGAGAAACGAATGTATCTATCATCGCAACCTACCCAAGCACCGGCCAATAATTGTGGTGTATAACCCATAAACCATAAATCACTATTGTCGTTGGTGGTTCCTGTTTTACCTGCGATGGATTGAGCAGCTACATCATAAGAATACATACTTCTTCCTGTACCTTTGGAAATGACGCCTTGCATCATGCTTACCACAGAATAGGCTGTCACTTCGTTAATGATTTTCCTACGCTGAGGAGAAAAGCTTTCTAATACATTGCCGTTCTTGTCTTCAATCCTATTGATAAAAAAGGGTTGGGCATTGTAACCGCCTCCAGGGAACATGGTATAAGCCTGTACCATTTCAAATAATGAAATTTCAGTAGCCCCCAATGCAATGGAGGGATAGGGTTGTAGGTCGGCTTTAATATTGCATTGTTTTAAATAATCTACAAATTCTTTGGCAGCTTCATTGCCTTTGCCATTGATCGATTTCATGATATAGGCGGAGGCACAGTTTCTTGATTCTGCTAATGCCTGTGCCATCGGAATGGACATGCCAGTACATGATTTGGTAGTATTAGGCACCATGCCATAACCATCAAAATTTTGTTGCTGATCTTGCACAATTGTATTTGGCGTAAAACCAGATTTTTCAATAGCCAAAGAATACAATAAAGGTTTTATGGTAGAGCCTACTTGTCTTCTGGTATTGATATTGGCGTGATCGTATTTGAATGTTTTAAAATCAACACCACCCACCCATGCTTTTACTTCCCCTGTATTTGGGTCTACTGCTAAAAAGCCAGTTTGTAATATTTGCTTGTGGTATTTTAAAGAATCATAGGGCGACATGATGGTGTCAACATACCTGTTTTTGTTCCAGGCAAAAATACGCATGGGAATAGGCTCGTTAAAAGTTTTCCTTATTTGAGCATCTTCCATATCCTCTTTTTTCATATTCCTCCAACGATCGGTTTGTTTGATGGCCAATTCCAATTGACTGCTAAATTCTTTCCAGATGGAACCTGATTTAATATTGCTTTGTTGGTTGAATTCTTTTTGTAAATAGGACATATGCTGTGCGACGGCTTGTTCTGCATACAATTGCATTCTAGGATTAATAGTGGTATAAATTTTTAATCCATCACGGTACAAGTCATAGGAATCGCCATTGTTCTTTTTATGTTCTTTACACCATTTTTTCATGTATTCGCCCAAGGTCATTCTGAAATAGGGGCCCAATCCGTTGTTCTGATCTAATTTTCTGAAATTGGTGGCAATGGGTAAATTTTTGAGTGCCTCTGCTTGATCGTTGGTAATGTATTTTTGACCTGCCATTCTGTTCAATACCAAGTTTCTTCTTTCCAATGCTAATTTTGGATTTTTATTGGGATTGTATTTAGTAGGCGCGTTGATCATGCCAATTAACAAGGCCGCTTCTTCAATAGTTAAACGATCGGGTTCTTTTTGAAAAAAAGTTCTAGAGGCATTGCTCACTCCAAATACATTCTCGCTAAATGGAACCGTATTTAAATACAAGGTGATAATTTCTTGTTTAGTAAAATTGCGCTCCAATTTTATGGCTATGATGCTTTCTTTAATTTTTTGAATAAAACGAAGTATTTTACTTTTTGTACTCCAGTTGTCGGTAAATAAATTCTTTGCAGTTTGCATAGTAATAGTAGAAGCACCTCCTTGGCTACCTAAAAAGGCAACAGCACGCAATAATCCCTCGCCGTCAATCCCATAATGGTCATAAAATCGCTTGTCTTCGGTGGCTACCAATGCTTGCAATAAATAAGGGCTGATATCTCTGTATTTTACAGTAATTCTGTCTTCTAAATAAAACTTGCCCATGGGTGTGGCATCTTGGGCATACACTTGGCTTGCCAAAGAGGCGGTGGGGTTTTCTATATCATTTAAATCGGGCATATCACCAATCCATCCCCAATTCAGCATTAACAAGAATAATAGAAATACACCGGCGGAAATGAAATAGTACTTCCAGAATATTTTTATCCAGTTTTTAGCTGGTGGATTAGGGTTGTTAGGCTGATTCACTAAGTTTCATTTATGGTTTGTAAATATTATCTAGCATAAACCTTTCGTATTTTTTTAAATCTGCTGGGCTCTTGATTAAAATAATATTTGATTTTCCTATTAGATACAATTCATATTGTTTTGTGGGTATAAAGGAGATGATTTCTTTACTAAGTCTGGGCTTTACTTTATTGATGTAGGTAAGTGCATTAGACCTATTGCCAAAGTAACCAATCCAAACGATGTAAGTTGTTTCATCAAATTGAACGTAAGTTACGTTTAAATTTTGCTTTTTAAATTCATCAATGTTTAACAAATTCAATGCATTTTGCATTTCTTTCACAAAACTGCCACTTACTTTATTGGTCACGAGGGCAATGTAATGTTGCTCTAAACTATCATTTTCAAATTCAATAGCGGTTGCCAAGCTACTATCCAAGGCAACTTTTGTGCTAGGACTGCTGGTCTGCGCTTTGATGTTTAAAGTTGGAGCCTCTTTACTGATAATTTTTGGGCTGAGGCTGCTGGTTTGTGCTAGTGGGGTAATGGGTTGAATGATTAAATTAGGTTCCTCTTTAACTGAAACAAAAGGAAGTTCTTTGACTACTTTTTTTAATCTTAAAGTATCCAAATAAGTTTCTGTAGTTTTTCTATTATTAATTTCCGCTAAAATAGTTTTTGCCTTGTCTTTTATTCTTTCACTTTTATAGGTGTTGATGATGGTATCTAATAGTTTAATGGCCAAACTATCTTTGCGTTCTTGTGCATACATTTTGACTTTTAAAAATTGGAAGGGGACCATCCATTTGCTTCCTCTTAAATTGGTGTTCAATTTTGGAATGGCATTGGAAAATGCTTCCCAATTGCCAATCTGTGTATAAAAATAGGCCTCTTTATAATTGTCCACCAAGGCATTGTCTTTATTTTTTTTATCTTCGGCTTCCGCTTTTTTAGTTACATAAAATCCTTTTGGAAATTGTTTCAAAATAACTTGAATTAGACTGTCGGAAGTGGCTGCTTGACCATCGTGCAAATACTGACTTGCTAAATCTAGCATGGCTCTTTCAGTAACTACTGGGTCAATGTTCTTTTTTATAATTTTAAGATAGATAGGCAAAGCCTTTTCAAAATCATTTAATTGCAATAAAAACAATTGTGCATTGGCCAAGGCAGCCTTGTTCCATTCTGTCATCGAACTAGACAAGGAAATCGCATCTTTGATTAATACAATGGGTAAGCTGTCATTTTCTTTAGTGCTATTGCCCATATTTAATGGGTTTCCATTGGGATTGGGGTTGCCTTGTATATTTTGGTTCACATATTGATTGGCAGCAGGCTTATCGTTTTTATTGCTGGCATAGGCAATGGCCGGGCTGGTTTTTCTTCTCCACTCGTCAACATTGGGCCTTTCTCCCCATTTTTTTATAAAATTATTTTTCCCTAGTTGTACGGTACTTTTATTGTCAAAATAAAAATCAGTATTGGATGAATTACTATTGTTATAGCTATTCAATAAGGCTGCATTGATATTATTGTCAGGTGCATAGTCCTTGGCTGATACATTGGCTTTGTCTACAAATAAATTCTTTTGTGCTAATTGTGTCTGTTGTAATCTTTTTTGCCAATCAGCAGCAAATGTTTCTTGACGATCAGGATTTAAATCATAAATGAATTGTAAGGTATCTTGCCTTTGAATGATTTTGTCATTTTTTTCAATGGCCGACATCCATTTTTTTCTTAATTGTATGTTTTCGTAATTCGGGTTGGTTTTTAATACACTAGCTATACTATCATAAGCAATTCTTGAAATAGTATACTGGTCAATATTATAATTGATGTTGGCCAAGAGTTCAAAGGCTTTTGCTTTTTGTTTTAAACTATTATTGTTTTTCTTAATTGAATAGATAAGCCAATCCGTTGCTCTGTCATAGGCTTTGTTTTGTAGGGCTAATTTGGCCATTTCAAAATAAATGATGTCAGTATAAGGTTTGTACTTTTCGCGTTTGCACATTTTTTCTAAAGAATAGGCCAAGTCCAACCATGGGGTATTGGCATTTTTAGAATCAATAGTGATCATGGCAATTTTAGCATAGACCCCTACAATAGGGTTGGTGGCATATTGGTTGGCTTTTTTATACCAGGTATAGGCTTTTTGCCAGTTTTCGGCTTTTTGCCATAATTGAGCAATCAAATAATACCATCTAGTTTTAGCAGCATCATCAAGGGCATTGGGCAATCCATTTTCAAGAGCCGCTGCGGCTTTATCATTCACTTCCATTAAATAGTATCCATAGGCCATTTGTTCATTCAAAAAAGGAAGCAAATTTTTAGGAAATAAGGCATCAGATTGAAGTAATTGTAATAAGCTCATGCCTTCGTTTAAAGCGCCAGTTTCAAAATAGTTCCTAGCTTGCCAAACCATGCTCTCATTTCGTACATTTTTATTTTCCCACAAGCGATTGTTTTCGGCAGTGGCAATACTAAATTTGCCTTTGGTGTTCCTTAAATTACTTCCAACAAGTAAATCTGCACCATTCTCTTTTTCATCAAATGAATAATTGATGAATTGTAAAATACTTCCTGCTGTGTCAAAATTTTTATGAAACAAATAAACTTTGGCCAATAATAAATAGGCATCATCAACATAATTACTCCTTAGGTCATGCAAAACGATGTTGGCATTACAACGATACACCATGGAATCTAAATTGTGCTTTGCCGTGGTGCTTAAATCGTAGTCGTAAAAACTTAGTAAACTAGTAAAATCATCTTGGTAATCTGTACGTGCCTTTTGTAAATTCTCATTAAATTCTTCTTCTGCATTAAATAAATAATTAAACTGAGAGACAGTATTTTGATAAGCCCTTCTACCCAATGAATATTTTGTATTTAAAAGTCGCTCATAGGGAAGGGGTCTTTCCACTTCTCTAAAAACGCCTTTTTTAAGGGTGCTACTAACCGCACTGTCGGCCTTGGCTTGGATTTGGTTGGCTTTTTTATAAAACAAGCCCTTGATTACTTTTTGATTGGTATCTAAAATTTTATTGAGGCCCTTGATTAATTTGGTATTGTTGATGTCCAATAAATTCGCAGTGGTATCCACCTCTTTTTTTAATTTGTCTTGTGCCTTTAATCCCAAGGGTAAAACCAGGCTGAAGCAAATTGCTAAAAGCCAATAGGGATGATATTTAAAAGGGACGAATCTGCTGTGCATAATAAGGGTAAAAACAGCTTAAAAATACATTTATTTCTTATTATTTACTTAAAAAAATAGAATCCATCGTATCTTTAACTAGCATTCAATTTTATGGCAAATCTAGACATCAATAATACTTTTAAAAGAACCAGCAATACCTATCGATTGGTGATCATGAACGATGACACTTATGACGAGGTTTTGGCCTTTAGATTGTCAAGAAAGTCGGTGTATTTAGGGGTGAGTATTACTTTTATTTTATTGGTAGGGATGACCATCGCATTAATTGCGTTTACGCCATTGAGGTATTATATTCCTGGCTATGGCACTAAGGAAAGTAGAACAGCGCTTCAATTGTTAAAAATTAGAACCGATTCATTAGAACAATCCATTCACTACAAGGAACAATATTTGGAAGGGATTAAGAAAGTGTTGTCAGAGGGCAATCCCAAACAGTTAGACACTTTGCCTTTAAAATTACCAGAGAACAAACAATCCTTTGATTAATGACCAATAAGTTTACTGGTAAGTCGCCTTTTAACCAAGCACCCAATTATGGTTGGTCTAAATACATTGGGCTGGGTTCGCAACTCATTGTTGGATTACTCCTTAGTTTATACATAGGTAAAAAAATGGATGCCTACTTTAATAAACATGCTTTTTTTGCGTGGATGGCTCCTTCCTTATTTATTTTAATAGTTTTAGTTAGTGTGGTCAGAGATACACAAAAGAAAAAATAGAATCATGTACAATAATAAAACCAGATTGGTGCTTTTAGTTTTTGTAGCAGTAAACTTATTTGGCTTCTTAGCTCAAAAAGGATATTTGGTAACTACACTAAAAATTAATTTTTTATTGGTAGTGAATGCCTTGCTTTTATTGATGTATTTTTTTAACCGTATTCGATTAAGTAAATTAGATAAGACCAATCCCAATGCCATGATTCGTTCTGTAATGATAGGTACGCTATTAAAGATGGTGGTATTTGTAAGTATGGCCATGGTGTATACTACGCAAGTAAAAGTTCCTGTAGGGATGCCTACTTTGCTAAGTAGTATGGGCTTGTACCTTGCCTATACTTGGCTGGAGATTAAGGGGGAATTGGTAAAAAAATAATTTTTTATTTAATACATATAAATTTTGTCTAAGGTTGAACATCCATTGCATGCGTTAGCTAATTATTTGCCGGAGGGTGCTTTTGAGCCTGTGGTGCAATTGATTCATCAATACAAAGTGCATTTAACAGTCACTAGGGAAAGAAAGTCGGTATTAGGAGATTATAGACATCCGTTTTTAGGTTCCAATCATAAAATAACGGTCAATGGTAATTTAAATAAGTTTGAATTTTTAATTACCCTCTTGCACGAATTGGCGCATTTATTGTGTTTTGAGCAATATAGAAACAGGGTAGAAGCCCATGGTAAAGAATGGAAAAATATATATGGAAGTTTATTGAAGGCTTTTATTGATTTGGATTTATTTCCAGAGGATATAAAAAAAAGTTTGAAAAAAACATTGCTCAATCCCGCGGCTACTGCTAATGGGGAAACTGCCTTATTGTTGGTGCTTCGAAAATACAATCCAGTGCAGAAAGCAGGGGTAGTTGTTTTGGCGCATGTGGCAGACGGCACTTTGTTTAAAGAAATAAAAGGGAGAACCTTTAGAAAAATAAAATTGAGACGCAAACGCATTGAATGTATTGAGCTTGCGACTGGAAATATTTATTTATTTAGCGCACTAAGTGAAGTGGAAATAGTTAATGCGTAAATTCTATAAAACCTAAGCTACAGCTTTCTTCACTAAAGCTGCGGCTTCGCTCAATTGAATGGCAGATTGCACTTTCAAGCCACTCTCATCTATTAATTTCTTGGCCTCTACTGCATTGGTTCCTTGTAAACGAACAATGATAGGGATATTGATATTGCCTAATTTATTGAAAGCTTCAATCACACCAGCGGCTACACGGTCACAACGAACGATACCGCCAAAGATGTTAATTAAAATGGCTTTTACATTAGGGTCTTTCATAATAATTCTGAATCCAGCTTCAACAGTTTGTGCATTGGCAGTACCCCCAACGTCTAAGAAGTTGGCAGGTTCACCACCACTTAACTTAATCATGTCCATGGTAGCCATCGCTAAACCAGCGCCATTGACCATACAACCTACATTGCCGTCTAATTTCACAAAGTTCAAATTAAATTCACCTGCTTCTACTTCGGTAGGATCTTCTTCGGTTACATCACGCATGGCCAATAAATCTGGATGACGCATTAAAGCATTGTCATCTACATTCATTTTACAATCCACAGCAATGATTTTATCATCAGATGTTTTGAATAGGGGATTGATCTCTAACATTGAGCAATCCAATCCTACATAAGCATTGTATAAATTGGTTACAAATTTTACGCAATTTTTTAATGCCTCTCCACTTAAACCTAGGTTGAAAGCAATTTTTCTTGCTTGGAAACCTTGTAAGCCACCACCTGGGTGTACCCACTCTTTGAATATTTTTTCTGGTGTATCATGTGCCACATCTTCAATGTTCATGCCGCCTTCGGTACTGTACATGATTACATTCATTCCTTTGGTACGGTCTAATAAAATAGACAAGTAAAATTCTTTAGTAGGCTGAGGGCCTTCGTAATAAACGTCTTGTGCCACTAAGATTTTTGAAACCAATTTACCAGCAGGGCCAGTTTGAATGGTGACCAATGTGCCACCTAATATATTTTTAGCAAAATTGGTGATGTCTGCTTCTGATTTTCCTACAGCCACCCCTTTTTGTTCGGTGCCTACAATTTTTCCTTTACCTCTTCCTCCAGCATGAATTTGTGCTTTCACTACGGCAAACTTATTCTTGGTTTCGGTAGCTATTTTTTGGTAGGCAGCAATGGCTGCGTCTACGGTCTCAACAGCAATGCCTTCTTGAACAGGAACATTGTACTTTTTAAGTAAGTCTTTTGCTTGGTACTCATGCAGATTCATGGGATGTAAATTTTGGCGAAGTTAATAGATTTTAAGCATAGAATTTGTCTAAAAATTAATTTTGTTGTTTAAACATTGATTTATATCTTTACAAGGCTATAATTACACCAAATGGATGTACTTTAGTGTCCTTAATCTTTAAATTAATTAAACAAAATACAAGTATGAAAAAAATCATCTTCTCTTTAACAGTAATCGCAGCGTCGATTGGCTTGTTTTCTTTTACAGCTAAAACAACAAAAGCTGATGTAGTAAGTTTTACAGTGAATGCGAAAAGCAGCAAGGTAGACTTTACAGGTTCTAAAAAAAGTGATTACCACACTGGTTATTTCCCTATCAAATCTGGTTCAGTACAGGTAGATGGTGGTAAATTAGTGGGTGGTAGCTTTGTGATTGATGTAGCAGGTTTAAAGGTGACGGATGATCGCGGTGGTGATCGTTTACAAGGTCATTTGTCTTCTGCTGATTTCTTTGACATCACAAAATTCGGTGAAGCAACCTTTAAAATTACTAGCGTTAAATACACTACTGGGGATAAAGCAACTATCACTGGTGATCTTTCTTTAAAAGGGGTGACTGCTCCTGTAAGTTTTACGGCTAGCATTAGAAATGCAGATGACAAAGGTTTCTTTGCTGAAGCATTCTTGCCTTTTGACAGAACTGCATTTGGTATTAAATATGGTGTTGGTATGGTTGATTCTGAAGTACAATTAGCAGTGCATATTTACGGTACAAAGTAATTTATTACTAATACTGCTTATCTAATAAAAAGCCTCCCCAATTTGGGGAGGCTTTTTGCTTTTTATTCTTTTATTTCAAATCCCGTATCGCTCTTTGAGCACATGTAGATGATGTAGGGCATGACCAAAAATTATAAAGCCTGTGGCATTTACAGATAGGGGTAAATTACTGGCGGTTCCTTTTTGTTTTAAATCTTCTTCTGTAAAAGAGGCAAATAGCATATTCGTGGATTGTCTTACGATTTTCCATTCTGCAATCATTTCTTTCCAATTGCGATGTACTGCCTTTCCATGTTGTGCATAAGCATTTTCATCAAAGCCAAGCAAGGGGGTAGTCTCTCCTCTAGCAATGGATAAAGCCCTGTATGCAAAAATTCTTTCAGTATCAATAACATGTTGCAACATTTGCTTGATGGTCCACTTGTCTGGCGCATAAGCAAAATTAATTTTCTCCGTAGGGATTGCATTCCATGCATCAATGATTCGATCATTGTATTGTTGTACTAGTATGGAATAATCTTTCCCACTGGTATAGTTAATGTAGGTTTGATGAAAGCTTCCGTATTCTGTGGCGCTGGGTCTGGGCATAAAATTGAATTATTGGGCAAATATTGTTTTTAATTCTTAATTGTTTGTTCTTTTCTTTTTATTTGATTTAGTAGTTGCATTGGAGGCAATGATTTTAGCCATGGCAATGGCGTTGGCGGCATTCACAATACCACCGGTCTTAGCAATGGCTGAGAGGATTTTTGAACTATCTCTTTGGGGTACAGCAAAACTCATTTCTTTATCCTTCGGTGTCCAAACAGATTTCATGATTATATCTTTTACTTCTAGTGCAGTCAGCATTGGGAAATAAGAACGAATCAGGGCGGCAATATTACTAACAATAGGCCCAGCCATACTAGTGCCATTTAAATAACCATGATTGTGTTTTCCAGGTAATGTAGAATATATTTTATTGCCCGGGGCCAACACGTCCACTATTTTAGGCCCATAATTACTAAAATCGGTCAGTATGCTTTCACCCACAAGCTCATCGCTACTAGCTGCTACGGTAAGTATATTTTTTGCAGAATCATTCAATTGACTAGAGTAGGGATTAGGAAAAACATTTTTCTCATCCAAGTTGTAAAATTCATTTCCTGCAGAGTGGATCATTAAAACATCTTTTGAAGCAGCATAACGAATAGCACTATCCACCCATATTTGCTGCGGAGAAAAAGATTTTCCAAAACTCATGTTGATGATTTTTGCTCCATTGTCCACTGCATATCGAATGGCCAAGGCTATATCTTTATCATACTCATCTCCATCAGGTACCGCTCTAATGGCTATAATTTTTAAGGGTGGATACCATTGGTTAACTTGCCAACTGCTGTCTGGGATGCTTGCTACTAAGCCTGCTACATGGGTGCCATGTCTTGCATTGGGGCCAGTGACATCCTTGTTTCCATAATAACGATCAAAGAAATTATAGTATTCATCTTTTACAATGTCTTCACGAATATTGCCCATACTCAATTCTCTTGCATTCGCTGCTTTTTCTTTGCTTTCTATGTATTCATTTAAATCTTGAATGATGTCTGGAAACGGAGTAGACTTGTCAATGCCTAAAATGTTGACAGTTCTTAAAAAAGATAATTTAGCTTGAAAAGCTATTCTGCCAATGGGTTGATAAGGCTCTAATTGATTTGCAGTAAAATTAGAATCACCCATGTCTTTTATTATATTCGCGCCAATTTTTTTTAAGGAATTGGCAGCCATTTGAATGTATTGTAAGTTGGCTGATTCTTGTGCCGAAAAATCTATTTCTTTATTTACTTCTTGCCAGCTGGCATATTCTTTTTTCTCTAATGCATTTAAAGCAAGGGTGTCGATGATTTTATTTTCGTATTTATTTTTTAATTGATGATAGATTCTTGTTTTTTCTGCGTCTGCTTTGTCTATGTTTCTTCCATCTTTGCCTCCTATAAAGTTCCATCCATGCACATCATCTACATAACCATTGTGGTCATCATCGATTTGGTTGTTCGGAATTTCTTTAGGGTTGCTCCAAAGTAGATTTTTCAAGTCCAATTGGTTGGTGTCAATGCCGCCATCAATTACTGCCACAAGGATGGGGCTAGGTGTTATTGAATAGCTAGATAAAAGTTGATAGGCCTTAAGTAAACTTATGCCATGCACGCTGTCTTTTTCAAAATCCTTCCAATGCCAATTTTGATTGTTTTGTCCCCAAGCAAAAAAGACCATAAAATAAAAAACAAAAATCAGTACAACAGATTTCATGAAATAAAAGCTAAAAACTAAAAATCAAATTTAATTCCTTGCGCTAAAGGAAGGTGCTTACTCCAATTGATCGTATTGGTTTGTCTGCGCATGTAGGCTTTCCAGGCATCACTACCACTTTCTCTTCCACCACCAGTTTCTTTTTCACCACCAAAAGCTCCTCCAATTTCTGCGCCACTTGTGCCAATATTTACATTCGCAATGCCACAATCACTTCCTAGCTGCGATAAAAATAATTCAGATTCTCTCATATTCAAGGTCATGATGGCAGATGATAAACCTTGTGGTACAGCATTCTGTATTGCAATGGCTTCTTCAATAGTGGAATATTTCATTAGATATAAAATAGGCGCAAAAGTTTCATGTTGTACCATCGCATGATGGGGCAGGGCTTCTGCAATACATGGCTTCACATAACAACCACTTTCAAATCCTGCGCCTGTTAAAACACCACCTTCTACAATAAATTTTCCGCCTTCTTTTTTACAAGCTTCGATAGATGCTAAATACATTTTCACTGCATCCGTATCAATCAATGGACCCATATGATTCTTTGAATCTAAAGGATCTCCAATTTTTATTTGTTGGTAGGCGTTTACTAATTTGCCAACGAATTGGTCATAAATTTTTTCATGTATAATTAATCTTCTTGTACTTGTACACCTTTGTCCTGCCGTGCCTACCGCTCCAAATACAGCACCCACCAAGGACATATCTAAATCTGCATGTTCAGAAATGATAATGGCATTGTTGCCGCCCAATTCTAATATAGTTTTACCTAATCTTGCGGCGACAGCTTGATTTAATTCTTTGCCCATTTTGGTAGACCCTGTTGCAGAAACTAAAGGAATTCTTGCATCATGACTCATCCATTCACCCACTGATCTGCCACCTTGAATTAAATTATTGACCCCTTCCGGAACTTGATTGGCTTTAAATACTTTAGCCACTATGTTTTGAATGGCATTGCCACATAAGGGAGTTTTTTCGCTAGGCTTCCAAACTGTTACATTGCCACAAACCCATGCTAGGGCTGCATTCCAACTCCATACTGCCACAGGAAAATTAAAAGCAGATATAATACCTACAATACCCAATGGATGCCATTGTTCATACATTCTATGCAAAGGACGTTCACTGTGCATGGTGAGTCCATACAATTGACGAGACAAGCCAACGGCAAAATCACAGATGTCAATCATTTCCTGTACCTCGCCTAATCCTTCTTGTAAACTCTTTCCCATTTCATAGCTCACTAATTGACCTAAGGCTTGTTTTTCATTTCTTAAGGCTTCTCCCAATTGTCTAACCACTTCACCTCTTTTGGGTGCTGGCCATGTTCTCCATTCAAGGAAAGCTGCTTGGGCAGTTTGTATCACTTGTTCATAGGCTTCTCTGTCGGTACTAACAATGCTTCCGATTATTTTATTGTCTACGGGAGAATTGGAACTTATTTTTTGTCCCTTACTTTTATGCCATACAGTTCCAGTGGAACTTCCTTCGTTTTCTGTTTGTAATGCTAATGCTTGTAAAAAATTCATTTATTTTGTTTTAATAATGCTAGGGTATAGGAAATCATGAACTAGTATTTAGTTCAATTATTTTTTTATTTTTTCAATCAAGTTAGTGGTCGAAAATCCTTCGACAATAGGGTTGATAATTACTTTGCCTCCAGCAGCGATGACTTCTTTGGCGCCAACAATTTGCTCAATAGTATAGTCTCCTCCTTTCACTAGCACGTCAGGTAAAAGTGATTTTATTAATTCTAGTGGCGTATCTTCTTCAAATATGACCACTAAGTCTACCACCATTAAATTGGCAAGCACAAGGGCACGGCTATGGGTATTGTTGATGGGTCTTGTTGGGCCTTTTAATCTTTGTACACTTTGGTCACTGTTTACACCTACAATTAAATAATCTGCTTCTTTGGCTGCTTGTGCCAAGGAGAATAAATGACCAGGATGTAGGAT
The DNA here is from genome assembly GCA_947451115.1 of Bacteroidota bacterium. Lineage (GTDB taxonomy): Bacteria > Bacteroidota > Bacteroidia > Chitinophagales > Chitinophagaceae > Sediminibacterium. The sequence continues at coordinate 19,912 of CANFXV010000005.1, forward strand.
GTCAAAACATCCATTGGTAAAAGAAAAAGTTTTACCAGTAACTTTCCAAGCATTGATCAAAGCCTTTGCCTCAGCTACTGTTTTTATTTTTTTTTCTATGAGTTCTACAGCGCGCATCTTATTTAGTTTGTTTATTCACGATAGGTAGTATTATTAAACTCAAACCTCCCAATACGAGTACAATTAAGAATTGAGAGAACCATTGTAGGGTTCCGTTGGCTAAACCTAATGTATAATCAATACCATTTAATTCTAAAACCTTGGCCATAAAATAGGCATAGGCGCCAATGCCTCCTGGGGTAATAATCATACCAATGCTCGCATAGGCCAAACAACTAATGGCCGTAGCAAAAGAACTTTCAGTACCGATGGTTCCATACAAACCAATATAGGTGGCCAATAAATACATCATCCAAATGCCAAAAGAGTATAGGAAAAATAAATTATGTTTTTTTAATTTAGTCGCACTCATGATGCCTGCCCAAACACCCCAAAAAATTCCTTTGATACTATCGATCAGCTTTTTCAATTTTTGTTTGAAGACGAAAAAAAATACCATCAAAATAAGGATTACCGCAGTGAAAATTCCGATCAACAAAAGGTGGTGATTTTCGCTAGCTCCACTCGCTGGGCTAGATTGTAATTGTTGCCATCCTGTTTGTATGACATTAAATTGTAGCGTAAGGGCCAATAAAAATACAAGGCCCAAGCATAAAACATCAAAAGCACGTTCTGCTACAATGGTGCCCACAATTTTATCGGCAGGTACTTTTTCATACTTGGATAAAAGGGTACATTTTAAAACTTCTCCTAAACGTGGGATGGCTAAATTGGCCAAATAGCCAATCAGGACGGCTAAAAAAGTATTCATGATACCAGGACGATAGCCCAAGGGTTCCATAATCAACCGCCATCTTAAAGCGCGTAAAAAATGGGAGAAGCCTAATATAAAAAACACCGGAACAATGATCCAAAAACGAGAGTGTTCTAGGGACAGCTTAAATTTATCCCATTCCTGGTCTGGAATTTGGTGTAAACTCCACCAAATCAACAATATGCCTATTAAAAAAAAGAAGGCTATTTTAAGCAGTTTTCCCATTTAATATGAATTATTTCAATCCTCTGCAATTTACAACCAATTGTCTATAAATGGGGTGGGAGGGCCTTATTTATTAGCCTTTTTTGTCGTTTCTTAAAGTCCTTAGTATTACGTACCTTTGCACACTCAAACTTTGTACTGAGTTAAATCCCAAACGGAATGTCTGAAAAAAAACGAATCTTATTCATCGCCACCGAGATGTCACCTTATTTAGAGTTGACAGAATTCGCTGAGGTCATCAATAAGCTCGCTATAAAAAGCAATGACAGCGGTTTAGAAGTGCGCTGTATCATGCCTAGGTTTGGTGTTATTAATGAAAGAAGGCATCGCCTTCATGAAGTGGTTCGCCTTTCCGGTATCAATGTTCAGTTGGATGGAGATGATTACCCCCTTCAAATTAAGGTAGCTTCCTTACCCAATGCCAGATTACAGGTCTATTTTTTAGAGAACGAGGACTTTTTCAAAAGAAAGCACTTGTTTCATGATGAAAATGAGCAATGGTATGATGACAATGCCATGCGTACCATCTTTTTCTGCCGTGGCGCATTAGAGACAGTGAAAAAATTCGGTTGGCCTCCAGATATTATCCATTGTAGTGGTTGGATGACAGGATTGATCCCTGCCTACATTAAAAACGCTTTTAAAAAAGAGCCCGTTTTTTCTAATGCTAAAACAGTATTCACTATTGGACAAAATACCTTCGACGAAAAATTTAATAAAGATTTTTTAACCAAGGCCATCATTAATACCAATATTAAGGACAAAGATTTAGAACCATTCAAGGATTTGAACAATGCTTCTTTGTTTAGGGGTGGGGCTACTTATGCAGATGCCATTACTTTTGGCGCAGATGTAATTGACAAAAAATTAGTTTCTGAATTTTCTTCAGTTAAAGGGAAAAAAGTAATTCCATTCAATGGTTGGGATTCCGATTTAACAGAGTATTTAGATTTATACAACGAACTTGCAGGCAAATAAAGACAAATTATTCATGGCATCGAACAACATAGTTAGAAATTTTCTTATAGCTTCTTTTACTGGTTTACTTTTTTCGGCATGTACTAAAGTCAGTACCACTGATTTGGGATTGGGTCTTTTGCCTCCATTGGATTATTTTAACACCAAGGATACCGTTTTAGAAATGACCACAACGACCGTGGATTATCCAGATTCTTTAAGGGTGTATGGTTCCGACTATCAATTGGTAGGTAATATCACTGACGATGCAATTTTTGGATCTACCAATGCCTCTATGTTTTTTCAATTAAAACCTAGTAGTTTTCCTTTTTATATTCCTGGCAATAGAGATAGTTTAGAAGTAGATTCAGCAGTTTTAATATTGTCTTACAAAGGTTTTTATGGAGATTCTACAAAGCCATTGGTTTTGAATTTGAGAAGAATAGATGCGAGTACCCCTTTATTCATTGATTCTCCTTTGTATGCTAGCAATTATCCTGAGCTCTACAATATAAAAACAGATCTTGCTTTGGCAGATCCTTTTACTTTAGATTTTACACATGCAAGAGATTCTGTCTACAACAGATTTGAAGCAGCAGCCAATCAAATTAGAATTCCTTTGTATAAAACTGTGGCTAAGACATTTATCAAAAATTTCGATTCTACTAATGCTTATCGAACAGATACTACTTTAAGAACTTATTTCCCAGGTTTTGCATTAACAGCCAATACAGCTTCTAATAAAAATGTGTTGGTTCAAATTAATTTACTTGATACCAATACAAAATTGGCCTTGTATTACAAGAGCACTTCAACTACAAGTGCTTCTTATCAAAGAGATACATCTGTGGCTAATTTTAGTTTTAGTTTGTATGACAATGGACGTGCTAATTTTATCAAAAGAAATACAGCAGGGTCTGAAATGGCCAAGCACCTATCTAGTAAATTACTTAGTGATTCATTAGTTTATGTTCAAACCAGCCCTGGTACCATGGTTAAAATGAAAGTACCTGGTTTAAAGGCTTTTAAAAATAAAATCATACATCGTGCAGAGTTGATTGCAGAGCAAGTGCCTGCTAATATTGGTTCAAATTCTTTAGAAAAATTCTTATTGCCTCCACAGTATTTATTCTTGGGCACTTACGACTCTACTTCTCAAAGAATTAGAAATGTACCCAATGACTTTAATGGTACTAGTGATGCATCTACCTTGGCGCGTTTTGGCGGAAAATTGCGTTATAAAAGCAGTAATGGCTATGATAATGTAGCTACTTACAATTTTAGCATCAGCAGGTATGTACAAGGCGTTATTTCTCGTTCGGATTCTATCTTTGATTTTAGAATTTTAGCACCTGTGAATGATTCTATTTCCTATGTATATCCTCATCCAAACAATGTATTGGCGCCAACGACAAACTATATATCTTCATCATTTGGCAATCAGCCAGGCATTGGAAGGGTAAGACTAGGAGGAGGTACCCATTCTAAGTTCAAGATGAGACTACATATCTATTATTCAGATTTATAAGCCCATCCTCAATCAAATTGTTTTTATTTATATATTTGCACTTTAAATACTAATCTATGCCATATTTATTTACTTCTGAGAGTGTTTCTGAAGGACATCCAGACAAAGTAGCGGATCAGATTTCTGACGCTTTAATCGACAACTTTTTAGCCTTTGATCCACAATCAAAAGTGGCTTGTGAGACTTTAGTGACTACAGGTCAAGTAATATTGGCGGGTGAGGTAAAATCTAAAGCGTATTTAGATGTTCAAACCATTGCACGTAATGTGATCAAGAAAATTGGTTACACCAAAAGTGAATATATGTTTGAAGCGGATAGCTGTGGTGTATTATCAGCAATTCACGAACAATCTGCTGATATTAACCAAGGGGTAGACAGAAAGAAAAAAGAAGAGCAAGGTGCTGGTGACCAAGGAATGATGTTTGGTTATGCAAGCAATGAAACTGAAGACTATATGCCTTTGGCTTTGGACTTAGCGCACAAAATTCTAATTGAATTGGCTGCCTTAAGAAGAGAGAACAAAGCGATTAAATATTTACGTCCTGATGCAAAATCTCAAGTAACCTTAGAGTACAACGACAAAAACGAGCCAGTAAGAATTGACGCGATTGTAGTAAGTACACAACATGATGATTTTGATGCAGAAGGAAAGATGTTAGCGAAAATTAAAAAAGATATTGTTGAAATTTTAATTCCTCGTGTAAAAGCAAAATATAAGAAATACGCAAAGTTGTTTAACAACAATATCACCTATCATATTAACCCAACAGGTAAGTTTGTAATTGGTGGACCACATGGTGATACTGGTTTAACGGGCCGTAAGATTATCGTAGATACTTATGGTGGTAAAGGCGCTCACGGTGGTGGAGCTTTCTCTGGTAAGGATCCAAGTAAGGTAGACCGCTCTGCAGCTTATGCAACACGTCATATTGCTAAAAACTTAGTAGCTGCTGGTGTAGCTTCTGAAGTATTGGTACAAGTATCTTACGCCATTGGAGTGGCTAAACCAACTTCTATTAACGTTAATACCTATGGTACTGCTAAAGTAAAAATGAACGATGGTCAAATAGGTAAATTGGTTGAATCTATCTTTGATTTACGCCCTTACTTTATCGAGCAAAGATTAAAATTAAGAACTCCAATGTATAGCGAAACTGCTGCTTATGGACATATGGGTCGTAAGAATGAAGTAGTTACAAAAACATTCACAAGCCCAGACGGTAAAACAAAAACAATGAAAGTTGAATTGTTTACTTGGGAGAAATTAGATTATGTAGCGAAAGTGAAAAAAGCTTTCGGTTTAAAATAATGTTTTGATGAATTATAAAAACCCTCTCGAGATTCGAGAGGGTTTTTTAAAATCATTAGAGAGGCTTTATAGATTTTTATATTTTATAAAAAATCTATAAAAATTAAAGCCCTCTCGAGATTCGAGAGGGCTTTTTATTTAGAAGCTATAGACACTTGAATGATATAATTTATGACCAACGAAAAAAATCCTTGGGAAACCACTAGCGGTAAAATAGTTTATGATAATGCTTGGATAAACTTAACCGAATACGAAGTAATTACACCTGCGGGCACACCAGGTATTTATGGTAAAGTACATTTTAAAAATATTGCTATTGGCATAATTGTAATAGATGAAAATGGAGATACCTATTTAGTAGGTCAATACCGTTTTCCCTTAAATGAATACAGTTGGGAAATTCCAGAAGGGGGTTGCCCAGAAGGCACCGATCATTTAACGGCTGCTAAAAGAGAATTAAAAGAAGAGACGGGTTTTGAAGCAAAATCTTGGACTGAAATTTTACGCATGCATGTTTCTAATTCAGTTTCTGACGAATATGCTGTCGTATTTGTAGCTCAAGACTTAACAGCAGGCGAAGCAGAACCGGAAGAAACAGAAAAATTAGCCGTTCAAAAAATGCCCTTTACCCAAGCTTTGCAGTGGGTGATGGAGGGCAAAATAACCGATTCCATATCGGTGGCTGCTATTTTGAAATGGAATGCGATGCAATCAAAAATCGATTAACTTTGAAATCTATGGAGGAAAGACAATCAAGACCAGATAGACCTTATAAGCCAAGGCCAAGATTTAACTCGGAGCGTGGACCCGTAACAGAGCGTAAGTTTATTATTGGTCGTCAACCATTGATTGAAGCCTTTGAATCGGGCACCAATATTGAAAAAATATTGATTCAAAAAAATGCACAAGGAGAGGGTTTAAATGAGATTAAAAATATTGCTAGAGAAAAAAGCATACCTGTGCAATTAGTGCCCATTGAAAAACTCAATGGAATGTCTAAGGCGAATCACCAAGGGGTACTAGCCTATATTTCTAAAGTGAAATATTTAGAATTACAAGAAGTGATAGATTTTGTAGTAGCCAAAGGAGAAACCCCTTTATTTTTAATGTTAGATGGTGTAACCGATGTAAGAAATATTGGCGCCATTGGAAGAAGTATACATTGCTGTGGCGCTCAAGCATTAATTATACCTGATAAAGGCGTAGGTGCTTTAAATGAAGAAGCATTTAAAAGTAGTGCTGGAGCATTAGAACATATACATATAGTAAGGGTAGGAAGTCTTTTAAAAGCATTAGACTTATTACATTTAAACGGCATTCAAGTTTTCACCAGTGAAATGCGCGCCGATAAAAATATTCATGAATTAGATTTAACCATTCCTTCCTGTATTATTATGGGAGATGAGGGTAGAGGCGTTCAACCTTACTTGGCCAAGGCTGCAGATTATTTTTTCAAAATACCTATGGCTACTAATTTTGATTCTTTTAATGTGTCGGTGGCGGCGGGCATTATATTATACGAAGCCATGAAACAAAGAATGTTTCCCTTAAAATAAAGGCATTAGATGAGCACCTTAAAATTCAAATTAACCTTAGCTTCAAAAAAATCCCCTAATCCAATAGGGTATCGTGATCAATTAATGCTGGTCGGTTCTTGTTTTTCGGAAAATATTGGTGCTAAATTAAACGCTCATTTATTTAAGGTATTTGAAAATTCACATGGAATTTTATTTAACCCCATTAGCGTGTCCAATGCATTATTGGATTGTATTGCGCAAAAAAAATATACGAATGCTGATCTGTTTCAGCTAAATGAAGTTTGGAATAGTTGGAACCACCATAGTCGTTTTTCTTCAATTCATGCCCAAGAGGCCTTGGATAAAATAAATAATTCCATTGCGCAAGCACATCAATTTTTAAAAACTACAGACCATTTAATTATTACACTAGGCTCTGCCTGGGTGTATCAATTAAATAATCAGTCACCGGCTAATCTAGGCCAGGTAGTGGCCAATAACCACAAAGCCCCATCTAGTTGGTTTGATAAAAGGTTGATGCAACCCAATGAATTGGTTGAACTATTAAATGAATTAGTAAATAAGTTGCTTGCCTTTAATCCTCATTTGCATATTGTATTGACCATTAGCCCTGTGCGTCATTTAAGAGAGGGCTTGGTCGAAAACAATCGAAGCAAAGCTGTTTTAATTCATGCGGTACATGAAGTAGTAGAAACCAATAAAAGCACTGAATATTTTCCTGCATACGAATACATCATCGATGATTTGAGAGATTACCGTTTTTATGCCGAAGACTTGGTGCATCCAAATTATGCAGCGTCCAATTATGTTTGGGAGAAACTTTTGGAATCTTACATGAACGAGGATACCCAAAATTTAATGAAGCAAGTCGCTGAATTACAATTGGCCATGCAACACAAACCTTTTTTTGCTGGTTCTTCCCAACATCAAGAATTTTTACAGCAATGCATCGCTAAAACTGAGCGATTGTTGAGTTTATATCCCTATTTACCATTGAATGAGCAAGTTCAGTATTTTAAAGAGCAAATTGGCAAATAAATTCTTAATTTAGTTGTCTAAATATTTGTTATGCGCCTATTGCCTTTTATTGCCTCTGCCATAGTTACCATTGGATTAGTGACAGTCTTAAATACTCAATTATCTATTGGCACAACTAAATCACCTAGGCTAGGATATTTCTTATCTCCACAACATGGATTTTGGAAAAATGCAGAAAACATCAATACTAATTTTGATGCCTCCATTGTTGCAAGTGAACTAAAGGGCAATGTAGATGTTTATTTAGATGATCGATTGGTACCGCATATCTATGCAGACCATGATGAAGATGCCTATTTTGTTCAAGGGTATTTGCATGCGAAGTATAGATTGTGGCAGATGGATTTTCAAACAAGAGTGGCATCTGGAAGGTTAAGTGAAATTGCTGGAGCCGATAAATTATCCATTGATCGATTTTTTAGAAGATTGGGTATGGTGTATGGGGCAGAACAAAACGAAGCCAATATCAATGCGAACAATCCTGAAATGAAGGCCACAGTAGATGCCTATACCTCAGGGGTGAATGCTTATTTAAAACAATTGGCTCCAGAAGATTTGCCTTTTGAATACAAGTTAATGAACTACGCACCCGAAATGTGGACGCCTAAAAAAACATATTTGTTTTTAATGTTCATGTCTTATGATTTAACAGGTCATTCCGCTGCTGCTGATTTGCAATTAACCAATACCAAAGATTTTTTAGGCTACGATTTATTCAATAAATTATACACCAACAATCAGGATTCTTTAGACCCCATCATTCCTAAAGGTACGGTGTATCAAAAGCCTTCCATCCTTCCTATAAAACCTGCCAATGCAGATTCTACTTATTTAATGCATACGGCCAGTGTAGCATTCAATGTTCAAGAACCGCCTGTGGCGCCCAATATAAACAACGGTAGTAATAACTGGGCTGTATCAGGTAGTAAAACAAAATCGGGTCGTCCTATATTATGTAGCGATCCTCATTTAGGATTAAACTTGCCTTCACTTTGGTATGAAGTTCAAATTACTACGCCTACCCATAGTACTTATGGGGCTAGTTTTCCAGGCTCACCAGCGGTGATTATTGGGTTCAATGATAGTTTGGCCTGGGGCGTAACCAATGCAGGCAGAGATGTATTGGATTATTATGAATTGAAATTTAAAGACAGTTCAGAGAATGAATATTGGTTCAATGGGGCTTGGAAATCGGTGACTAAAAGAAAAGAAATCATTAAAGTTAAAGACAGTGCAGATGTTGTAGAAGATATACCAATGACCCATTGGGGGCCTGTGATGTATGATGCGCATTACCAAAATCCACAATCCAAAGGCCGCAACTTGGCAGTTAAGTGGACAGCAACAAATTCTTCTACAGGGGTTGAAACATTTTATAGATTAAACCGTGCCAAAAACTACGACGATTATGTAAAAGCCATTTCGCTTTGGAGCTGTCCTGGTCAGAATTTTGTGATGGCTACGGTCTCTGGTGATATTGCCATTAAGCAGCAGGGGGCTTTTGTCGCAAGATGGGAACATCAAGGTGATTTTATTATGCCAGGAACAGACAGTTCTTATGATTGGCAAGGTATCATCCCTAATGAAGAGAATCCCACCATCAAAAATCCAGTACGTGGTTTTGTAAGCAGTGCCAATCAGAAAGCAACCGATGCTTCTTATCCTTATTATTTAGGTACCGCAAGCTCTTTCCCTTTATACCGTGGTATCAGTGTCAATAAGCATTTGACTAGGATGAATCAAATTACTCCGGAAGATATGCAAGCCTTGCAAACCAATAATGACAATGTATTTGCTGCAACAGCACGTCCTGCATTAATGAAATATTTGCAAGTAGATAAACTAAATACTGATGCCAAAAGAATGGTGACTGAAATGACCAATTGGGATTTAAACAATGGTGTACATTCAAAAGGAATTACTGTTTTTAAAATAATATGGGATAGTGTGGAAATGGCAGTATGGGGAGATGAACTAGCAGGTTCCGCTATTCCATTGACCAAGCCCGATGCCTTTGTTTTAGTTGATCAATTATTAAAGGATTCTAATTGGTCTATTGCAGATGATATCCGTACCAAGGACAAAGTAGAAAATTTTAAAGATCAAATCACCTTGGGTGTAGAAAACGCTACCAAAAAATTATTGGAATTAGAAAAAGAAAATAAACTAGAATGGTCTTTATTTAAAGCTACAAGAGTAGCTCATTTGACTAAAATTCCTGCTTTAAGTAGGCTAGACTTACCCATTGGTGGTGGGGTGAACATTATTAATGCCACTACAGAAAATCATGGACCAAGTTGGAGAATGGTGGTGCACATGACAGACGAAATTGAAGCCTATGGTTTGTATCCTGGTGGGCAGAGTGGGAATCCGGGCAGTGCTTATTATGATACCTTTATAGATTATTGGGCTGCAGGAAAATATTATCGATTGTTGTTTTTAAACAAAGAAAAATTAAAACAACATGAAAGAACAAAATGGCATATTCAATTTAAGACCGCTTAAAAAAACTTCAATTTTAAAAATGCAATCAATGAAAATAATTATCAGTATACTTTTAACCGCCTTACTTGCTTATGCAGTAGGTATTTATGGAAATTTACCTTGGTGGAGTTTTGTCCTTACTAATTTATTGGTAGCGATGGTTATTCCTCAAAAGTCCATTCATTCTTTTTTAATAGGATTTATTGCTATTGGCTTGTTGTGGACCTTATTGGCCATCGGCATTGACCAAGGCAATAATCATCTATTGTCCATCAAAGTAGCCAATATCTTGCCTTTAAAAGGATCTTATGTTTCTCTTATTGTGCTCACCGGTTTTATTGGTGCTTTAGTAGGAGGCTTAGCTTCCTTGACAGGATCCTTTGTGCGTAAAAAATAGTTTCCCCTAAGTAGTTACTGATTTTAATCAGCAGTCTTTTATAAACTTAATTCAAGAAACTTTTTATCTTTGCATTGAATTTCCCCAACCTGTAATTGGGCTAAAAATTTAAGCTATGTCAGTTTTACACAATCGCATCTCCAATAAGGAGTTGAAAGAAAAATTATACGAGGAAAATTTTCCGCGTACCACCATCAGTTTTTATCAGTATTTCACCATTCAAGACCCAGCCTTATTTAGAGATGAGTTGTATAAGGGTTTTCATGAATTACAAGTTTTTGGGCGTATTTATATTGCCAGTGAAGGCATCAATGCACAAATAAGTGTGCCTACTCATTTATTCGAAAACTTTAAATCTTATTTATATGTAATCCCTGGCCTAGAAGGCTTGAGGTTAAATATTGCGGTGAACGATAATGGCAAAAGCTTTTGGGTATTACGCATTAAAAACAGAAGCAAAATTGTGGCCGATGGCATCGAAGATTCTAGCTTTAGTATGGAAAATAAAGGCAAGTATGTCAATGCCGTTCAGATGAATGAATTGTTAAACGCTCCTGAAACGATTGTGATTGACATGCGTAACCATTATGAATACGAAGTAGGACATTTTGCAAATGCGATTGAAATTCCTTCAGATACTTTTAGAGAACAATTGCCCATGGCCGCCGAGATGATGAAGGAAAATAAAGAAAAAAATATCATCATGTATTGCACGGGGGGTATCCGTTGTGAAAAAGCAAGTGCTTATATGTTGCATGAAGGGTTTAAAAATGTTTTCCATTTAGAAGGAGGTATTATTAATTACGCCAATCAAATTAAAGAAGCGGGATTAGAAAGTAAATTCAAAGGAAAAAACTTTGTGTTTGATGATCGACTAGGAGAGAAGATTACAGAAGACATCATTGCCAAGTGTCATCAGTGTGGGGCACCATGTGATACCCATACCAATTGTAAAAACGATGGTTGTCACTTGTTGTTTATTCAATGTCCAAGCTGCGCTGAAACCTATGCCGGCTGCTGCACACAGGACTGCACCGATATTGTACATCTACCTCTAGAAAAACAAATTGAGCTTAGAAAAGGCATCGACAAAGGCCAACAAATTTTTAATAAAAGCAAGCAGCGCTTAAGACCTCGCTTAGGAATAGATATTTAAGATAGAATATCAATTTAAAAATATTTCATTCTTCTCTGCTCGCCATGACGCTAAAAAAATAAAAAAGAATCTAAAATTGTGAACTCGCTTCGCTCAGACATGCACAATTTTTTAACGATTCATTTTTATTTTTTCTTTACGTAGCAAATCTCTGATTTGCATAAAATAATTAGATTTTATTATTTAAAAACTTAATATAATTATAGTTTTTAAATAATAATTTAGTCTCGAAGTTCAGAACTGAAATTAATTTTTAAATTTCTATTCTAAAACTAACTAAGCTTTTCTAAAGATACACAAACTAAATTGTAAGTTTCTTCGGAAGATTTTGGTGCTGGCTTAAATGGCGCGCCAATGACTTTTTCGTAAAGCTCAATATATCTTTTAGAAATGGTATCAATCCATTCGGCGGACATAGCTGGCACCGTTTGGCCTTCCTTGCCCATGAAATTATTGGCAATCAACCACTCGCGCACAAACTCTTTACTTAATTGTTTTTGCTTTTCTTTTTTGGATTGTCTTTCTTCAAATCCATCGGCATAAAAATATCGAGAAGAATCGGGGGTGTGTATTTCATCCATTAAATAAATGGTGTCTCCAATTTTTCCAAATTCATATTTAGTGTCTACTAAAATTAATCCTTGTTTAGCGGCTATTTCTTTTCCTCTTTGAAATAAGGCTAGTGCATATTTTTCTAATACAGCCCAATCCGCAGCAGAAGCCAATCCTTCTGCAATGATTTCTTCTTTTGAAATATCTTCATCATGTCCTTCACTTGCTTTAGTCGAGGGTGTGATGATTGGGCTAGGGAAATAATCATTTTCATTCAGTCCTTCTGGTAGGCTTACCCCACATAATTTTCGTCCACCTGCTTGGTAAGTTCTCCAAGCATGGCCCACTAAATTACCTCTTACGACCATTTCGATTTTAAAGGGAGTACATTTTTTGCCAATGGCCACATTTGGGGCAGGGCAGTCCAATAGCCAATTGGGGCAAATGTCCTGGGTAGCGGCCAACATATAGGCAGCAATCTGATTGAGGACCTGCCCTTTAAAAGGGATGGGTTCGGGTAAAATGACGTCAAAAGCAGAGATTCTGTCACTTGCAATCATTATAAGTAGTTCATTATCAAGATAATAGACATCTCTTACCTTGCCTTGGTACTCACCAATTTGATGGGGAAATGGGGTCATTTTCATACTGTAAAATTATATTTTTAAAGATACAAATGATAATTTTTTCTTAAATGCTTACAATATGTTAATTTGTACCAACAATTCAACTTAAAAACAATAATTTATGAAAAAATTTTTAAGACATTTTGCGGTTCTATGCTTATCTACCATCTTGGTTATGAGTGCAAAAGCTCAAAATGCAAGTACCATTTCAGGTACGGTTAAAAATTCAAATTCTTCAGAATCTGTTCCTGCAGTTTCAGTAACCTTAAAAGGATCCAACCAAGGTACTTTTACTGACGACAGAGGTAATTTTAAAATCTCAGTAACTCAAAAAGCACCTTATACCTTGGTGTTTTCTTCTGTTGGTTTTGAATCCAAAGAAGTGATCGTAGATGCTTCTAATAAAGTAAATGTTACACTTAAACCTTCTTATACCTTAGGTTCTGAAGTAGTCGTAGCTGCTTCAAGAGTAGCAGAAAGAATTCTAGAATCTCCAGTAACTATTGAGCGTATTAGCAATGCTACTATTAAATCAGCGCCTGCTTCCAATTACTATGATATCATTGGTAATTTAAAAGGGGTGGACGTTGTAGCTGCTAGTTTGACTTTCAAAAGTGTTAGTACAAGAGGTTTTAACGGAAGTGGTAACACACGTATGAACCAATTAATTGATGGTATGGACAACCAAGCACCCGGCTTAAATTTCTCAGTGGGTAGCATTGTTGGTTTGACAGAATTAGATGTAGACAATATCGAATTATTGCCAGGTGCCTCTTCTGCTTTGTATGGAGCAGGTGGTATGAACGGTACTGTTTTAATCAATAGTAAAAGTCCTTTCAAATACCAAGGTTTGAGTTTTCAAATCAAGCAAGGGATGAACCATATTGATGGTTACGAGCGTCCAAAATCTGGATATAGTGACTATACCGTAAGATGGGCAAGTAAAATAGGCGATCGTTTTGCTTATAAAATTTCAGCAGAATCAATGGAAGCGCAAGATTGGTTGGCTCAAAATACAAGCAACTATTCTCGTAGTACCGGAACTTCTTTAGGGGAGACTATTTCTGGAACAAGAATAACAGATCCTAATTATGATGGAGTAAACGTTTATGGTGATGAAACCACTGTAGATTTAAGAAACTTTAGTGCTTCTTATAAAGCTGGTGTTTCTGGTTTATTAGGCGCTGCTACTTTCAATGCCTTGTATGGTGCAGCTGCTGGTTATAGTTCTTATGCTGCTTACGCTGGATTTTTAGCAAAAGCAACTGGACCAAGTTGGGCAGCATTAGCTCCTTATGCACCAATTCTTTATGCGGATAAAAAAGGTTATTATGGTAATGTAAGTAGAACAGGATATAATGAAGCCGATGTAATTGATCCAACTACAAGAAACAATAAAATTTCTGGATCTATTCACTATAAAGTAAATGATAAAACAGAGGCCTCTTTCAGTATGTATACAGGAACTGGAAATACAGTATACACTGGTAGTGATCGTTATTCATTGAAAAATTTACAAATGAGTCAATTCAAATTTGAATTGAAATCTAAAAACTGGTACGTAAGAGCCTATGAAACTTTAGAAGATGCAGGTGATTCTTACAATGCCACTATCGCTACTCGTATATTTAATGAGTCTTGGAAAAAAAGTTATGATCCTACCAATGCAACAACTACTGCTGCCTCTTGGTATCCTCAATACTTTTCTGCTTTAACAGGCGCTTTAGCACAAGGTGCTAGCCCAGCGCAAGCAGATGCTACAGCAAGAACTTTAGCAGATCAAGGAAGACCTGAAGGTCAAGGCAATGGTAACATTGGCGCTAGTGCTGCTTACAAAGCAATCACCGGTACGCCTATTTCTCAAGGTGGTGCTAAATTTTTAGATAAATCATCTTTGGCTGTAGTAGAAGGTCAATTGAATTTGACAGAAAAATTAGGTTTTGACAAATACGATATGGATTTATTAATTGGAGGAAGTGCAAGAACTTATACATTGAATTCACAAGGAACTTTATTTGCTGATACTGCAGGTAACATTGCCATCAATGAAACAGGTGCCTATACTCAATTGTCAAAGAAATTCTTTGGAGATGGACTTAAATTGTCTTTTGCTGGACGTTATGATAAAAATCAAAACTTCAAAGGTCAATTTACACCAAGATTTACTGCTGTAATTAAAGTTGCAGAAGACAATAACTTACGTCTTTCTTACCAAACTGCTTATCGTTTCCCAACCACACAAAACCAATACATTAATTTGACAGTGGGTGGTGGAACTCGATTAATGGGTGGTCTAAAAAGCTTAAGAGATTTTTATAATTTCGGTTCAAATCCTGCTTATACTATTCCAAGTGTAACTGCATTTGGCGCTTCAGTAGCTGGAGGTGCACCTAACGCAACTTTATTAAAACAACAAGTATTTGGTGATTTCAAACCAGAATCTTTAAAGTCTTTTGAAATTGGATACAAAACTTTAATCGCTAAAAAATTATTAATTGATTTTTATGCTTATTCAGGGGAGTATACCAACTTTATTGGTGGCGTGAATGTATTGCAATCAAGAACTGGTGCTAGCATATATGATGTGTTAAGTGCAGACAAGCGAGTTGCTTACAGTATCTCAACCAATGCCTCTACTAAAGTATCTTCTTCAGGATGGGGTGTTTCTGCAGATTACATGATGCCTAATAATTTTACTTTCAATGGTAGTATCTATACAGATGAAATTGGCAACTTGCCTACTGGCTTTATTGCTTATTTCAACACACCATTATGGAGAGCTAATTTTGGTTTAACCAATACAGGTTTCTTGTTGAAAAACAGATTGGGCTTTAGTGCTTCCTTACATTATCAAGACGAGATGACTTATGAAGGTAGTTTTGCAGTAGGTAAAGTAGCTTCTTTCAACACGATTGATGCTGTTTTAACTTACAAAGTACCTAGCGTTAAATCTTTGATTAAAGTAGGTGGTACCAACATTATGAATAAATACTATTACACAGCTTATGGTAGTCCAAAAATCGGTGGATTGTACTATGTAAGCTTTGCTTATAACATATTCTAGTCTTTTAGGATGGGTTAGTCCTAGAATCCCTTCCTCCCAGCTTGGGCGGAGGGGATTTTTTTATGCCTTAGAATTACTTTTTTCTTGTATAAAACTCTATTTTTGCATCTCAAATTAAAACTAGATTCATGCGATCAATAGCCTTAAGAGAAGCCATCCGCGAAGCAATGAGTGAAGAGATGAGAAGAGATGAGCGCGTCTTGCTGATGGGAGAAGAAGTAGCCGAATACAATGGTGCTTATAAAGTTAGTCAGGGTATGTTGGCTGAATTTGGACCTAAACGCATTATAGATACCCCAATTTCAGAATTAGGCTTTACCGCAGTAGCGGTAGGGGCTGCTCAAAATGGGCTTAGACCAATCGTTGAGTTCATGACTTGGAACTTTGCCGTACTTCCTTTAGATCAAATATTAAATACAGCGAGTAAGATGTTGGCCATGAGTGGTGGACAAATTGGATGTCCTATTGTGATGAGAGGGCCCAATGGAAGTGCTGGTCAATTAGGCGCACAACATTCTACTGCATTTGAAAGTTACTTAGCCAATATACCTGGTATCAAAGTGGTCTCTACGGCTGATGCTTATGATGCAAAAGGTTTATTAAAACAAGCCATTAGGTATGAAGAAGATCCCATTATGTTTTTGGAAAGTGAAGTAAGTTATGGCGAAAAAGCAGAAGTACCTGATGAAGAATATTATATCCCTCTAGGACTAGCTGCGGTGAAAAAGCCCGGTCGTGATGTAACTATTGTTTCTTACAGTAAGATGATGAAGGTAGCCTTAGGTGCTGCTGCAGAATTGGAAAAAGAAGGCATTAGTGCAGAAGTAATAGATTTAAGAACCATTCGTCCATTGGACTGGATGACTGTTTTAGAAAGCGTTAAAAAAACAAATAGATTGGTGATTATTGAAGAGCAATGGCCCTTTGCTTCTGTCTCTTCAGAATTAAGTTACCGCATTCAAAAGGAGGGCTTTGATTATTTAGATGCACCTATCAGAAGAATTAC
This sequence comes from Bacteroidota bacterium, assembly GCA_947451115.1. Classification (GTDB taxonomy): domain Bacteria; phylum Bacteroidota; class Bacteroidia; order Chitinophagales; family Chitinophagaceae; genus Sediminibacterium. The sequence goes on from CANFXV010000005.1 coordinate 36,667, forward strand.
TAGCGCTGATGCGCCCATGCACTATGCGCCTAATTTAACCGCTTTAGCCATTCCAGACATTATTAGATCCGTAAAGTTGGTCAAAGAGGTACTCCATCAGTATAAATAAAGAGCAATAATCCTTTATTTTAACCTTTTGTACAGTTTAACAATATAATTCAAACTCTTTTTATAAATATCCCTCACAAAGGGATATTTTTGTTACAAATAATAAGTACTATTTATGGGATTCATTTGTTTGATTATTTTTTGGGTAGGTTGGTACATTGGTATTTATGCCATGCTAAAAAAAGCAGGTGTAGAAAATACAAAAGCCATTATCCCTATTTACAATACTTGGGAAGTAGTAAAACTTTGTAATATTCCAAAAATTTGGTTTTGGATCCAGTTGATTCCGATTTTAGGCCAGTTTGTAAGCTTGTGGATTTCTATCATTTTTGTGATGCATTTTAAGAAGGTGAATTTGATCCAACATACATTGACTGTGTTTTTCCCATTTATTTATTTGCCTTATTTAGGATTTTCAGCCAAAGAAAAATGGCATGGCGAAGCAGCCTTGGTGCATTACCATAAGCCCGCTTCTAGAGAATGGATTGATGCTGCAGTTTTTGCAGTGGTGGCGGCTACCTTAATTAGAACTTTTATTTTTGAAGCCTATGTGATTCCTACGGAGAGTATGGAAAAAACTTTACTAGTGAATGATTTTTTGTTTGTTGATAAAATTACCTTTGGTGCTAGAATTCCTCAAACCCCCATCTCTTTTCCTTTTGTACACAATACTTTACCTGGGGCGCCCACTACACCTTCTTATGTAAAATGGGTTCAATTAGATTATAGTAGATTGCCTAAAATTAGAAACATCAATCGCAATGATGTGGTGGTGTTTAATTTTCCAGCAGGAGACACCATTATCAACGATCCTGAGTATGGAAGTAAGATTCCCTATTACGATGTTTTAAGGTCACCTGAATTCAATGGAGACAGAGAAAAACTAAAAGCACAATTTCCTATATTGGTGCATCCAATAGACAAAACTGATAACTACATTAAAAGATGTGTAGGTATTCCAGGGGATCTTATTCAAGTGAAAGAAAGTCGTTTGTGGGTTAATGGTCAGCCCGCTTTAGTAACCGCCAATGCGCAAACGGAATATTTAGTAGTGACCAATGGTAAGCCGATCGCTGAAGACTATGTAGAGGACAGCATCGGCATTAGTACCACCGAAGCCACCAATGATTTTAGAGTAATTGATGGCAAGGCCAATACCTATTTAATTAATATGACGGCAGGGGCTGCAGAAAGCTTAAAAAAATTAGCGCAAGTGGTTTCAGTGAGTCCTTATGTAGACAATACAGTGGGCTATACTTTCCCCAATGATGTGCAACATTTTCCATTTTCTCTAGATAATTTTGGCCCTATTCGTATTCCTAAAAAAGGGGACATCGTGGAGTTGAATGATAGCACCATAGAATTGTATCGCCGTTTAATTACCAATTATGAGCACAATACTTTAGACAAAGTAAATGGTCAATATACCATCAATGGGGTATTGGCTAGTACTTATAAAGTAAAACAAGATTATTATTGGATGATGGGAGACAATCGACACAGAAGCCAGGATAGTCGTTTTTGGGGCTATGTGCCAGAAACACATATTGTTGGTAGAGCTGCATTAATTTGGTTTAGTTACAATAAATCTATTCGTTGGAATCGACTATTCAATAGCATCAAATAAATCAATGCAAAAGAAATACGAGTTTGACTATGAACTTTTAGACCATGCTGGTTTATTGTCTGCGCAAGATCAAGTTTTATTGAATGAAGCCATTCAAGCAACCCAGACGGCTTATGCCCCTTATTCCAATTTCAAAGTGGGTGCTGCGGCCTTATTGTCTACTGGTCAAATCGTGATTGGATCCAATCAAGAAAGCGCCAGTTTTCCCGTTGGAATTTGTGCCGAAAGAACTTTATTGAATAGTGTAGGGAGTCAATACTCGAATGCAACAATCGTATCCATGGCCATTAGTTATGACCCCTTGAATAAGCCATCGACAGCACCAATTTCCCCTTGTGGAATGTGTAGACAATCCTTGTTGGATTATGAAAACCGTTATCATGCCCCCATTAAAATTATCTTAGCAGGAAAGTCCGGCCAGGTCATGGTCATACCATCAGCTAGTCATCTTTTACCCTTTGGTTTTGATGGGTCTATTTTAAAATAGGTGTTATTAAAACAAGGTTTGTACCCCTAGTTCCAATCTAAACTCGTGTTGTAGCAACCATTTTTTTCTGGCCTTGCCCCAGGCATAACCAACCAAGGATCTATCGGATCCCACAATTCTATGGCAAGGTACAATGATGGCAATCTTATTTTTCCCATTGGCATTGGCAGCGGCGCGCACCAAATTTGGATCGCCCATTTTTTTAGCTAATTCACCATAGCTTAAGGTTTTAGAAAAAGGAACTTCATACAATTCTTTCCAAACTTTTTGTTGAAATTCTGTACCCGCCTGATTGATGGCAACACTAAACTGTTTTCTTTTGCCTGCAAAATACTCAATCAATTCATCTATGCACTGATTAATGACCTCAGGGGTGGTAGTAGAAATATTTATTTGATCAATCGCCTCGTCTTCAATGAAAATTAATTCTTCAATACAAAAATCATCCGATACGATTTTTATAATGCCAATGGGGCTATGATAAATTTGTGTGTATTGATTGGGCATTATCCGATGGGTTGTCCATTGCTCACTGGTAAGGAAGGATGAAGCAAGACCACTTCATGTGATTCGTCATATACGCCTAATACTAAACATTCACTGATAAAATTGGCAATTTGTTTAGGAGGAAAGTTGACCACTGCGATGATTTGCTTACCCACTAAATTTTCCATGGAATAATGGTGCGTAATTTGAGCAGATGATTTCTTGATACCCAGTGGGCCAAAATCGATACTTAGTTGGTAGGCAGGTTTTTTAGCTTTTGGAAAAGCTTCCACGGTCAAAATGGTACCAGACCTGATGTCTACTTTTGTAAAATCTTCCCAATGCAGCATAATTGATTATTTATTCCTAAAAATACATTGCTTAACTTAATAAATTGGCTAATTCTATTAGGTCATTTTGTTTGTACAGCAGGGTTGGACTTTGAAAGCATTTTGAAAATTCCATCAAATGCTTTTTGATGATTTGCACATTAGTGAGTTGCTTGTAGTAACTATTTTTTGGTACTATATTGGACCGCAGCATATAATTGTCTAAATCTTTTTGAGAAAAAGCATTGCCGGTGGTGCCTTCAACATAAAACTGAATGAACTCTTGTGGATTCGAAACAATTTCTTCAGGATCCCAATCTGAAGTATAAAAGGCAATAATGCATTGTTTGGGGATATTGATGAAGTGGGCTTGAATGTCTAGTTGTTGACAAAGCTCTACATACAACAAAGTGTTGGCAATGGCATTGCCTTTTTTAGATTGCAAGGGCGCCGCAATTAAAAATTCCTCTGGTTTTTCATAGTTAACTTCTACACCTTTTATTTGGTAATAATTGTATAGAATATTTCGAATAACATTGGCTTGTTCTAGTGGTGTTAAATAGTTGTTCAATTCCAGCCATATATTGCGCCTGATTTTTTCCATTTGATGACGCAAAGTATCTATCGCCAATTCAGGATATTGAAACTGTGTCACAAGCAATGCGCCTTCAAATAAAGAGGCATTAGGTTGGGCATTCCAATTTGTAAAAGCCTCTCTTAAATCTTGTAATCTAAGTTTGTAAATCATCATCTCAATTCGTTCCAAAGTGGCTTCGTCTAAAGTATTTTCCCATAGATGTTCTAACTCAGGAATAATCGGAGAACCGTAAACTAACAAACGGTCTGCAATGGTATTAAAAACTTCTTCGTCTGGGTCATCAATTAACTTGAACAAAGCGTTTATTTCTGTTGCTTTTTGCATTTTGAGCGTCTGTTTGTTTTAAATATTATTCAAATCAACGCAAAATATTCCCAAAATCCCATTATACTTATCCTATGCTTGTGGATATATTTAACAAATGTTTACATAATAATTAGAAATATTAAACGTTCACCTAAATTTTCGGCATTTATACTCAGTATTATTGCTATTTGACCTTACTTTGCATCTACAACGAAAAGCGCATGAACAATCAAATTTCAGCTACCCCGAAATTTCCAGTAATGGAAAAATCATTACATACCGAATTAAAAAACAGAGTCAATAAATATTTGGCAGAACATTCAATTCGAGCAACTGGTAATTATAAACTTTTTTCTAAGGCAATTATATTAATTTCTTTATTTATTTTGATTTATGTTCATTTGGTATTTTTTACCCCCTCTACTTTTTTTGCGGTAATAGAATGCATTTTATTTGGAGGATTAATTGCAGCCATTGGTTTTAATGTGATGCACGATGGTAGTCATGGAAGTTTTAGCAAGTACGCTTGGTTAAATAAATTGGCATCATCCTCTATAAGTGTTTTAGGTGCTAGTCGTTTTATGTGGGCCATGAAACACGTTACTTTGCACCATACCTTTACCAATATTGATGGGGTAGATGATGATATAGAAGTGGGTGTTTTGATGAGAATGGCACCGACCCAAAAACATTATTTATTGCATCGTTTTCAACATATTTATTTCTGGGTTTTATATATGCTATTGTATATATTTTGGATATTCTTTGCAGACTATAAAAAATATTTTTCCGGTAAGATTGGCTCTGTGGCCATTAAAGACATGAGTATTGGGGAACACATTGAATTTTGGGCGGTAAAAATATACCATGCTTTCTTCTTTGTGGTATTGCCTATTTATATGTTAGGTTGGGTAAGTTGGTTGGTAGGCTTTTTAATTGTCGGCTTTTTTGCTGGATTTATTTTAAGCATTGTTTTTCAATTGGCACATACGGTTACTGAAACTGAATTTCCATTGGCCATTCAGCCAGAAAATAAAATGCCTGATGAGTTTGCTGTACATCAAATTCAGACCACTGCTAATTTTGCTACTAAAAGTAAATTGGTAAGTTGGTTGGTGGGGGGGTTGAATTTTCAAATTGAACATCATCTGTTTCCTAAAATTTCACATGTACACTATCCAGCTATTTCTAAGATAGTAAAACAAACCTGTGCAGATTTTAAGTTAAAATACAACGAGTATCCAACAGTGATCAGTGCTATCAAATCACATGTTCAATACCTTAAATTAATGAGTAAGCCTGCGTTGAACTAACACAATAAGCTTCATGTATGATACTAAAAAGGCCTCCAAATTTGGAGGCCTTTTTTATACTTTATGCGCAAGCTATTAAGATGCTTTCTTTTTTCTAGCCATCTTGCGCGGAGGATTGGCTTTTAATTCAGCGATGGTCGCATTTATTTCCTCAATGGTTAAGGTTTCTACTTTTTCTTGTTGCTCTTTGCTCAATTTGAAATTGCGTAAACCTTGTTTGATATAAGGGCCATAAGGGCCTCTTAAAAGTTGAATCTTCTCCTTTTCAAATACTTTGATGGTTCTTTCATCTTTGGCCTTTCTTTTCTCAGCAATCATAGGGGTCAATTCCTCGAGGGTAACCGTGTATGGATCCATTTCCTTGTTAAGGGAGTAAAACTTCTTAGAATGGGCTGCATAAGGGCCAAAACGGCCAATATTTACAGAAACATCCTCGTCCTCGAATTGGCCAAGCATTCTTGGAAGCTTGAATAACTCCATGGCTTCTTCAAAACTGATGGTCTCAATACTCTGAGAAGCCTTTAATTTGGCAAATCTTGGTTTCTCTTCCTCATCCTGATGGCCAATTTGAACCATTGGGCCGTACCTGCCCATACGTGCAATCACTTTTTTACCACTTACCGCATCAAAACCTAATTCTCTTTCGCCTTTGGCTCTTTCTGCAGTTTCAAGGGTATGTTCAATAGTTACATGAAAGGGCTCATAAAAAGAGGCCAACATATCGCTCCATTTTAATTTGCCTGCTGCGATTTCATCAAATTCGCCTTCGATTTTAGCGGTAAAATTAAAATCCATTACTTTTTCAAAGTGTAATTTCAAAAAATCAGTCACCACTAAACCTAAATCGGTAGGGGATAGTTTATTTTTTTCAGCACCCGTAATTTCAGAAGCGGATTCTTGTTTGATTTCATCCTTATTACTTAAGGTCAAAATTTGGTAAATTCTTTTGATGCCTTCTTTTTCTCTTTTCTCTACATAATTACGTTTCATGATGGTGGTAATCGTAGGGGCATAAGTGGAAGGACGACCAATGCCTAATTCCTCCAATTTTTTAACTAAGGAAGCTTCCGTGAATCTAGCACCTGGGCGACTGAATCTTTCTAATCCTGTCATAGATGTAAAGTCAAGTACCTGTCCTTTAGCTAAAGGAGGCAATAAACTTTCATCTCCTTCTTCCAAATTGTCTTCCTCTACTTCATCTTCGTCTTTACTTTCTAAGTATACTTTTAGGAAACCATCAAACTTCATGACTTCACCACTAGCCGTTAAGGTTTCTTTGTTGGTAGATATTTCAATTTTGGCTGTCGTTTTTTCAAACTGTGCGTCACTCATTTGAGAAGCAATGGTTCTTTTCCAAATGAGTTCATACAATCTATTTAAATCTGGATCATCGACCTTACTTTCATTCATGTAAGAAGGACGAATGGCCTCATGCGCTTCTTGTGCACTTTCGTTTTTATTCTTAAATTTTCTTGGTTGATAATATTGGTCACCAAAACTATCATTGATTTCTTTTTTAATGGCCTCCACCGCAGTTTCACTCAAACTAATGCTGTCTGTTCTCATGTAAGTGATCTTACCACTTTCATATAATTTTTGCGCTAGTAACATCGTCTTACTTACGCTGTAACCTAATTTTCTAGAAGCTTCTTGTTGAAGGGTAGAAGTAGTGAAAGGTGCTGAGGGCGTGCGTTTGCCATCTTTTACAGCAATGTCTTTTACGGTATATTTTGCGCCCTTACATTCGTTTAAAAATTTTTCGGCTGCACCAGCTGTAGTTAATTTTTGCGGGCCTTCTGCCTTGAATTTTACTTTTTTCTTGTTGATATCTGGCGCACTAAATAAGGCTGAAACTTTAAATACACTCTCTGGAATAAATTGATTGATTTCTCTTTCTCTTTCTGCAATTAATCTTACCGCTACACTTTGAACTCTACCTGCACTCAAACTTCTTTGCATGCCTATTTTACGCCAAAGCACTGGACTTAGCTCAAAACCAACTATTCTATCTAATATTCTTCTTGCTTGTTGTGCATCCACTAAATCCATATTAATGAAACGTGGATTTTCTACTGCTTTTTTAATAGCAGGGGCAGTAATTTCATGAAATACAATACGCTTTGTTTTTTTAGGATCTAATCCCAATACTTCTGCTAAATGCCAACTAATACTTTCTCCTTCACGGTCCTCATCCGATGCTAGCCAAACTTCTTTAGCTTTCTTGGTCATGGATTTTAATTCCTTCACCACTTTTTCTTTCTCACTGGGTACGGTATAACGTGGAGCGAATTTGTTCTTTAAATCTATCCCCATGTCTACTTTTTCCAAATCACGTATGTGCCCATAACAACTGCGCACTTCAAAATCTTCGCCTAAAATCTTCTCGATCGTTTTTGCCTTTGCAGGCGACTCCACAATTAATAAGTTCTTTGACATAGTGGTCTACCGCTCCTACGGGATATTTTAGAAATTGATTATCAAGTAATTATGAAAAAAATGTAAACTCATTCCAAGAGAGTTTATTTCTTTTCTCGCGATGCAATATTAGAGCTTTAGACTAAAAAATAAAAATTACTAGGGCTTAGCTGCCCAAAAAGGCCATGATTTTGTCGATCACTTCCTGTGTTTTGTACACTTTGTTATGACCTAAACCATTGGTTGTCAAGAATTTAATATTTTCTGGTGCTTTATTTTTAAAATCTATTAAATCTTTATAAGGACAGACCCTATCTTCTTGGTCATGAACCCAAAGTACAGGTCCGGTATATTTTTCTAAGGCTCGATCGGCTTCAAAGAAACTGACTGGATGCTGCGTATGTCTTTGCAATTCTTCAATAAAAGCCTTTCTAACGCCTTCACTTAGATGCATCATATTAAAGTAATTTTCAAAAGTAGTGGTGGTTTTGGTAGCGGGGGCAATAAGAACAAATTTATGATTTAGTGGATGGGAGATGGTTTCTGCCACCATTGCTAGCGTAATGGCCCCTAAAGAATGTCCAATAAAATTATCAATGGGTCCATGTTCTTTGATGATTGCTTCGATGGCCTGCTGATAGATGACTATATTTATGTATTTGCCTTCACTTATACCATGGCCAGGGGCATCAAAGCAAATGACCCGAAAACCCATTTTCAAAAGTGGCTGTAGGTACTGTTCAAATTTATAGGAAAAGCTTGCGTAACCATGTGCAATCAAAACTGTTTTGCCATTGGGCTTGCTGGGCTGCCATTCAAAACCATTTAAAGTGGAAGTTCCGATAGCTTGTAAGCCGTTGCCTATGACCTTTACTTGGATCCCTTTGGCTTGATGAAAAATGGCAGGCGCTTTTCTTTTTTTAAATTTTGGATAGGGGGTGCAAAAAAGATTAAAAGCCAATTTCCCGGCTACGGGCATCGACACCAATCCCAAGGTTTTAAATTTTGTTCTTAAATACCTTAAATACATACGTTCAGAGAACCCCTGCTTGGCCATTATTCCATTATTTATATGCAAAGATATGTCGAGAACAGAGGGTGGGCCTATTTTTTTTGTATTTCGATAAAGAAAATTATAAATCAACCAAAAGCATTGAACGATATAAGTTATTTTTGCAAAAATCTATCAAGGAATTATGTATTCATTAAAAATCAATTTTGAACAAAAAGGATTAGCACCATTAACACTAACCAATATTAAACCAGATCAAAGTTTATTGGAAGTGATTTTGGAGGCTGGTATAGAATTGCATCACAATTGTGGTGGTGTTTGTGCCTGCAGCACTTGCCATATCTATGTAAAGAAAGGCGCTGAATTTTTACAAGAATTATCAGATAAAGAAGAAGATTTTATCGACCGTGCAGTTAGTCCAAGAATTGAATCAAGATTAGGCTGTCAATGTGAATTACTTGCCGGTTCGGGCGAAATTGAAATCAATTTGCCAGATCAAACACAATTTTTAGGAGAATAAAAAATATTAAAAAAGTATGAGCCAGTTTGAACCACCCATCCATTGGAATGACCATGAAGATATTGCCCAAAAACTATATGAAAAATTTGGAGATGAGTTTACAGAGTCTAAAATTTACCGTGTTCGCTTCACTGACTTGTTAGAATGGGTCTTGACTTTGCCTCATTTTGAAGGGAAAAAAGAAGAATCCAACGAAGGGCATTTAGAAATGATCCAAAGTGCCTGGGTCTATGAATGGAGAGATAATCAAAAATAGGCATACATTTATCGTCTAAAAATCACCTTTTGTTAGCAGCCTTTAAAAAAATTAGATGTTTTGTATTTGATGTTGATGGTGTTTTAACCAATGGCAAATTATTGATCATGCCCAATGGTTTAATGGCTAGAGTGATGGACATTAAAGATGGCTATGCTTTACAATTAGCCATCAAAAAAGGCTACCAAGTATGGGTTATATCTGGTGGTCATTCTGAAGAAGTAAAAGAACGTTTACAAAAATTAGGGGTAACTGAAGTATTTATGCAAGTGAAAGATAAGTTAGCCTTGTTGCATGAATTAGCGGTATTGAATAAAGTGGACTTAGGCCATGTAATGTACATGGGGGATGACATGCCCGACTATGAAGCCATGAAAGCAGTGGGCTTAGCTGCTTGTCCAAGTGATGCTGCTGCAGACATCAAAGCCATTGCTGCCTATAATGCCATTGCTAAAGGAGGAGAAGGTTGTGCAAGAGAAGTAATAGAAAAGACTTTAAAGCTGAATGATCATTGGGATCTAAGTGATCAAATCCAATCCAAATAAATCTTAAATCTATATTTTGAAGCTACTTATTCATTTTTTAAGATTGATACGTTGGCCCAATTTGCTATTTATTTTATTGGCAGAAACCTTGTTTCATTTTTGTATTTACAAACCATTGTATCCATCCTCAGTGGCGGAACTAGATTTTCGATTTTATTTATTGTTAGTGACCAATACATTTATTGCAGCAGCAGGCTATATGATCAATGATTATTTCGATGTTAACATTGATCAAATCAATAAACCCGAAAAAGTAGTGGTGGGCGCCTATATCAGCAGAAGATGGGTTATTTTTTGGCATTTGATATTAAGTGTTGTGGCTATTTATATATCCACTATTGTTTTCCCATTTAATAATTATTGGCATATTCATTTATCAAATTTACTAGCCATTTTGTTGTTGTGGTTTTACAGCACCACTTTTAAAAAGAATTTTCTTATAGGGAACATTATTATTTCTGTGCTAACTGCTTGGTCTATTGCCGTGGTTTATTTTTCAAAATTAACCATAGCGGAAATTACTCATCCAGACATTGCCAATGCTGCTAATTTTAAATTCGCAAAGCTTACTTTATTGTACAGTGCCTTTGCCTTTATTTTAACTTTAGTAAGAGAAGCCTTGAAAGATTTAGAAGACATGGAAGGAGATGCTAAATTTGGATGTCAAACCTTGCCCATTCAATGGGGTTTGAAACCAACCAAGGTATACCTCTCTGTATGGTTGATTGTTGTCATTGCTTTATTATTAATTATACAAATGGTGGTTATTCCATTTGGTTGGTGGTATACTACTTTGTATTGTCTTGCTTTAATTGTGACACCATTAATTATTGTTTTAGTCAAATTGCCTAAGGCCTATACTAGCAAAGATTTTAATTTGCTCAGTGCCTGGATCAAAGCAGCCATGTTGTTTGGTATTTTATCCATTGGATTTTTCTACTTTTTATTTTAAGCACAAATGCATCAATTTATACTAGCTTCTCAATCTCCAAGACGCAAGGCATTATTAGAATGGGCAGAATTACCTTTTGAAATTATTGTATCCGAAGCAGAGGAAAACTATCCCTTTAATTTATCCATGGAGGAAGTGCCAGTTTTTATTGCAAAAAACAAGGCTACTGCGGTGAAAGCAAAAATCTTACAAGAAAGAGGCAGTGTTCAGCATACCTGTATCATTGCCGCAGATACAGTGGTGGTCTTGGATGAAACCATCCTTGGCAAACCAATAGATAAAGCGGCGGCCATGAGCTCACTTCAAAAATTAGCTGGACGTATACATGAAGTGATTACAGGGGTGGTGGTTTTGTACAATGAACATGAAATTGCTTTTAGTGAAACCACAAAAGTTGAATTCCATCCTTTGACCAAGGAACAAATTGAATTCTATGTGGACAAATATCAACCTTATGATAAAGCGGGGGCTTATGCGATACAAGAATGGATTGGCGTAGTTGGTATTAAAAAAATAGAAGGTGATTTTTACAATGTTATGGGCTTGCCTGTTAGCAAGTTGATGCAAAAAATAAAGCAACTAGGAATTGATTAGTTGCTTTATACTGATTTAACTATTGGGATTTATTTATTGCCAATTAAATGCAATGTCTAATTCCACCTCTGGGTGTAAGCTTCTTTCCACAGGGCAGGTTCGTGCTACTCTTTCTAAAATTTCTTTTGTTTTCTGATCTACATTTAATCCAGCAGGCAGGGTTAAATGCGCAATAATTTTTCCAATTCTTCTTGGATCTGAGACCATGATTTTTGTGACTTCCACCTTAGCGCCATCCAAAGCAATATCCATGCTTTCTGCTTTGATGCCCATGGTTGTTATCATACAAGCCCCTAATCCAGTAGCGATTAAATCGGTGGGAGAGAATCTTTCCCCTTTTCCTTTATTGTCTGTAGGTGCATCGGTTTCAATGGCTGAACCACTTTGTAAATGCAAGCAGGTGGTTCTTAAATTAGATTCGTAAGTAACAGTAGCTGTCATGGTATTAGTTTTAAACAAAGATTAAAATAGGATGGATTGTTGATTTTGGTAAAATTACGATGAAAGGCTTTATTTTGATTAATTGAGTCTAAATAATATGCATTTTTAGCAGCAAGTCTTGTATTTTTGTGGCTGATTATTGAATAATTATGCAAGAATTACCTGTGGTTGCACCTGGATCGGATACAAGGATAAAAAAGCCTGATTGGTTAAGGGTTAAATTGCCTATTGGGGAAAGCTACAAGCATGTACGTGGATTGGTAGACACCCATAAATTACATACCATTTGTGAAAGTGGTAACTGTCCCAATATGGGGGAATGTTGGGGTGAAGGAACTGCTACTTTTATGATATTAGGGAATATTTGTACAAGAAGCTGTCAATTTTGTGCAGTGGCCACAGGGCGTCCAAAACCAGTAGAATGGGACGAGCCACAACGTGTAGCCGAAGCCATCTTACTTATGAAAGTAAAACATGCAGTATTGACCAGTGTAGACAGAGATGAATTGCCCGATGGAGGTTCTATCATTTGGTACAATACCATAAAGGCCATCAAAGCATTAACCCCTGAAACAACTTTAGAAACCTTGATCCCAGATTTTAGAGGTATACAAGAACAAATTAACCGCATCATTGAAGCAGCGCCCGAAGTAGTGAGTCACAATATGGAAACTGTAGAACGCATTACACAGAAAGTAAGAGTGCAGGCAAAGTATAGAAGAAGTTTAGGGGTGTTAGAGACTTTAAAGAAAGGCGGTATGCGCACTAAGACTGGTGTCATGTTGGGCATTGGAGAAGAAAAACAAGAAGTAATACAAACCATGAAAGAATTGGTAGGCGTTGGTTGTGATGTATTAACGCTTGGTCAATATTTACAACCCACTAAAAAACATTTAGCAGTTCAAAGATTTGTGCATCCTGATGAGTTTGCCGAACTAAGACAAATAGGGTATGAGTTGGGTTTTGATTATGTAGAAAGTGGGCCACTCGTGCGTTCTTCTTATCATTCAGAAAAACATGTAATTGCTGGTTGGGGAAGAAATAAATGGTTAGAAGAATTGGCAATGAATAAATAATTTAGCTCAGCAAGGCATAAAAAAAGGAGTCCCGAATTTGGAGACTCCTTTTTTATGGGATCAAGTTTTTTATTCCCACATCAATGCACTTGCACCCAAGATGGCCGCATCTGATTCTTTCAAATGACTCACTAAGATTTTTACTTTATTTTGGAATATTTCAATCACATTGGCTTCTAAATGTTCACGTGTAGGTTTTAGGATTAAATCCCCCGCCTTGGTTAAGCCTCCAAATAAAATAATGGCTTCTGGGCTAGAGAACATCACGAAGTTGGCCAATGCCATGCCTAATATTTTACCCGTATAATCAAAAACTTCTTTGGCTATCTCGTCACCATTGGTGGCTGCTTCAAAAACAATTTTAGAATTCAATTCACTAGTAGGCACTGCCCTTAATAAACTTGGACGATCGGTTTTTTGTAAAATTTCAATCGCAGTTAAAGTAACACCAGTAGCGGAGGCATAACTTTCTAAAGGGCCTCTTTTACCAGTACCTGGATGTAATCTTCCGTCAGGCACAATAATGGTATGGCCTAGCTCTCCAGCGAATCCATCATGTCCATAAATCAATTGACCATTGGAAACAATACCGCTACCAACACCTGTGCCTAATGTAATCATGATAAAATCTTTCATGCCTTGGGCTGCGCCATATTTCATTTCACCTACTGCTGCTGCATTGGCATCATTGGTTAATTTAACAGGCAATTTGGTTTTGTCTTGAATCATTTTAGCCAAAGGAATGATCCCTTTCCAAGGAAGGTTTGGTGCATACTCAATAGTGCCTGTATAAATGTTTCCATTAGGCGCACCCACGCCAATGCCTTTGATGCGACCCACACCGCCTACTTTTTCTATAATTTCTCTAAGCTTTTCATCCAATTCGTCAATGAAGGTATGTACTTGCTCATGTTTTTTTGTGGACATTTCACTTGAAAATAAAACATTGCCTACGTTGTCTACAATACCAAATTTGGTTCCGGTACCACCTATATCAACACCTACTACAAAAGAATCCATCTTATTATTTTAATTTAAAAATTTTAATTAATGTCCAGCTGCTACTTCAGTTTCCTCATAATTAATACCTTGTTTCTTTAAAATACCTTTTACTGCAATCGCAAAGATTAAAATATAAGCAAAGCAGAAAACTGGCACCCAGAAAGAATTGTGAATACCATAACCTGGAGTATCTAAATGAGCAGATTGTAAGTAGTCAGATAACTTACCTTGAATTGGAGGGATAATACCACCACCAAGAATCATCATAATTAAAAAGGCGGCTCCTTGTGTGGTGTATTTGCCAATTCCTGCAATAGATAAAGCAAATATAGAAGGCCACATAATGGAACATGCAATACCACCCGTTAAGAAAGCATAAATGGCAATGTCTCCTTTAGTAAACACGCCAATCAACATGGCTACCACACCAATAAAACTAAAGATCAACAAAGTCTTAGCAGGTTTGTCCTGACTTAAGAAGAAGGCCACAATTTGAATAAAAATACAAACAATGTACATGTACAATGGGCTCATGTCATATTGTGCAATACTATTCACAGCAATCACAATTCCAAAAGCAACCAGTGGCACAATTACAGTTAGTATTTGATTAATTTTCTTTTTGAATTCAAATGCAGCAATGGCTCCAGTCCATCGACCAATCATCATACTTCCCCAATACATAGAAATATAGGGGGCAATTTTTGAAGATGGAATACTTCCGAAGTCTGCTTGCTTTAGTAACTCTCCCAAATTTGAACCAATAGCTACTTCAGCACCTACATATACAAATAGGGCTAACATACCCAAAACCAATTGAGGATATTTCATGGCACCCCATCCATTTTCATCTTTCTGTGCTCTAAAGTTGGCATACAATAAACCTACCACTACTGTGGCTAAAGCGCCGAACAACCATTTCAAACGCATGGTTTCTAAATCATGTTTACCAGCATCAGTTAATGTGCTTGGGTCAATTTTATAACTACTAAAAATTGGAACAAACATGATAATCAATACCCCTGTCATAATTAATAATAAGATTAAGGCTTTATTAGCTGGTTCAATTTTTTCTTCAGATATACCTGGAGGTACTTTTTTCGAAAAATGGAACATGGCTGCAGCGGCTAAAAACAAAATACCCACAGCTGTATATAAAACTACCACTTTACTTAAACTTAAAGCTGCAATTTGATCGTCGGTAATTGCGGCAGCACTGCCAAACAATGCAAAGGCCACTACAATGGGGCCAATGGAGGTTCCAAAGGAATTAATACCTCCCGCTAAGTTCACACGACTGGCTCCTGTAGAAGGATCGCCTAATGCTATGGAAAAAGGTTGTGCGGCGGTTTGTTGTAAAGAGAAACCTAATGCAACAATAAATAAACCCACCAACATGCCCGTAAAAGTATTGGCATTGACTGCAATAATCATTGCAGCTGCACCAATGGCAGAAAACAATAAGCCATACACAATGCTTTTTTTATAGCCCCATTTGCCTACAAGGTCTTTGCCTCCAAACGCGCCAAAAGCAAATAGCCCTAATGCCCCAATATAATAGGCTAAATAAAAGGCAAAATCTACCAGTTGACTTTGAAATTGATCTAAATGAAATTTGTGTTTGCAGAAGGGTATAAAAACGCTATTGCTAGAAGCAATAAAGCCCCAGAAAAAGAATACCACAACAAGCGTAGATAATGCGCCTGTATTGGTGGGTTGTTTGGTTTGGCTCATAACATTCGTTAGTTTAATCGTAATAGTTTAGGTTATTTTTTTAATCGATTCCGTAAAATACTTAAAATTACAATTCAATGGTATAAAATAGGCTAAAATCTATCTTTAAATAATTCGAATTAAGTGCTTAAAAAACAAGGAGTTTTAAATACAATGAAGTAAATTGAATCAAATTAATCTGGTCATGGTTGTTGTTCATGTAAGTGCGGAATGTTATCCGATGGCAAAAGCTGGTGGCTTAGGGGATGTAGTGGGGGCATTGCCTAAATACCAGAAAAAAATAGGAGCCGAAGCCATGGTCGTAATGCCCATGTACCAAACCCCTTTTTTACAACAAAATAAATGGGAAGTACATTTTAAAGGAAAGACCAATTTAGGCAATTGGTTTTTTGATTATACCATTATCAAAGAAAGTACTGGGAAACTTGGCTTCGATTTATATTTAGTTGACATCCATGGCTTATTGGATCGACCTAAGATTTATGGCTATCCCGATGATACCGATCGATTTATTGGATTTCAAGTAGCGGTAGTGAATTGGTTAACACAGTGGGTAGACTTGCCAGACATCGTTCATTGTCATGATCATCAAGCTGGGTTGATTCCTTTTATGATGAAATATTGTTATGATTATCAAAAATTACAATTTGTAAAAACAGTATTGAGTATTCACAATGCCCAATACCACGGGGCGATGGGTTGGGATAAAAGTTTGCTTATTCCAAGATGGGATATATGGAAAAGAGGGCTATTAGAATGGAACAACAATATCAATGCTTTAGCCACTGGGGTAAAATGCGCCGATAAAGTAACCACAGTGAGTCATAGTTATTTGCAACAACTCAAATACCAGTCCAATGGCATGGAAGCCTTGTTTGATTTAGAACAAAATAAATGCGTGGGTATTTTAAATGGGATCGACAACGAAGTGTGGAATCCTGCTACAGATCCAATGATTGCACATCATTATTCATTGGCGGATGTGGAAGTAGAAAAGAAAAAAAATAAAAAAGCCCTCTGTGCTCAATATAATTTAGATCCTACTAAACCCTTGATTGTTTTTATTGGCAGATTAGTGGGAGAAAAAGCAGCAGATGTTTTACCTGGCGCTATTCAACATGCCTTGGATAAAACAAAAGCAGCTGCCAATTTTTTTATTATTGGTGCTGGTGATACTTCTACCGAATCTGCTTTGAATTATTTAGTGCAATTGTATCCTGGTAACTACAATACATTTATTGGCTATGATGAAAAAATTGGACATGAAGCTTATGCAGCGGCCGATTTTTTATTGATGCCAAGTAGAGTAGAGCCCTGTGGATTGAATCAGTTGTATGCCTTGCGTTATGGCACAATACCAATGGTAAGAGATACAGGGGGTTTACATGATACAGTAGTAGACATGGGTGATCCAGGAGGTTTTGGTATCAAATTTTTAAATGCCAGCGAACAGGACATTGTATATTCAGTAGAGCGAGCCATTGCTGTGTACAAGGATAAAAAACAAATGAATCAAATGATACAAAAGGCCATGCAGATTGACCACAGTTGGGAATCGGTGGTGCTGGAGTATAAAAAAGTATATGAATCAATTTTATAATAATAATTTATAGATTATGGCGGCAGTATTTGCAAAAGAAACAGTTTCGATTATTTTAGGTGGCGGTGCTGGTTCAAGGTTGTATCCTTTAACAGCAAGTAGGTCAAAGCCTGCAGTTCCCATTGGAGGAAAATATAGATTGGTAGATATTCCTATTAGTAATTGCATCAATAGTAATTTGAATAGAATTTTTGTGTTGACCCAATTCAATTCTGCTTCCTTGAATCAACACATTAAAAACACCTATCATTTTAGTGCGTTTAGTTCTGGCTTTGTAGATATTTTAGCGGCAGAGCAAACCCCAGATAATCCAGGTTGGTTTCAAGGGACGGCAGATGCGGTGAGACAATCTTTAAGACATTTGGCGAAAATGGATTTTGACTATGTACTTATTTTAAGCGGGGATCAATTGTATCAAATGGATTTTAGCAAAATGATTGATGCACATAAAAAAAGTGGAGCCGCATTAACCATTGCCACTATTCCAGTGGGGGAAAGAGAAGCACCTGAATTTGGAATTCTTAAATCCAACCATGAGCAGGTCATTACTTCCTTTGTAGAAAAACCTAAGAAAGAAATCTTGTCTGATTGGGTAAGTGATACAGGAGAGGCCATGAAAGCGCAGGGTAGAAATTATTTAGCTTCCATGGGTATTTATGTTTTTAATAAAGAAATTTTATATCAATTTTTAAATGAAGTGCATTCTACAGCGACCGATTTTGGAAAAGAAATTATACCTGATTCCATTGCGCATTATAAAGTATTAAGCTATCAGTATGACGGATATTGGACAGACATTGGAAACATTTATTCATTTTTTGAAGCCAATATTGCATTGACGCAAGAAGTGCCTTTGTTCAATTTATTTGATAGTGCTCAAACTGTTTATACAAGGTCGAGAATGTTGCCTCCTGCTAAAGTCAGCGGCACCATTATTAATAAAGCCATAATCGCTGAAGGTTGTATCATTCATGCAAAAGAAGTAGCCAATTCAGTGATCGGGATTCGTTCAAGAATAGGAAAGGATACCGTGGTTAAAAATAGTTATATCATGGGCTGTGACTATTATGAAACCATCGAACAAATGAACAAAAAGAATGAAAGAGGAGAACCCATATTAGGCATTGGGGAAAGATGTGTGATAGAAGATGCTATTGTTGATAAGAATTGCTCTATAGGCAATGATGTTCAAATTAGAGGAGGCGCGCATCATGAGAAAGTGGATCATCCATTGTATACCATTAAAGATGGCATTGTAGTGGTCAAAAAAGGAGCATTTATTCCCAATGGATTTATTATATAAATTTAAATACTTCAAATGAATACAGCATATACAGGTGTCAAGGTCAAATTAAGTTTTTGGCAAATATGGAATATGTGTTTTGGCTTTTTTGGTATACAATTTGGTTGGAGCTTGCAGATGGGCAACATGAGTGCCATCTATGAATTTTTAGGTGCAAGCCCTGAGCAAATACCTGGTTTATGGTTGGCCGCGCCAATGACTGGTTTATTAATACAACCTATTGTGGGGTACTTTAGTGACCGTACCTGGCATCCTAGATTAGGAAGAAGAAGACCCTTCTTTTTAGTAGGGGCCATTTTAAGTTCTGCTTTATTGTTTGTGATGCCCAATTCAGGAAGTATATGGATGGCAGCAGGCGTTTTATGGATATTAGATTCAAGTATTAATGTAACCATGGAGCCATTTAGGGCCTTTGTAGCGGATAATTTAGATGAAAAGCAACGTTCTTTTGGTTTTGCCATGCAGAGTATGTTTATCGGTCTGGCTTCTTTTATTGCTGGTTACCTACCACAGGTATTGGTAAATTGGTTTCATGTTTCAAGGGCTAAAACCAATGGATCCATTCCTCAAAATATTTTACTGTCTTTTTATATTGGAGGGGCTGTATTTTTAGTGTCTGTTTTATATACTGTTTTTAAAAGCAAAGAATATCCTCCTTCGCCAGTTGCCTCCAATCACAGTGTAGAAAACAATAAAGGAATCGCGCAAGAAATCATTGATTCCATTATGCATATGCCCATTCAAATGAAAAGATTGGCCTTGGTGAATTTTCTTACTTGGCCAGGTTTGTTTTTAATGTGGTTTTACTACAGCACAGGGGTGGCCACCCAATTGTTTCATGGAGATCCTAAAACCAGTAGTGATCTTTATACCATGGGCTTGGAGCATGCCAATACGACTTCGGCCATTTTAAATTTAGTTACTTTTGGATTTTCTTTCAGCTTGCCATTTTGGGTAAGCAAACTTGGAAAAAAAATGACCCATGTGGCTTGTTTATTGATTGGAGGTATAGGCTTGATTTCGATCTACTACGTGCAGCAGCCTAATATTTTATATTTGAGTATGGGCTTGGTGGGTATTGCATGGGCTTCCATCTTATCCATGCCATATTCTATGTTGGCAGGTTTTATTCCAGAACAAAAAATGGGCATCTACATGGGCATATTTAATTTCTTTATTGTGCTTCCTGAAATCATTGCCTCTATATTTTTTGGCAAAATTATGTCTACCTATTTACACAACGATCGTTTAATGGCTGTTCAAATTGGAGGAGGCTTATTAATTTTAGCTGCCTTGGTTTGTGCAATTATTATTAAAGAAGAGAAAAAATAAACTATGTATTGTATTCAACAAATAAGAAAATTCATTTTTCTTAGCCTTGGTATTGCTTTTGTATTATCGTCTAATGGGCAGACAGTGTCGGCGTATCCAACCAATTGGTTTGTTCAAATGAAAACCAATAAAGTTCAAATTTTATTTAGAACCACTATTGGCGATTTTTCTAAGGCAACAGTGCAAACAAATTATCGAGGAATAGCCATTAAAGGACTACACCATTTTGAGAATCCACATTATTTATCTGTAGATGTTGAAATTGCTGCAAATACAAAATTGGGCAATGTAAATTTTGTCATCAACAGCAAGGGGCAAGCCATCAATAAAACATGGCCACTATTGCCAAGAAGAGTAGGGAGAGGAACTGCCTTTGCACAAGGGATTAATGCTGCCGATCTTATTTATTTTTTGATGCCTGACCGATTTAGCAATGGGGATCCAAGTAATGATCGTATAGTTGGCTTGAAAGATCAAGCTTTGAATAGAGATTCAATATTTATAAGGCATGGGGGTGATTTAAAAGGGGTGACCAATCACTTAAATTATTTTGAAAAATTAGGGGTCACTACTTTGTGGATGACGCCTGTGGTGGAAAATGATATGCCTGATCGAACCGAACATGGGTATGCTGCCACAGATAATTATGCCATTGAAAAAAGATTGGGTGGAGAACAGGCTTATTTAACATTGAGTGATAGTTTACATAAAAGAGGAATGAAATTGATTCAAGATATTGTCTACAATCATTTTGGTAGGTTTCATTTCTTAGTTCAAGATGCGCCAGCAAAAGATTGGGTGCATCAATGGCCTAGTTTTACGCAGACTCATTATAGGGAACAGGCAATTTTTGATCCGCACCATGCCAAGGTGGATGAAGAAAAAATGATCAATGGTTGGTTTACAACAGAAATGCCAGATGTCAATCAGGAAAATCCTTTTGTAGAAAAATATTTAACACAAAATGCCATTTGGTCGGTGGAAACTTTTGGCATTGATGCCTTCAGGGTAGACACTTATAAGTATTGTAATTTAGATATGATGAATCGCTTAAATCAAGCCTTGATTGATGAATATCCAAAAATATTTACTTATGGGGAATGTTGGGTAGATGGGGTGGCTGCGCAAGCTTATTTTGTGCGCAATAATTTTAATCTCCCTTTTAAAAGCAATTTGCATGCCACTTCCGATTTCCATTTATTATTTTCTGGTATTTTGCCAGCATTGAATGATCAAAATACTTGGGCTGGTGGCGTGATGAAATTATACAGTACTTTAAGCGAAGATTATTTATATAAAGTACCTCAAAATAATGTTATTTTTTTAGACAATCATGACATGACACGCATTCATTCTTCTTTAGGCGAAAGTATTCCTAAAACAAAAATGGCTTATGCTTGGTTAATGACTTGTAGAGGTATTCCTCAAATGTATTATGGTTCAGAAGTTTTAATGAAAGGTATATCTAATCCAGATGGTTGGGTGAGGTTAGATTTTCCAGGTGGTTGGGCCGGTGATCAAAAAAATGCATTCACAGAACAAGGCATGACAGACCAAGAAAAAGATTTTTTACATTATGTACAACTATTAGGGACTTATCGTAAAACATCTTCAGCCTTGACAAAAGGAGAGATGATGCAGTATTTGCCTGAAGACGGATTATATGTTTATTTTAGGTATGACAATGCACAAACAGTATTATGTGTAATGAATACCGATTCCAAGGAAAGAAAACTTAATTTTGAAAAATACAGCGAAAGAACCAATGGCTTTAAGGGAGGAAAAGACATTGTTTCAGGAATGAAAATGGGGAATCAATTTTCAATACCTGCCATGACCATGCAAGTGATTGAATTAACTAAATAATTATGCCAAAATACGAGGAAGTACATTTTGTTGATACCAAACAAGCGGTCTGGAATTATTCTTTATTTTCTGATGAAGACGTTCATAATTTTCAAAATGGAACCCATTACACATTGTATAAATTCTTTGGTAATAAGCAGATAGAAGTAGCAGGGGTGAAGGGAACCTATTTTGCTGTTTGGGCACCTAATGCCACTGCCTTAATGGTGAAAGGTAATTTTAATGATTGGAGCAATGAAACCCATGCACTTAAAGTAAGGCAGGACAGTTCTGGAATTTGGGAAGGATTTATACCAAATATTGCTGCAGGGGAAGTATACAAATACCATATACATGGCTATCAAGGGGTAAAACTAGATAAGGGAGACCCCTTTGCGCACTTCTGGGAATTAAGGCCATTGACTGCGTCTATTACTTGGCAAACCGAATATCCATGGAAGGATGCACTATGGCTAGAGCAAAGAAAAATTAAAAATAGAACCGACCAACCCTATTCGGTGTATGAAGTGCATTTGGCTAGTTGGATGCGTCCCGATAAAAACAATGAAGACGCTTACAATTCCTATACTCAATTAATAGACCTATTAGTGCCTTATGTAAAAGAAATGGGTTTTACCCATGTCGAATTTATGCCTGTGATGGAACATCCTTTTGATGGAAGTTGGGGATATCAGGGTGTAGGTTTTTTTGCACCTACTTCGCGTTTTGGCCATCCCCAAGAATTTGCAGCTTTAGTGGAAGCCTTTCACGAAGCTGAAATTGGGGTCATTCTAGATTGGGTGCCTTCACATTTTCCCTATGATGCCCATGGTTTATTTATGTTTGACGGTGCCAATACCTATGAGTATGCAGATATGAGAAAAGGCTATCATCCAGATTGGAACTCGTATATATTTAATTACAAAAGAGGGGAAGTAAAATCTTTTTTAATAAGCAGTGCTCGTTTTTGGTGTGAGCAATTTCATATTGATGGCATTAGGGTTGATGCGGTAAGTTCTATGTTAAGATTGGATTACAGTAGAGCGGAAGGTCAGTGGGAACGCAATGAATTTGGGGGTAATGGAAATATTGAAGCCATCGCCTTTATTAAGGATTTAAATGAAACCTTATACCGAGACTTCCCCTATATTCAAACCATTGCAGAGGAAGCCTCTGATTGGCCTGGTATAAGTAAGCCCACTTTTATGGATGGCCTAGGTTTTGGTATGAAGTGGATGATGGGATGGATGCATGATACGCTAGATTATTTTAAATTAGATGCTTTATTTAGACCTTTTCATCAGGACAAGTTTACCTTTTCAATGATGTATTATTATGATGAAAATTTTATGTTGCCTTTAAGTCATGATGAAGTAGTTCATGGTAAAAGCCCCATGCTTTATAAAATGCCTGGAGATGATTGGCAAAAATTTGCTAATCTAAGGTTGATGTATACCTATATGTTTTTACATCCGGGTGCTAAATTATTGTTTATGGGCAATGAATTTGCCGCTACTAAAGAATGGAACTACACCACCGAACTACAATGGGATTTATTAAAAATAGAATCTCATGCTGGAATGAAGCATTGTGTAAAAGCATTGAATGCGCTATACAAAGCGCATCCCGCATTGTATGAATTACAATTTGATCCCCAAGGGTTTGAATGGGTAGAATTAAATAAACGCGACGAAGCAGTAATTGCTTTTAAGCGTAAAGGAAAAAATGCAAACGAAGAGGTCTTAGTAGTTTTGAATATGACCCCTGTACCAAGACATGATTATCCCATTCATGTGTTCGGGAAAAAGGTATGGAAAGAAATTTTTAATAGTGATGCTAAGCAATACTGGGGTGTAGGTGATTTGAACAACCCCAATATTCCAATGCATAGTCAGGAGGAAAAAGGGGAGTGGAACAAGCTTTTATTGAACCTTCCTGCTTTATCAGCCATTGTGTTAAAATAACATAACCTATTCTTATTCAAGCCGCTTGGCAGGTAAACGAACATTTTTAGTCAAGTTTTCCACATTTATGTTAAAATGAGTTTTGATAACATTTAGGTAATAATATGGTTTGACCTTTGCTTTGTAATCAAACCCATTAAAAACATTAATGTATGAAAGCAAATAACAGAGCAATGTTGTATGAAGCCGTTTCGGAATTCATTCAATTGCACGCCTTCGATCATTTATTGGACAATGAGTTAGCACAGTTGAAAAGTTTGTTACATGCATGGACTTTGGCCGAAGAAGGCAATGAAATGCATGAACTTACGCACAAATTAATTCCATTTTTGAGTAAAGTGAATTTCTTTGTTGAATCCATTTCTCCTGCAGCTATTCAATTGTGGTTTTATGCTTTGTCTTACAATGAAATACCGATTGTTGGTATGATGCAAGACTTAAGCAATACCAATGAGTTGGTGAATTAGATTGGTAAGTAAATAATTGTATAAAAAAGTAAGGCCTCCCGGTTAATGGGAGGCCTTTCTTGTAAACTTTATAAGCTACAAGCAGTAGCATCTGATCTATTTAAAATAAGCCTTTCTTTAAGCTAGTTTTTCCTTCGCCAATTTTAAAACCATTGTGGTATACTTCAATTTTGTATTCTCCTTCGAGTAATTGATTGGTTTGTTTGATGTCATAACTAACACCCAACTCTTTATTTTGTTCATATTGAACAGAAATTTTATTGGCAAAATCTCTGGTACCATCTTCTCTGGTATTGAATTTACCGCCTGTTGAAAAAGCGACCCCGTCAGGCCCTGTAATACATACATAAAGTGATTGTTCACCAGAAGGGGTAATTTTATTTTTATCAATTTGAAAAGACAAACGAAGGGTATTGGCTCTTCTTGTATTGTTTGTTTTTTTCTCCGTGCCGTCTTCTTTTATTCTTAAAGATTGAATGTTGAAAGAAGAAGCATGTAGGGTAGACCCAATGTCTTGTAATCTTTCTTTTTCTTTTTGCGTAGCAGTTAGATTGCTATTCAATGTAGTATTGGCATTTGTTAAATCCTGATTTTTGGTGGCCAATTCTTTATTCTCCGCTTGTGCTTTTGAAAGATCAGCAAAAAGGCCAGTTACTTTACCATTTAATTCTTCAATTAAAGTTTTAGCTTCTGCCAATTCTTTATTGGTGGCATCTTGTTTACGTAAGATATTGCCAATATTTGATTTCAATTTTTGAATTTGGTTAGACTTGTCTAACAAATCGCCTTGTAACTGCGTGTTTTGTTGGGTTAAAGAGTCTGCTTTAGCAGAAACGGCTATAAATTCAGACTGAATTTTTGATTTAGCACTATCAATCACAGCTACTTTATTGTCATAGGTATTGATAATTTCAGTTTTTGAGTTATTGAAATAAATCCAAGAACCGATAAGGGCAACCACTAAAATTCCTATGATAATTTTACTGCTGTTGCTAGATGATTCATTGCTCATAAATATGTTTTTTGTTGGATGGCAAGATACGTCAATTTTAACACATTTTATATTTCTATCATCTGTTTACAATTTATTATATTTAGTTCTACAAATCTTTATCTTTGACTATGCCCATGACAAAAATCATAGCGAATTGGAAAAAAAATGTCTTTGATGCTGTTTATTGGCTGGAGGGGGAAGAACCTTTTTACATTGATCAAGTGGTGGACTATGCCGAAAAGAAATTATTGACAGAAGCAGAACAGGCTTTTAATTTGACCATATTTTATGGGAAAGATGCCGATTGGACGCAAATTATCAATGCTTGTAAGCGTTATCCTGTATTTGCAGAAAAGCAAGTGGTGATTATCAAAGAGGCGCAGCACATGAATCAACTAGACAAATTATTGTCTTATATCGAACATCCATTAAGCTCCACTATTTTAATTGTTGCACATAAAGACAAAAATGTGGATGGCAGGTCTGTATTAGCCAAGGCTTTAAAAACCAAGGCGGTGGTGGTGAGTACAAAAAAGATGTATGACAGTAAATTGCCAGAATGGGTCAATCAATGGGTGGTAGAACATGGATATCAAATAAGTCCCAAAGCGGTACAAATTATTGTAGACCATATTGGGAATGACCTAAGTCGTATTCAAAATGAATTAGAAAAATTGATGGTCAATTTGGGTGACCGAAAAAAGATGACCGAAGATGATATTGAGAAGTACATCGGTATTAGCAAAGAATACAATGCCTTTGAATTTCAAGAAGCAGTGGCCCAAAGAAACTTTTCAAAAGCCATTCGAATGATTCAATATTTTGAATCTAATAATAAAGCTGCCCCCATTCAATTAATCCTTCCTACTTTGTATGCATTCTTTAGTAAACTTTATGCTATTTATGGTTTGGGTTCTAGTGATGAAAAAAGAATCATGAGTGAAGTAGGGGTAAGTTTTTTCGCAGTTAAAATATATTTGGCAGCACTTAGACAATACTCTTACAATAAAGTAGAACAAATTTTATTGTTGATTCACGAATACAATTTAAGGGTATTGGGCATTCATGATGCCGACAATTCCGATGCCGACTTGTTAAAAGAGTTGGTTATTAAAATTATGGATACTTCTGTAAAATAGTGGCAGCAGCTATTTTGTCCATATTTAATTGAGCTTTCAAAGCGTCTAGGCCATTAAATTTTACTTCACCTCTTATAAATTCAAAAACTAAAACAATTAAATTTTGTTCGTAGATGTCTTTGTCAAAATCAAAGATATTTACTTCAATCACTTTTTTTTGTCCATCCACAGTAGGTCTTACACCAATATTCATCATTCCTCCATATGTTTTATTTTCGCAACAATCGCCTTTCACTTTTACTGCGTATACGCCATCATTGGGGATTAGTTTTTCTTCATTCGTAATATGTAAATTAGCAGTAGGAAAACCAATGGTTCTGCCCAATTGATTCCCTCTTACGACAAAGCCTTCAAACGAGTAGGGATGGCCTAAAAGTTCATTGGCTTTTAGGATGTTTTTTTCGGCTAAGTAATTTCTAATATGGGTAGAACTTACAATTTCATCCTTCACCAATTGTTCATTGATTTGCTCCACATTAAAATGGTATGTTTTACCTGTTTCTTTTAATAAATCATAATTACCATTTCGTCCATTGCCAAAACGGTGATCATAGCCAACAATAATGGTATGTGGTTTAAAATGATCAAATAAAAAGTCTTTGATGTATTGAGTGGCGGATAAATTTGAAAATTGGTAATCAAAATTAACGACGACCAAATGGTCAATGCCTGTTTGTGCTAATAGTTGAATTCTTTCTTGTAAACTAGTCAACTGCTTGATTTCGCCAGGAATGGAGGAAATCACTTTTCTAGGATGAGGGTGGAAGGTTACCACTACTGTTTCTCCATTTACTTCTTTGGCAATTGCTTGCATTCTTCTAATGATTTTTTGATGACCGGTGTGAACGCCATCAAAAGCACCTGTCGTAACAATTGCGTTACGGAATGGGGGTAATTGTTTTAAATCGTAATGAATCTTCATTTAATGATGCTAAATATGGCACAAATGTAAAACAATTGTACCTTTGTCAGACAAACCAATTTAGATACATGTCTCTGTATGCTCAACGCGGGGTTTCCGCCCAAAAAGAAGAAGTACACGCAGCTATTCAAGATTTAGATCAGGGCTTATACCCCAATGCATTTTGTAAATTGTATGCCGATTTTTTAGGTAAAGATGCCGAGTACATTAACATCATGCATGCGGATGGGGCAGGCACAAAGAGTATTTTAGCCTATCTCTATTGGAAAGAAACCGGGGATACGACTATTTGGAAAGGTATTGCGCAAGATGCCATTGCCATGAATTTGGACGATTTATTATGTGTGGGCATCTACGATCAAATTTTATTTTCATCTACCATTGACCGTAATAAATTATTAATTAACGGGACTATTTTACAAGCCCTCATACAAGGGACCCAAGGCGTTTTTAATGATTTAAAAAAATACGGGATCAATATTGAATTTTTGGGTGGAGAAACAGCCGATGTTGGGGATGTCGTTAGAACCATTGCGGTCAATGGAACCATGACGGCAAGATGGCCTAAATCAAAATTGATTACCAATGATTTAATTGCACCGGGTCAAGTGATTGTTGGATTTTCCAGTTATGGCCAGGCAAGTTATGAAACCGCCTACAATAGTGGATTGGGAAGCAATGGACTCACTAGCGCAAGGCACGATGTTTTGCATCATGACTATGCCAAAAAATATCCAGAAACATTTGAGCCTACTTTAAAGGATGAAGTAGTTTATTTAGGTAAAAATAAAATGACCGATGAAATTGAAATTGATGGATTTGGAAAAATAAATATTGGGAAACTATTATTAAGTCCTACTAGAACTTATGCCCCCTTGGTCAAAGAAATATTAACGCAACATTTTGATGCGGTAAAGGGAATGATCCATTGCAGTGGTGGTGGACAAACAAAGTGTATGAAGTATTTGCCAGGCCCCATGCGTTTAGTAAAAGATAATTTTTTACCTGTTCCGCCCATCTTTAAATTAATACAAGAAAATTCCGGAGCGAATACGAAAGAAATGTACCAAGTGTTTAATATGGGACATCGTTTGGAAATTTTCACTGAAGCAAAAAATGCCCAAGCATTGATTGATTTGGCCAGCACTTTTAATATCCAAGCACAAATAATTGGCAAAGTAGAAGCGTCCACCCAAAAAGAATTGATATTGTCTGGAGATTTTGGACAAGAAATATTCACTTATTAAATTTGATATCCTAAATACATTTTCCCATGAGCGAGACCGTCATTCAATTAAATCAAGTCAATATTTACCAAAGTGGTAATTTAATATTGCAAGATGTGAATTTAACCGTTCAAGGCGGAGAATTTGTGTATTTGGTAGGAAAGACGGGTACCGGCAAAAGCAGTCTATTAAAAACCCTTTATGGCGAAATAACCCTAACAGAGGGGCAAGGGAAGGTGGTTGGATTTGACCTAAAAGAAATGGATTGGAAGAAATTGCCGTATTTAAGAAGGAATTTAGGGATCGTATTTCAGGATTTTCAACTATTGACCGATCGAAATGTACATGAAAACCTAAGGTTCGTGCTCAAAGCAACCGGCTGGGAAGACGAGAAGTTGATTGAACAAAAAATTGAGGACGTATTAGCCAAAGTGGGTTTACAAAACAAAGGCTTTAAAATGACCTATGAAATGAGTGGGGGTGAGCAACAAAGAGTAGATATAGCTAGGGCCCTATTGAATTCCCCTAAATTAATCCTAGCGGATGAGCCAACCGGCAGTTTAGACCCAGAAACCAGTGATGAAATCATGCAATTATTGTTTCAAATTGCTAAAGACGATGGTACTGCCATTTTGATGGCTACCCACGATTTTATGGTAGTGGGTAAGTTCCCATCGCGCACCCTTACTACTGCTGGCGGCAGACTGAAAGAGGGGGTCTAATTTTTCTCCACTAATTGTACACAAAACCCCATTTTTTTCTTGATTCTTGGCTCTTTTTCTTATGTTCGCAGACATAAAAAGCAGAAATAAAAGTGAGACTAAAGTCATTAGAAATCAAAGGGTTCAAGAGCTTTGCTGACAAAACAATTGTAAGTTTTGACGAAGGTATAACAGGTATCATTGGGCCAAACGGTTGTGGTAAAAGTAATATCATAGATAGTATTAGATGGGTCATAGGGGAGCAGAAAATTTCCGCCCTTAGAAGTGAGAATTTAGACTCCTTGGTATTCAATGGTAGCAAAACCAGAAGTGCAAGTAGCATGGCCGAAGTAAGCCTTACTTTTGAGAATACTAAAAATTTATTACCTACCGAGTTTAGCACCATCACCGTTACGCGTCGTTTTTATAAGAATGGTGAAAGTGAGTACCGTTTGAATGACGTGGCCTGTCGTTTGAAAGACATCCATAACTTATTTCTAGATACAGGGGTAAGCACCGATAGTTATGCCATTATTGAATTAGGCATGGTGGATGACATCATTAAAGACAAAGACAATAGCCGTCGCAGAATGTTGGAACAAGCAGCGGGTATCACCATCTACAAAACAAGAAAAAAAGAAGCAAAAAATAAATTAGACGCGACAGAACAAGACTTAGCGCGTATCGAAGATTTGTTGTTTGAGATCAACAATCAACTTAAGACCTTAGAAAATCAAGCCAAGAAAGCGGAGAAGTATTTTGAAATCAAAAAAGATTATAAGGATACCGCTATTGAATTGGCCAAGGCTTCCTTAGAAGGTTTTAATATTAGCTATAAAGAACTCAACGATCAACAAGAGGAGCAAACGGATAAGAAGTTTCAATTAGAAGCTTCTATTGCATTGGAAGAAGCTGCATTGGAGCAAGAGCGTGTGGTATTCATTGAAAAGGAGAAGCATTTACAAGCAATGCAACATGAGTTCAATGACAAATTGCAATTGTTAAGAACCAAAGAGAATGATAAAAACTTAGCTGCACAACGTTTAGATTATTTAAATGACAAGGAAGCTTCATTACAAGAGTTTTTAGTAAGAGCAGAAGGTCAATTAAAAACTATTGGTGATTCTATTGAGTATACCAAGTTGCAAGTTTTGGATGAAGAAAAATTATACCAAGATTTTAAACAAAGGGTAGACGAGTCGCAAGAAGCATTAACCAATAAGAGAACCCAGTTTGACGACCAAAGATTGGTCTTGGATCAATTGCGTCAACAATACCAACAAATTCAACGTAATCAGTTTGATGCGGAGAAAAAAGTGGCAGTATCTGATACTTCCATACAAAATGTACAAAGATCTCACCAACAATTAGAAGAAGAGCAAGCGCATAGAGTAGGTCAAATTTCTGATATTACTTCTCAGTTAGCTACTAAGGAAGCCGACTTAGAAAGCAATAAAGCAAATTTAGCGGCTTTGCAAACTCAACATGAAAAAGCAAGAGCAAGTATTTTCGAAACTCAGGAACAATTAGAAATTTTAAGATCTGAATTGGCAGAACAAACCAGAAAATTGGATGCCAAAAAGAACGAATATGACTTATTAAAGAGTTTGGTAGACAATATGGAAGGCTATCCTGAAAGTGTGAAGTTCTTGCATAAGAATACAGGCTGGAATCATGAAGCACCTATCTTATCAGACATTTTATATGTTCAAGAAGCCTATCGTACCGCAGTAGAGAATGTATTAGAACCCTATTTGAATTATTACGTAGTCAATAATTTAAAGGAAGGTATGCAAGCGGTTCAATTATTGGACGACAATAAAAAAGGGAAAGCAAATTTCTTCTTATTGGATCAATTGACTGGGGCAAAAGCCGAAAATGCACCTGCTAATACAGTAGCGGCGCTTTCTGTAGTTGAAATAGATGCTAAATACAGTGCCTTGGCCAATCATTTATTGGGCAATGTATTTATTGCTGAAAATGAGCAAGCCCTAGAAGCAGATTCTACTGGCATCATTTTAGAAAAAACTGGTAAGTACGTCAAAGGAAAATACACTTTAACGGGTGGAAGCGTTGGTTTGTTTGAAGGTAAAAAAATTGGACGTGCAAAGAATTTAGAAAAATTATTAGAAGACATTCAAGCACAAGAAAAAGTAGTGAATGTTTTAAAAGAAAATATTCAAAACCAACACAACTCAGTTCTTCAGTTCAATGAACTGTTAAAGGAAAACGAAATTAGAGCTACTGAGCAATCGGTAAATACCCTAATCAATGAAGTTTTTGCCAATAAGAATAGATTAGAAAACTTACATGCTGCACAAACTGCTGCAATTGCTAAACTGGAAGAATTTGCGCAAAAAATAAATGCAGAACATGAGGCCATCGCAGATACAAGAGTGGCATTAGAAGCATTGAATATTTCCTTGCATGATACCCAGGCTCAATTAGGGGACATTGAATTGGCTTATCAAGCAGCAGAGCAAGCCTATCATTTAGCCTCAGGTGAATTCAATGAAATGAATTTACAGTTGACCAAGCAAAATAGTAAAATAGAAGCTTTACAACAGGAAGTGGTATTTAAAGAAAATCAATTGAATGATTTACATGCACAAATTCAAACCAACAGTGCGCAATTAACCGAAGCGAGTACCGCGATAGTGGAAAGCAGAGCACAATTGACAGAATTGGAATTAGCATTGGTCAATTTGATTAAAAATAAAGAAGAAGAAGAATTAAAATTAAACGAAGCTGACCAGGCTTATTATAATTTAAGAAACATTTTACAAGAAAAAGAAAGCGCTTTAAGAACACAGATAAAATCTAAGGAATTGGTGGATCAATTGATCAATGAAATAAAGGATCAATTGAATAACTTGAAATTGCAGTTGTCTGGAATGAAAGAGCGTTTGAATGTAGAATTTAAAGTAGAATTAGAAGAAATTTTAGAAGAAGGTAGAGCCACTGAAGTAACCCTTGAAGAATTACAAGCAAGCGCAGATAGAATGAAGAAGCGTTTGGAAAACATGGGCGAAGTAAACCCTACCGCAATTGAAGCTTATACGGAAATGAAAAAGCGTTATGACTTTATTTTAGAACAGAAGAATGACTTGGTCACTGCTAAGGAAAGTTTAATGTTGACTATTCAAGAAGTAGAAGCTACAGCCAATAAAGCTTTCTTGGAAACCTATAACCAAGCAAGAGAAAACTTCCAAAAGGTATTTAAAGCCTTATTCACAGAAGAAGATTCTTGTGATTTGATTCTAGTAGATCCAGAAAATTTAGCGGAAACCGCTGTGGAAATTGTGGCCAGACCTAAAGGTAAAAAGCCTTCTTCCATTAGTCAATTAAGTGGTGGTGAAAGAACACTTACTGCAACAGCTATGTTGTTTGCCATCTATTTAATCAAGCCAGCGCCATTCTGTATTTTGGATGAGGTGGATGCACCATTGGATGATGCCAACGTAGGTAAGTTTACACAGATGATTCAAAAGTTCAGCGATAACTCACAGTTTATTATTGTAACCCACAATAAACAAACCATGAGTGCGGTGGATGTCATTTATGGAGTCACTATGCAGGAGCCAGGGGTGAGTAAGCTCGTGCCTGTTGATTTTAGAAGTTTGAGTAACTAATATATTTTATAAATTCGCTTTAAGAGTCCTTGGTAGTAATACTAGGGGCTCTTTTAATTTTGCCCCTTTTTTAAATGATCAAGTCCGCTGTTATATTATTCCTTTCTTGTTTCTTATTATACCTACCTTTTAGTAGAGTGCCAGATTATTTTGATAGCGAAACCGCTCCAGGAATTATTACAAAGGAAGTGTCTGGTTCTAAGACCAAGATTGTGGCTGTCTATTCTGAATATGGTAAAACGTATAAGCTTGAATTAGATAGCGCTGACTATGCCTCTAAAATAGGGCAGAAGCTAGAAATTATTTATGAATTGAGTGCACCTGAAAAAGCTGCTGTAAAAAAAATATGGGGTTATTGGTTAATCCCCATTGAACTAGCCTGGTCTTTTGGTGTCTTTGCCGTTTTATTAGGTATTGCCTATGCTACCACCCATCGCCCGCATCCATCTGCCATTGCTGAGCAATTAAAGTCTGACGATGCACCGAAGAAGAAGTATCAGTAATTGGCGTTTTAAATATTAAGTGAAAAAACACCTATACCTCACTCTCAGATCGCTTCGCTCACAATGTTCGTTCGATATAGCATTTTTTCAATTCTTAATATTTAAATAAGTTTATATCATTAACGCTTTAAGAGACGCTTAATTTCCTTATCAACATCCCTGGTTTTGATTGTTTCGCGTTTGTCAAATTCCTTTTTACCCTTACCTACGCCAATCTCTACTTTGGCAAAACGCTTTTCATTAAAAAAAATTCTTAATGGTATAATAGAGTAGCCTTTTTCTTTGACCTTGGTTTCTAATTTTTCTAATTCTCTTTTTTGCAATAATAATTTACGATCATGCACTTCGATGTGGTTATTGGCATTGCCATGACTATAGGCATTAATGAATAAGCCACGAACCCATAGTTCACCTTTATCAAACATACAGAAGGAATCATTGAAACTCACCTTACCTTCTCTGATTGATTTTACTTCCGTTCCCAGCAATACAATCCCTGCCTCATATTTATCCTCTATGTGGTAGTTGAAATAGGCTTGCCTATTGTTTAATTCTTTTACTTGCGCTACTTTGGGTTTGGCCATAAAAAATTCCGGTACCAAATGCGTGGTGCCGGGAAACAAAAATAGGATTAAATATTGACTTCCTAAATGCTTTAGTTTCTAAATAGGAAGGCTACTTCGGACAATTTATTTTTTAATTCTTTTCTATCTACAATAAAGTCTAAAAATCCATGTTCCAATAAAAATTCACTTCGCTGAAATCCAGGGGGTAAATCTTTTTTAATGGTTTCTTTAATAACTCTAGGCCCTGCAAAGCCAATCAAAGCACCTGGCTCTGCGATGTTAATGTCTCCCAACATGCCAAAGCTTGCCGAAATGCCACCAAAGGTTGGATCTGTTAACATGGAGATGAAAGGAAGTTTGGCATCGCTTAATTGAGAAAGTTTACCACTTGTTTTGGCTAATTGCATCAAACTAAATGCGCTTTCCATCATCCTGGCGCCACCACTTTTACTAATGACTAGATAAGGGAGATGATGTTCAATGCAATAATCTACAGCACGACTAAATTTCTCTCCCATCACACTGCCTAAGGAACCTCCAATAAATTCGAAGTCCATACAGGCAACTACCAATTCTTCTCCATTCACTTTTCCAACGGCCACTCTCATCGAATCTTTCAAATCGGTCTTGGCATGAATCTCATCCAAACGTTTTTGGTAATTTTTTAAATCTGTAAAATTGAGTGCATCTTTACTTTTGATGGTATCAAAAAGTTCAGTGAATTGAGCCTCGTCAAATAATATATCAAAGTATTCATCACTACCAATGCGGTGGTGAAAATTACATTTGCTACAAATAAATAAGTTTTCTTTTAATTCTGTACTTGTGCAAATATGATTGCAAGAGGGGCATTTTGTCCAAAGCCCTTCTGGAGTTTCTTTTTTATCTGCGGTAGAAGTGGTAATTCCTTTTCTAATCCTTTTAAACCATCTAGATTTACTTGCTTCAGAGGCAGCCGTTTCTTCTCCAGTTAAGTTTACTTCAATGTCTTCTTCTCTATTTTTCATAGTAAAGCAATCGTTTTATCTTCTATGAAGTTATAAAAAATAAACAGTCACCCTTTTTAAGTAGCAGGGTGACTGTGTTAAAATTTTGTTTAAGCGTTTCTGCCAATGCAGTTTAAGTCATCAAAAGCGATTTCCAAGCGTTGAATGAAGGATTCTTCCCCTTTTCTCAACCATACTCTTGGATCATAATATTTCTTGTTCGGCTTGTCGGCCCCTTCAGGATTGCCTAATTGAGCTTGTAAGAAAGCCTCGTTCTTCTTGTAGTACCCTAAGATACCTTCCCAGAAAGCCCATTGTAAATCGGTGTCTAAATTCATTTTGATGGCACCGTATCCAATGGCTTCTCTAATTTGATTTTGTGGTGAACCTGATCCGCCATGAAATACAAAATAGACTGGTTTTTCAGCGGTGTTTAATTTCTTTTGAATATGTACTTGGCTATTATTTAAAATATCTGGTCTCAATTCAACATTACCTGGTTTGTATACACCATGCACGTTTCCAAAAGCAGCAGCCACTGTAAATAAATTACCTACTTTGCTTAATTCAGTATAAGCGTATTCTACATGTTCTGGTTGTGTATATAATTTATCATTGTCAACATTGCTATTATCCACCCCATCTTCTTCACCACCAGTTACCCCTAATTCAATTTCAATGCTCATTCCAAGTGGTGCCATTCTTTTATAAAATTCTACAGAAGTTTGAATGTTCTCTTCTAAACTTTCTTCAGATAAATCTAACATATGTGAACTGAATAAAGGTTGGCCTTTTTCTTTTTTATATTGTTCACCCGCATCAATCAAAGCACTGATCCATGGTAACCATTTTTTAGCAGCGTGATCGGTATGTAGGATAACAGGTACATTGTAAAATTTAGCTACTTGGTGCACATGTAATGCACCTGCAATGGCTCCTTGAATATTGGCTTGTAAATTGTCATTAGGCATTCCCTTACCTGCGATGAATTGGGCACCCCCATTAGAAAATTGAATAATGATAGGAGAGTTCACTTTAGCAGCTGTTTCAATAGCCGCGTTAATGGTGTCGGTTCCAGTGGTATTGACAGCTGGAATAGCAAACTTGTTTGCTTTTGCATCGTTGTATAAAGTTTCTAATTCTTTACCAAATAAAACACCTGCTCTGTACTTGCTCATAGTTTAATTATTGAGTGGCAAATATACCATTTATGCCCCAAACGAATGTTAGCCTTAGGCTTTTTGAAGGGCTAAAATAATCCCCAAAAATGGAGGGAATACCCACATTTTAGATTGGAAATGAAGGGGTTAAAGAAAACCCTTGCTTTGCATCCATTCGTCATTGTATACTTTTCCTACATATCTACTGCCATGGTCATGCAAAATACAAACCACCAGGTCTGTGGGCTTTAAATGATGGCTTAATTGGTGTAAACCCTGTAAGCAGCTGCCTGCACTATAACCGCAGAACAAGCCTTCTTCTTTAGCCAACCGACGCGTCATGAGTGCGCCCTCTTTATCTGACACTTGTTCAAAATGATCAATCAAGGTCATGTCATAATTTTTTGGAATAAAATCTTCTCCAAAACCTTCAGCAATATAGGGTTGCACAAAACTATGATCTTCAATTCCTGTTTCGAAATAATGGGTGAGTAATGAGCCTATTGGATCGATGGCCCAAATTTTTATCAAAGGATTTTTCTCTTTTAAATATTTAGCCGTACCTGTAATGGTGCCGCCGGTTCCTGCTGTACAAACTAAATGGGTAATTTTTCCCTCTGTTTGTTCCCAAATTTCTGGCCCAGTACTTTCATAATGGGCTTGACGATTGGCCAAATTATCATATTGATTGAAGAAATAGGAATTAGGTATTTCTGCAGCTAATTTTCTTGCTACTGAATAATAACTTTTTGGATCTTCTGGACTTACATTGGTAGGGCATACAAAGACTTCAGCACCTACTGCTCTTAATATGTCTATTTTTTCTTTGCTCTGTTTATCGGTAGTGGTAAATATGCATTTATATCCTTTGACAATCGCCACTAAGGCTAGGCCCATACCGGTGTTCCCACTAGTACATTCTATAATAGTACCGCCTGGTTTTAATTTACCTTCAGCCTCTGCTACTTCTACCATTTTTAAAGCCATTCGGTCTTTAATGGAATTGCCTGGATTGAAATAATCTACCTTGGCTAAAACAGTGGCGGGTATAGAGGCAGTTAGCTTATTTAATTTTATTAAAGGAGTATTGCCAATCGTTTCTAAAATATTGTTTAGCCACATAGGGTAAAAGCATTTTATTGCTTTGACAAATTTAAGCTAATTAAAAAGAATAAAGGTAGAAAGAATCAGCAGGGCTGCTTATAAATTTTCGAAATTGCTAGTAATGATAGAACAGAACTGAGTTTCAATCATTTTCTCTGCAAGTAAAATCATGTTCAAGAAGGCTTTGGCATTACTGATACCGTGGCCAATAATTACGGGCTTATTGATGCCTAAAACAGGCGTGCCTCCATAATTTTCAAAATGGTAACGACCAAAGAAAGAATCGTTTTGTAGATTTTGATGTACCGCAGCATCGTACATAGCTTCGGCAGTCTTTAAAAGTATATTACCAGTAAAACCATCACAAACAATGACGTCTGCTTTGTCATTAAATACATCTCTACCTTCTACGTTCCCAATAAATCGAATCGCATTATTTTCTTTAAGCAGTGGGTAAGTGGCTTGCGCTAATAGGTTTCCTTTCCCTTCCTCTTCTCCTACATTCAATAATCCGACACTTGGGTTTTCAATATTTAAAATATGTTTGGCATATAAGTTACCTAAAATAGCAAATTGATTCAGTTGTTCTGCTTTACAATCAGCATTCAATCCAACATCAACAAGTATACCAGTTTGGCCATTTAATTTAGGCAATAAAGAGGCTATGGTGGGTCTTAAAACGCCTTTAATGGGCTTGATGCTAAACATGGCACCTACCAACATAGCGCCTGTATTACCAGCACTTAAAAAAGCATCTAGTTCACCGGTAGCCAATAATTTAAAACCGATGGCAATGGAAGAATTTGGTTTTTCTTTTAAAGCCTTAGTAGGATGTTCATGATAACCGATCTCCTCGGAGGCATGTACCAAATGCAAAAATGGTGAGGAAAGTCCATGTTGTTGAAACAATTCATTCAACTGGATTTCATCACCAATACAAAAAATATGATTTTCAGACTTTGCTAAATATTGTTGTACGCCTTTAACAGCTTCTAATGGAGCGTAATCTCCACCCATCATATCGATGCCAATATTCATCTTAAAATGTAATTAAGCTTTTAGTGGCGCTTTTTCGCTTACTAAAAGACCTTTGTAATACAATTTACCTTCTTGAACATGCGCGCGATGACGTACATGGATTTCGCCAGTAGTACCATCTTTGCTTAATGTAACTTCTTGAGCTACATAATGGGTTCTTCTTTTAGCGCTACGTTGTTGCGAGTGTCTGCGTTTAGGATTAGGCATCTCTTATGTTTTAAAATTTATTATTTAATGTTCGTTTCTAATTATTGGTCGCTTCATTGGGGTCCTCTAAATCTTTAAATTGTTCTAAGCCTTTCCAAATATTCTTGTTGTTGATTTCTATTTGGTTGGTTTTGAATTTATTTAAAGTTTCTAAAACTTTCTTGTTACAGGTGGATTCACCTTTTTCGTTGAGCTTACAAATATGTTGTAAGGGGATACTTAAATTGATGAATTCGAAAATCCAATTCGCTATAGAAAAATGACTTTCGCCCTTATCTATGTAGAAAATATCTGGATCTTCTTCCTGACTATTCATGGTGATGGGGTCCTCGACTAATTTAACAATTAAGTTAAATTCATCCCAGAGTTGAACGGTGAGGGGGTTGCCACAACGGTCACAAAAGGTATCGATCGCACCATCCACGTCAAAATGCAGCTGTAAAAACCCCTGTTTCTTATCTAATTTAAGTTGAACAGTGGTAGCACAATTGCTAAAGTCTTGTGGTCCAAAATCGGCAAAGAACTTGTCCTCTATACGGTATTCAAACTCATGTAAACCGGGTTTTAAACCCACAAATGCTATTTCGTAAGCCCTGTTTTGGTTCATAACCGTACTTATAAGGGTGGCAAAGTTAGTAAAAACCAACCAAAAGACAAAGTTTATCCTACTTTTACATCATTATAATAATTCATGTCCGATTCTACTAAATCCAGCCTTCAATTGCCTTTTTTACTTAAAAGGCTTGCTTTTTGGGCTTGGTATCTACTTGCCTTAGTTATCCTTATTGCTTCCCAGTTCCCAGATTGGGTCTCTGAATATTATACCAATGGTTTTTTTCAATGGCTTAGCCAGCACCTTAGAATGGTGAGTAACTTGGCTCCAAAGGCCCTTGGGGAATATTTATATTTATTTATTATTATAATGTTGATTATCAATACTATAAAAAGCATAATTCAATATAAAAATAAACTTAAAGAAACTAATTCTTTAGGCGCTGTAGCCAAAAAACTGGCTATAAAATCTGCCAAGTACTTGGTTCAGTTCTATGTTTTATTCATGCTCTTTTGGGGGTTAAACTACCAAAAAGCCAGTCCAGCTAAACAATTTAATTTAAGCCTCAAGGATAGTTATGATGAAGTGGCCATAGAGCAATTAACCCTTCAATTGATTAAGGAATTGAACGAAACCAGAGAAAATTTAAGTGATTCGGCCTTATCAAATTTGTCAAAAGAACAGATTTTTAAGCAGGCTATTCATGAATATGATCAAATCAAAGCGCTTTATCCATTTTTAAACTATCGTCAACCTTGCTTAAAGCTATCCAGTTTTCCATCTTTGGGCGATTATTTAGGCTTTATGGCTTATTATCAGCCTTTAACCGGAGAAGCCATTATTAGGGGAGAGTTGCCTATTTTAACCTTGCCCTTTACCGTCAGCCATGAAATTGCCCATCAACTAGGCTATGCCTCTGAAACAGAAGCCAACTTCATTGCCTATGTTATTGGTACATCAACTCAAAATACTGTTTTTAAGTATTCTATGCTTTTGCAGTTGTTCACCTATGCACAAAGTGCAGAATTGACTGCAGTTGCCAAAAGGGGTGATTTTGATAATTGGAAAAAACTCATTGATAGAAACAAGCATTTGCTTTCTCCTAAAGTGCTTGAAGACCGTAAAAAAATTAAGTTGTTTTTCTTGGAAAGGCAAGGGCTATTAATACCAGCTTCCACTTCTATCTACAATCAATTTCTACAGTGGAACAAACAGTCAAATGGTATTGAAAGTTACAATGATGTGTTGTTATGGGCCTTGGCTTATCGTTCAAAATAAGCAAGCAGTAACTAAAATTTATTCTTCCACATCATGCTCTCTATTGGCCTTTCAGGTTGGCCACTGTATTTAGCATTTGATTTTTGATTGTATTTAACTTCAATTTCTCCATCCACTGGGAAATAAATCAATTGTCCAATAGGCATGCCTTTGTATACACGCACAGGTTGCTTTACTGAAATTTCTAAAGTCCAGTAGCCACAAAAACCTACATCTCCTTTACCAGCAGTGGCATGAATGTCAATACCTAATCTTCCAGTAGATGACTTACCTTCTAAGAAAGGAACATGTGCATGGGTTTCGGTGTATTCCAAAGTAACGCCTAAATAAAAGCCAGTAGGTTCTAAAACAAAACCTTCCTCAGGAATTTCAAAATAAGTGATGGTATTATGTGCTTTTGCATCTAAAATAGCATTGTCATAAGTGGCTAACCATTTGCCTAAATGAACATCATAACTATTGCTGCCTAAATCCTTACGGTCATAAGGTTCAATTTTAATGGTTCCTTTTTGAATTTCTTCGAGTATGCGTGAATCTGATAATATCATCTTAATCGATTTATGTTTAATTTCGGTCTTTAAAACAGACCGCAATCTAATTCAAAATGCCTTTCTTTTATCAACAAAATATTAACGAGACAGCTAATCTAGCCATTTGGTCTATTCAAGAACCGGCGTCTTTTTTTGAGACTGACGTGCAACTTGCTGTTCCCATTGCCAATGAAGAAAGAAGGACACAACATTTGGCCGTTAGGTTACTTTTTAAATTAATGATGCCAGCTGCAGATTTGAATCAATTGGTCATGGCTGATAATGGGAAGCCTTACTTAATTGGATTGCCTTTTCATTTTTCATTTTCACATTGTAAGGGTTATGCAGCTTGTGCAGTGGACGACCAACCTGTAGGCATAGATATTGAAATCATACACCCGCGCATTGCTAAAGTGGCGCATAAATTTTTAAATGACCAGGAGAAAACAATGATTGCAACGTTGGATGAAAAGGATCAATTGAATCAGTTAGCATTTTTATGGGCAGCCAAGGAAGCCATGTATAAAAAGCATGAACAATTGGGGATTGATTTTGCAAAGGATTTTAATATCCTTGAATTAACAAAAGGAGATAGGGGAGCTGTGCCAGCAGAAATTTTACATAAAGGAAATAAAATCAATGTAAGTTTAGACTATCATTTTGGAAATGATTATGTCTGCGTTACTTGTTATCACTAATTATTCTTTAAATTGTTATTCTTCTTCTAGTCCAATTGTAGTATCATCCTCTAGTAAATCTAAATGAATGGCATCAGCACCTGCGATACCTTCAATAGATCCTTTAATGTGCATGGCATTCAACAATACTTTTTCGAGTTGCTTTTCTCTAGCTTTCCAAAGTTTTTCCATAGCGTCTCTTTCCTTTTGAATACTAGAGCGCATTTGTCTAAAACCTTCGCCCACTGCTTTCCATTGTTCGCTGAATTCATTGCTGGTTAAGTAGTCATACAAAAAACTCATTTTATCGCCTTTATTCACTTGACTCTTTTTAGTATCATGAATTTTTAGAATCGCATTTCTCAATAATAAGGCAACACTTTTAACTTCTTGGAAAGAGCAAATATAGACACCGTCTTTTTCACCAAAACGATCTAATTCTTTAGGAAAGGTTTGTGTCACAATCACTGCAATGTCTGCACCTTGACTGCGCATGTCCGCCTTTAATTTATCAATCCATTCTTGGTTAAAGTCCTTGGTTCTTTTACTTTCATAAATAATTTTACCTGCTTCTTGGCCAAGGCTATTGCGCACTATTTGAATACAATCTGCGCCTCTTACACCTTTACCTACTTCTGAGATCTGGTCAAAAGGAAAACTTGTTTTCAATAGTTCTTCTAATAATAATTCTTGAACCTCACCTTGCATTTGCATACTTCCTTGTTCTGCTTTGCGACGCATTTCTTCGGCTAGTTTGCGTTGGTCTTCTAATTGCTTTTCTAATTCTTTCACTTTTAGCACATACTCTTGGTCTTTGATAGACAAGCGTTCTGCTTCTTCCTTTTGTATTTGTGCTTTTAAACTTTCTCTTTCGGTATTTAATTTTCTTTGTAATTCTAATTCCAATTCAGCTTCCTTGGTTTGAATGGCTTGAACTTGTTTTAAAAATTCTAATTCTTTTTGTCTGAACTCATTCACCTGTTTGCTCATATTGGCTTCATTGTCTTGCATCAACTTAA
Source organism: Bacteroidota bacterium (assembly GCA_947451115.1). GTDB lineage: Bacteria > Bacteroidota > Bacteroidia > Chitinophagales > Chitinophagaceae > Sediminibacterium. The sequence continues at coordinate 79,214 of CANFXV010000005.1, forward strand.
GCTTATGTTCATATTCGCCCGATATATTCTTTTTTAATTGTTCTGTAAGTTCGTTCTGAATTTTTGTTTTTTGTTCGGCTAATAAAGCGCTTGTTTCTTCCTCTTTCTTTTTTTGCCAATCGGTCATTTTACCGCGCAATTCTTTCTCTACTTCTTCTCTAATAGCATCGGTAGGCTCGAAGTTGTGTTGACATTTTGGGCAGGTGACGTTGTAATTGGACATGTTACAAATATAATAAAGATTTAGATTAGCTCACTTCGTTCGCTGATCTAAATGGGTGGCTTACTCAAACCCTCACAACAATCCCGCTTTGCGGGATCGTTGTGTTTTTTGCTTCTCATCTGTTTACAAAAGCAAGCTTTTGACACAGCTTCTAAGCAAAAAACCCCGTCATTTTTATGACAGGGTTTGTGCGGAAGAGGAGATTCGAACTCCCACGCCCGGGTATGGGCGCTACCACCTCAAGGTAGTGCGTCTACCAATTTCGCCACCTCCGCATTGGACTTGCAAATGTACAAAAAAAGAGTCCCAAGTTATTCTCGGGACTCTTTTTAATATTCAACTATTTCTGTAATTATAGAGAAGCAATCAACTCTGTAGCAGAACGAACATAATCTGCGTTCTTTCCAGCTTCAGCTAATTTAATACAAGCTTCGGCACTTGTTTTAGCACCTTTTTTATCTCCCAAGGCTTTTTGTGTTTTTGCTTTTAATAAAAGCAACCAATACGCATTAGGCGCAGATTGAATGGCTTTATCTACAAAAACTAAGGCTTTATCGTAATCCTTATCCATATCATAATAGAAATTGGCAGCATCTTGATAAGCGCCTTCTTTTACAGCGGTTCCAGTAGTGATAGCTTCTATTTGTTTACGGATGACAGGTTTGATATCCGTTTTGATTGGAAAACCCACCAATGTTTTACCCCATTTTAAGTAAATAGCGGCAGTTTCTGGAGTGATTTCACCAATTCCAATTGTAAAAGTCTCTGTACTGTTGCTTGTAGTTTCAGGTTTAACTTTTACACGTACCACATCTTCTGCTTCATTGTAACTAAAACTTCCCCAACCTTTTGAATTGCTATTTAAAATAATAGTCCATTCATTTTCACCTGGAATAGTAAAAAGGCCATAAGAACCAGCTGGTAAAGTTTTATCACCAATGGTTACCGCATCAGAGAAAGTTACTTTGGTAGCACCATTTGCACCAGTTCTCCATACAATTCCTGTTGGCGCCAATAAACTTCCTTTTCCAAAAACGGCACGACCTTTTAAGCTTGGTCTTGAATAAACAATTTCAATTTTACCTAAACCAAAATCTTGTATTAGGGTTTGCGTAGGACTGGCAGCGGGCATTTTAACTTGTGCATTTACAGCTAAGCTCAAAATGGTACCTAGTACAAAAAGTATTTTTTTCATTTGATTAATTTTAGACAACAAACCTAATTGATTTTAAGATAGCTTAAGCAGATTTTAGGTTATTTTTTAAAGGCAGGGTGGAATCGATCCAAGGTGTCTCTGAGGTATTCTCGATTGATATGCGTATAGATTTCTGTGGTCGTAATACTTTCATGACCCAGCATTTCCTGAACGGCTCTCAGATCGGCTCCACCTTCGACCAAATGGGTGGCAAAAGAATGTCTAAAACTATGGGGAGAGATGGATTTTTTGATACCAGTTTTTAAAATTAAAGCCTTGATGATGTAAAAAATCATTACCCTGCTTAAGGACTTTCCTCTATTATTTAGAAATAATATGTCTTCGTAATTTTTAGCAGCTGTCTGATGAACTCTAATGGTGTCCTTGTATAACTTAATATATTTAATGGCATCAGCGCCAATTGGAACCAGCCGCTCTTTATCGCCTTTCCCAATGACCCGTATAAAGCCAACGTCTAAATGTAAACAAGAAATTTTTAAATTAATCGCTTCAGTTACCCTAAGCCCGGAACTATACATAGTTTCTAAAATGGCTTTATTTCGACCACCTTCAGGTTTACTAAGATCAATTTGTGCAATCAATTGTTCAATCTCATCAAAGCTTAAAACATCAGGCAATTTTCTTCTGGTTTTTGGACTATTCAATAAAGTCGTTGGGTTGATTGTACAAATCTGCTCCAAGATGCAATATTTAAAAAAAGATTTAATGCCTGAGATAATTCTGGCTTGTGAAGTGGGCGCAAGATTTAGTGCACCTATGCTTTGAATAAAGGCTTGTAAATGCTGTAAAGTAACATCAGCGGGGGATAGTTTGCTTTCATTGGTATCTAAGTAAATAGTCAACTTGTCGATGTCTCTTAAATAAGCTTCCACAGAATGGTCACTTAAAGATTTTTCAAGTTGTAAAAATGCTTTAAACCCTTTTTTATAGATCTCCCAGCTCATGTTTGAATAAATAGATTTGATAGTTATAGTTTAATGATATTATTTCGCGTCAGATTAAACTATATATGAAAGTAAATTTAAGGTCATTTAAGCAAAAAGTTAGATATAATGCTAAACAATTCAGATCCTATTTGTCAAAGTTGGAAAGAAAAACACCTAAAGGCTTAGATCAAATTACACAAAAGCTTAGTCCTGAAGTTTGGAAAGAAATAGATTGTTTGAGTTGTGCCAATTGTTGCAAAACAATGAGTCCCACATTTACCCCTACTGATATTAAAAGAATTGCCCATCATTTTGAAATGACGCCTGCCGCATTTAAAGAAAAATGGTTAGAATTTGATAAAAAAGACAAAGACTGGTTAAATAAATCACAGCCTTGTCAGTTTTTAAATTTGAAAACAAATAAGTGCTCTATTTATGCAATTCGACCTGCAGATTGTTCAGGCTTTCCGCATTTGACCAAAAGAAAAATGACAGATTACATGCATGTGCACAAACAAAATATAGAATGGTGCCCTGCTACTTATAAAATGGTAGAAAAGATGCAGGATTTAATGCCTTAGTTTATTTAAAAATAAACATCTTCTATATAAAATAATTCCCATTGTTTTTTATCATTCAGAAAAATGGATACTACATCAAACTGTAAGTATTTCCACTCGGGATGTTCATACTGAAAAAAGGCTGCGGCATTTTTTAAAAATTGCATCTTTGTTTTATGGATATGTTGTTCAGGATAGCCAAAATCAATGGCAGTTCTGGTCTTGACTTCAACAATATGTAACAAACCATTTTTGCTAGCAATGAGGTCTATTTCCAAATGCTTGTAGCGCCAATTTCTAAACAATATTTCAAAGCCTTTTTCAGTTAGGTAGGACGCTGCCATATTTTCGCCAAAAATCCCAGTATCTTTATTGTTCATTTATTCTTCATTTTAGATTTTAAATCTAGTTTAAACATCGTATTTTTATAGCAATGCAAAAAGCGTATAAATTACAAGGAAAGCATAGGCATTATGATTGGGGAGGCACAAGTTTCATTCCAAACATGATGGGCATTGAAAATGTAAACCATCTGCCTTATGCAGAGTATTGGATGGGGGCGCATCCAAGTGCGGCTTCGATGATAGAGACAGAACAGGGGGCGATCAGTTTAGCTAGTTTAGTAAATGAAAATCCTCAAAAGTGGTTAGGGGCAAACACGTATAAAACTTTTAGTGCCATGCCCTATTTATTTAAAGTGCTGGATGTGGCTAAAATGTTGAGTATACAAGTTCATCCTAGTAAAAAAAACGCAGTCCTAGGTTTTGATAAAGAACAAAAGTTGGGCATTCCATTAGATGCCAGTCATCGCAATTACAAAGACAAAAATCATAAACCAGAACTCATGGTGGCATTGAGTGATTTTTGGTTATTACATGGTTTCCTTCCACCTGCTGAATTAGAGACGCGTTTGCAATCTTATTTTCCATTGCGTTCTTTAATCAATGAATTCAAAGGGGTAGACTATCAACAATTGTATACCTTTTTTATGCAGTTGCCCATAGAAGTTTCAGATCAAATTTTAAAACCTTTATTGCAGGAAGCTGCAGATGCAGTAAAAAATGAAACCGTTGGTAAATTAGATCCACATTATTGGGCCCATAAATATTATGCAGATGGAATACCAAGTGCTAATATTGACAAAGGCATTTTTTCCATTTATATTTTAAACATTGTGCATGTACCTAAATACCAAGGGGTATTTCAAGGGGCAGGTTTATTGCATGCTTATTTAGAAGGTCAAAATATTGAATTAATGGCCAATAGCGACAATGTGTTAAGAGGTGGATTGACAAGTAAACATGTGGACATCAAAGAATTGTTGGAACATATCAACTTTGTCCCTACTTATCCTGAGATTTTAAAAGGGGATAGTATCCAAGCAAATGAAATAAATTATCCATCTGCTGCCCCAGACTTTGGTTTAACAAAAATTAGTTTAAATACCGGTGAATCTTCCACAATAAAAACAGATTCCTTAGAGATCTTATTGGTCACCGAAGGGGCCGTTATGGTGGATCAATTGACCCTGAAAACAGGCGATTCTGCTGTCTTAACAGCCGATACAAAGCTTACTATACATGCAAAGCAGCCCTCGGTTTTGTTCAAGTCTTTCGTGCCAAAATAGGTTTATTCACAATTGAGGAAAATCAATACTAAATAATCTAAGGCTGAACCCTTATTTTTGTCAAGAAGCTTCTAAAAACTTCAAAGACCAATAAATAAATTAAAGATGAAATTGAACAAACAAATAATAGTAGCCCTTGTAATCATGATTGCCACTAGTGCCTTATACCGTGTTCTGCCTGGCAGACCATATGGTTTTGCACCTCAAATTGCCATCGCTTTATTTGGTGGTTCATTGTTTGCAACAAAAAAACAATATGCATTTTTGTTGCCTATTTTATCTATGTTTATTTCAGATGTTTTGTATCAAGTATTGTTTCAATTGCATTTAAGTCCAATGCAAGGTTTTTATGAGGGTCAATTATTAAACTATGTTTTAATTGCTGGTACCGCAGTATTTGGTTTTGGTTTACAGCGCAATCAATTTTCAAAATATATTACTGGTTTTTTAGCTGCACCAACAGCTTATTTTATAGTGTCTAATGGTTTAGTTTGGGCACAAGGGGGTGGCTATCATCATGCATTTAACTTTACCGGATTTGTTCAAACCATGGTTGATGGTTTGCCATTTTATCCATACAGTGTAGCTGGAACTTTAGTATTTGGTGGGGTATTGTTTGGTGCCTTTAGATTGCTGGTACCTAAGTTCAAAGCCATCTAGATTTAACTATTTTTTTTATTTGAGCAATTCATTTGCTTCAAATTCAGTATCTATTTTCCATGGCCCATTGTCTGCTGCCATAGTAGCTAACTCATCACATCTGTTGTTGTATTTATTGGTACTATGTCCTTTTACCCAATGGAATTTTACACGATAGGATGCCGCCAACTGATGGTATTGTAACCATAAATCTTTGTTTTTTTTACCACCCTTAAAATTTGTTTTGATCCAATTGTCCAACCATTTTTTTTCGACAGATTCAACCACGTATTTACTATCAGTATAAATATGAATAGGCAATTCCTTAGTTTTTAAGGCAGCAATGGCTTTAATGACGGCCAATAATTCCATTCGGTTATTGGTGGTTTTTCGATAGGCTTCGGCTATTTCCTTTACTTTATCACCCCACATTAATAGGGCACCAAATCCGCCAGGGCCTGGATTGCCACGAGAAGAACCATCGGTGTAAATTTCTATTTTATCCATTATTTTTTCCTAATCGACTGATAATAAAGAGAATACATAAATATACGAATCCTTCTATCAATTCCACAAAAAACAAGTTAATGTGTTTTATTTACACTTTATTATTTTATCTTTATCCACTTGTTAAAATCAAGTATTCATAAGTTAAATAAACGATTGATCGGATAAATTGTTGATATGCAAAGAGTTGAAGAAAGTAAACAGGCATTGATGAAGAAGGAAAAGGGGAATATTAGAATAAAATCTAAGTTACAAAAGATCAGTTTTCATCTTCAATACCAAACCACCTATGGCCAGGAGATTTATGTTTACGGCAATCATCCTTTACTAGGCAATGGTCAAATAGAAAATGCCCGCCCACTGGTTTATTTAAACGACGACTATTGGGTTTTGCATTTGAGCTGGAATACCTCACCTAATGATGAATTAATTACTTACCATTATTTTATAAAAAATACAGATGGGACTAAAGTATTTGATTGGGGAAATGATAAATGTTTTAATCCCAATAAAATAGGGAATAGTGAGTTAGTGATTTTAGATGCTTGGAATTATGCCGGTTATGTAGAAAATGTTTTTTATACTGAACCATTCTCCAATGTTTTATTAAAACAGTCTACCCTTCAAAAACCATCAAATGGGTTGGAACAAAGTACCACCCATATCTTTAGGGTAAAAGCACCTTTGTTAGCAGCTCATCAAACTATTTGCATTATTGGGGAAAACCCTTTGATAGGCGCTTGGGATTCAACAAAAGTTTTGCCTTTAACTAAGATTGCCGCTACCCCATATTTTGAAATTAGCTTGAATTTAAATCAATGTAATTTTCCATTTGTCTATAAGTATGGCGTTTACGATACAGTCAAAAAAGTTTTTGTAAATTTTGAATCTGACAACAACAGGGTATTGTATGAAAATGTTGGTAAAGATAAATTGGTCATCATCAATGATGGCTTTGTACATTTAAGTAATACAGAATGGAAAGGGGCAGGCGTTGCAATCCCTGTGTTTTCTCTAAAATCAAATCAAAGTGTTGGCGTAGGAGAATTTACAGATATACAACTATTGGTGGATTGGGCTAAAACAATTGGCTTAAAACTAATTCAATTGTTGCCATTGAATGATACGACTGCAACACATACCTTTATGGATTCTTATCCCTATGCAGGAATTTCCGCCTTTGCATTGCATCCCATGTTTATTCGAATCCAAGACCTCTTAAAGAAAGGGCAGGAGTCAATTTTAAAACCCTATGAAACATTAATGCAATCCTTGAATGCATTGCCAGAGGTAGATTATGTTGGAGTGATGGATTTGAAATGGAAATTGTTAAGGATTTTATACAATGAAAATGGAAAGCATGATTTGGCGTCCACTGGTTTCAATGAATTTTATCGTCAAAATGCGCATTGGCTGGTTTCTTATAGCGCATTTTCCTATTTAAGAGAATTACATGGGACGGTTGATTTTAATCAATGGCCTACGAATGCCAAATACAATGAAGCGGCTATTGAAAGCTTAACTAATCCCAAAGCGAGTACCTATCATGAAATTGCTTTTTATTATTTTGTACAATACCATTTGCATTTGCAATTGAGCAATGCCACAAAATATGCACATGAAAATGGCATCGTCTTAAAGGGGGATATTCCTATTGGTGTATATAGATATGGCGCTGATGCATGGCAGCATCCAGATTTATTTCATATGGATATGCAAGCAGGTGCACCACCAGATGATTTCGCAGTAAGAGGACAAAATTGGGGTTTCCCTACCTATCATTGGGAAGCCATGGCTGCAGATGATTTTAAATGGTGGAAACTTAGGTTTGAACAAATGAGCTATTATTTTGATGCCTTTAGAATAGATCATATTTTAGGATTTTTTAGAATTTGGAGTATTCCGATGCATGCCATAGATGGAATTATGGGACATTTTGTTCCTGCCATCCCTGTGAGTATACATGAATTTAATAGTAATGGTGTTTCTTTCGATAGGCAGCGTTTCACCAAGCCATTCATCAATGATGCTATTTTATACCAATTGGTAGGACAGGACAATGAATTCATCAAAACCAATTTTTTAGAAAGTAGAGGTGAGGGCCTCTATGATTTATTACCTGCTTTTCAGACACAAAGACAAGTAGAAGCCTATTTTTTATCACTACCTAAGGATGATTTTCATGAGAAAATAAAGAATGTCTTATTTAATTTAATAAGCAATGTATTGTTAATAGCGTCCTCAGATACGCAAGCTTATCATTTTAGGTTTAATATAGAAAGTACAAGTTCTTTCCAATACTTGGAGGAGAAAACTAAAAAAGTATGGAGAGATTTATATTATAATTACTTCTTTCATAGACAAGAACAAGTTTGGGAAAAAGAAGCCATGCAAAAATTGCCGATGTTAAAATTGGCCACCAATATGCTTATATGCGGAGAAGATTTAGGATTGGTTCCATCAAGCGTTCCGCATGTGATGCAACAATTAGGTATTTTAAGTTTAGAAGTACAAAGAATGCCTAAAGCAAACAATACCACCTTCTTCCATCCCAAAGATGCACCCTATTTAAGTGTGGTTACCCCTTCTTCACATGATACGAGTACCATTAGAGGTTGGTGGGAAGAAAACAAAGAAAAAACACAGCAATTTTACAAAGATGAATTAGGGAAGATGGGAGATGCCCCTTTGTATTGCGAGCCATGGATCAATAAAGCCATTTTATTACAACATTTGTATTCCCCTTCCATGTGGGCTATTTTTCAATTACAAGATTTCTTTGGGATAGATGAAGTGATTAGAAGAAAAGATCCAAATGAAGAAAGAATCAATATTCCAGCCAATCCCAAGCATTATTGGAGGTATCGCATGCATCTAAGTTTAGAAGATTTATTGACGCAGGATAAGTTTAATAAAGAATGGGCGCTTGCCATCAAAGAAAGTGGTCGCTAAATAGGGCTGTTTTGTATCTTAGCTAAAATATTTAATTGTGCAACTCGACTTCTGGGAACAAAAATTAGCGTTCGAATATCCATTTACAATTTCCAATGGTAGGACCAAGACCCATCAACCTAGTTTGATGGTAAGATTGTCTTTGGGCAATTGGGTAGGTTACGGGGAGGCACCTGCGATTGTTTATTATAATGTTACAGTTGAACATATGATGGAACAATTAGAAAAGCAAAAAAAGCTAATTGAAAAATTTGCTTTGATTGATCCTGAACGCTTTTGGCATTTTTTACATCATTTATTTCCCAATGATCCTTTTTTAGTTTGTGCTTTAGATATGGCAGGCTGGGATTTATTCGGACAAATGAAAAAGCAGCCGCTTCATGAAATGTGGAATACGCCTTGGAATGAAAATACCCCTATACCTATTTGTGATTATACGCTAGGCATTGATTCAATAGAAAAAATGGTAGCTAAAATGAATGCGCATCCTTGGCCCATTTATAAAATAAAAGTGGGTACCGATTATGATATTGAAATGATTACTGCACTCCGTGCGCATACCAATGCTCCATTACGCGTAGATGCCAATGCAGGATGGACTACCGAAGAAGCATTGCTAAAAATTCCAGCCTTAGCTGCTTTAGGGGTAGAATTAATAGAACAGCCATTGGCTAAAGACAATTGGGAAGGGATGGCGCATTTAAAAGCGACATCAGTTTTGCCTTTATTTGCAGATGAATCCTGTGTGTTTGAAAAAGAGGTCGCTGCCTCTGCGAATTATTTTCATGGCATCAATATTAAATTAACCAAATGCAGTGGGCCAACGCCGGCCTTAAGAATGATTAAAGAAGCCAAAGCTTTGGGCTTAAAAATTATGATGGGTTCTATGAATGAAAATGTAATTGGTTCTGCTGCCATTGCTCAATTTTTACCTCAATTGGATTATGTAGATATGGATGGCCCTTTATTAATGACCCAATTAAATGGGGTAGGGTTAGAGTATAGATTTAATAATAATATTGGTAAAATTGCCCCATTAACGCGTCCTGGTTTAGGGGTGCAATTTAAAATGCCATTTAACAAATAAGTATGACACCAGAACGTACCGAGAAATTATTAAAAGTATTGAGTAAACGTCAATCCAATTTAACTGTGGTATTGGAAAATGTGCAGGATCCACACAATGTTTCTGCCGTAATGAGAACCTGTGATGCAGTGGGAATACAAGAGGTATATGTACTAACCACTAAAATTCCTAGACATAAAAAATGGGGGTACAGAAGCAGTAGTAGTGCACTGAAATGGTTGACCATTCATGAATTTGATCAATTAGAGGAATGTGTGGATGCCTTAAGAAAAAAGTTTACTAAAATATTGACCACCCATTTGTCCAGTGATGCGGTGAGTTTACATGAAATTAATTTTACGGAATCAGTGGCCTTGGTATTTGGTAATGAACATGCGGGTGTTACGGAAGAGTTTAGAAAATTAGCCGATGGGAATTTTATTATTCCTCAAATGGGCATCATCCAAAGTTTAAATATTTCTGTGGCCTGTGCTGTCAGTATTTACGAGGCGATGCGTCAAAAAATAAATGCTGGCCATTATGAAAAAGCCTCCTTGCCAACAGCTCAAATGAATGCATTATTGAATCAATGGGGTTTGGAAGAGGAGACACCTGAAGTGTACAATAATTCTAAGTTGAAAAGAAGTTAAGCCATCCATCTTAGTAAAAGCCAATTACATTTGTTCTGGTACTGCAATGCCTAGCACGCTCATGGCTTTTTGAATCGTAGCCGCTGTTAAAATACCTAATTGAATACGCAATTGTTTTTTTACATCCGATTCTGCATTGGCGATAGAAAGTTCGGCATAAAATGTATTGAATAATTTAGCCAAGTTAAAAGTATAAATGGCAATTTTTGAAGGGTCTAAATTTTCGGCAGCCTCATTCACTACAGCCGGGAAACTAGAAAGTTCAATAGCCAATTGTTTTTCCAAAGGCAACAATTCATTGGGAGTAAGGGATACGGTAGTGCCTGTCTTTCTTAATATGCTTTTAATACGGGCATGGGTATATTGAATAAATGGGCCAGTGAATCCATGAAAATCGATACTCTCTTCTGGATTAAAAATCATTTTCTTTTTAGGATCCACTCTTAGTAAGAAAAATTTAAGTGCCCCTAAACCAATGGTATTGTACAATTCGGTCAATTGGGTAGGGGTAAAATCATCCACCTTGCCCAAGGTTTCTGTTTTTTCTTTAGAAATAGCAATCATCTCGTCTACTAAATCATCTGCATCTACCACGGTACCTTCACGACTTTTCATTTTACCAGTTGGCAATTCCACCATACCATAACTTAAATGGTAAATACCATCCGCAGCAGGTTGTTGTAGTTTCTGACAGATTAATTTCAGCACTTTGAAATGATAATTTTGCTCATCACCAACCACATAAATACTAGCATCGGTATTAAATTCCTTTTGTTTTAATTGAGCTAGGCCAATATCTTGTGTCATATATACGGAAGTGCCATCTTTTCTACGTACAATTTTTTCATCTAATCCATCCGCAGTTAAATCTATCCAAACCGAGCTGTCTTCTTTTTGATAAAATACTTTTTTCGCTAAGCCTTCTTCTACCAATTCCTTCCCTAATAAATAAGTATTGCTTTCGTAATAAGTTTTGAAAAAATCAGAACCTATTTTTTTATAAGTCACATCAAAGCCTTCGTAGACCCAGGCATTCATCTTTTTCCATAAGTCTAAAGTAACGGTATCACCTTGTTCCCATTTCAACAACATTTCTTGCGCCGCTTTAAATATGGAAGCTTCTTTTTCTGCCAATTCTTGGCTCATGCCTCCGCTCACTAATCCTGCCACTTCGGCTTTAAAGGCATCATTGTATTTGACATAGTAATCTCCTACAAAATGATCTCCTTTTTTATGGGTCGAACTTGGTGTGGCACCATTCGCAAACAACTGCCATGCAATCATACTTTTGCAAATATGAATGCCACGGTCATTCACGATACAAGTTTTCACCACTTCGTGCCCTTGTAATTTTAAGATTTCTGCAATACTCCATCCTAAAAAATTATTTCTTAAATGGCCTAAGTGTAAAGGCTTATTGGTATTAGGGGAGGAGTACTCCACCATAATTTTTCTTTTCTTTGTAATGGCAGGAATTAATTCATTGGGCTTAAGGTTTGTAATATACGCCAACCAATAGTCGTTGCTAATGGTAAAATTTAAAAATCCTTTAACAATATTGTACTTGGTTATAATTCCTGGTAAGGCTTTTTGCATGGCTGCACCCAATTCATTGCCCACTATGTCTGGGCTCTTGCCTAATTGTTTTACAAAAGCAAATAACACAATCGTATAATCACCCTCAAATTCAGGTTTTGTTGCATTCACTAAAACTTGATCAGGTTGAATTGTTACCTGATATAAGCTTTGTAAACTAGCTGCTGTGCTTTCCTTTAAATTAGTTATCAAATTCATAAAATGGGCTTGCCTTTGGCAAAAGTAATTAATTAAGATTATCTTAGCGCATAGATGTTGAAACTACACAACTTTATTAGCAAACTAATTCTTGAGCTAATCGATTGGTTTTATCCAATTTTCAAGAAAATGATGCCCTTAAAAACTTTCAGATATGCTGCCTGTGGTGGTGCGAATACGATATTAGACATCAGTTTGTTTTTTGTGGCCTATAATTACATTTTACACAAACAGCTCATCCATATTGGCTGGATAAGTATTAGCCCACATATTGCTTCCTTTATCATTAGTTTCTGTATCACCTTCCCCATAGGCTTTTATTTAAGCAGGTATGTGGTTTTTCAAGAAACCACGGTAACCAAGCGAAAACAATTAATGAAGTACTTTATAGTGGTTTTAGGCTGTGTGCTTCTTAATTATGGCTTTTTGAAGCTATTTGTTGATTATTTCAGCTGGTATCCAACAATGGCAAAAATTGCAACTACATTTTTTGTAGTCCTTTTTAGCTATACAAGCCAGAAGAATTTCACCTTTAAGAGTACTGAAAAGCCGATTCTTTAGTTAGTTTAAGTGGTCATCTAGATTCATTTTCTGCCTTTTCTACTCATTTTAGACTTTTATATGTCAATTAGGACCCTCAAAATAAGGCTTTTACTGCCATATATGACAAATTTGCACCTCTAGGCAGGCTTACCCATTATGGCATAAAGATTGACTATAGTAGTGTAATTAAACATTGAAAATCAAGCATTATGGCAAAAATTATAGGAATTGACTTAGGTACGACCAACAGTTGCGTATCGGTAATGGAAGGTGGCGAACCAGTGGTGATCGCTAATGACGAGGGTCGTAGAACAACCCCTTCGGTAGTAGCCTTCTTAAAAAATGGCGAGCGTAAAGTGGGAGATCCTGCTAAGCGTCAAGCTATCACAAACCCTGAAAACACTATTTCAAGTGTAAAGCGTTTCATGGGTCGTCGTTTTAATGAGATTACTGAAGAGAAGTCTCATTGGAGTTATAAAATTGTACAAGGTGAAAATGACACCGTGCGTGTAGATATAGACGGTCGTATGTATACACCACAAGAAATTTCTGCAATGGTTTTACAGAAGATGAAAAAAACTGCAGAAGATTATTTAGGCACTGAAGTAACAGATGCAGTGATTACTGTACCTGCTTATTTTAACGATGCT